>CAXBHG010000048.1:0-15790 GCA_963975385.1 uncultured Brevundimonas sp.
TGTCCGGCTGGTGACCACGGTCGAGCCGAAGACCCTGAAGCTGATGACCCTGCTGACCCTGTGGCTGGCGGCCCAACGCCCGGCGGCGAGCTCGTGAACGACGACGGTCCCCCGATCCGGCGCGGCCCCTGGGACGCCCCGGCCAACGCACCCGCGCCCGCCCCGGCGGCCCGACCCGCCGCCGCCGCGCCCGAGGTTGCCGGCCAGTCGCTGGTCTGGGCCCTGATCTCGACGGCCCTGCTGGCAGGCTTTCTCTGGTATTTCAGCGGCAGCTGGGTGGTGGCCGTGGCCGCCATCTGGGGCCTGCTGGTGCACGAGTACGGCCATGTGCTGGCGATGAACCGCTACGGCATGGGGCCGGCGAAAATCTACATCATCCCCTTCCTCGGAGGCATGGCCCGTGGCCAGCGGCTGCCGGACAGCGAATGGGAGGGGGTCAAGGTCTCGCTGGCCGGCCCCGCCTTCGGCCTGCTGGCGGCCATTCCCTTCTTCATTCTGTATCTGGTCCTGGGCGGTACGGCCTGGCTGCTGGGGGCGGCGGTGATCGCCGCCATCAACCTCATCAACCTGGCCCCGGCCCCACCACTGGACGGGTCGCGGGCCCTGGGCCCCGTCCTCGCCCGCATCCATCCGATGGTCGAGATGGGGGCGATGATCGCCATGGGATTGCTGGTCGTACTCTGGGGCATTTCGAACGGCAGCTATATCTTCGCCGCCTTTCTGGCCCTGGCGCTTTTTGGCCATCTGCGTCGCGGGGCCTGGCGCCCCGAAGGACGGCCGTTGAGCGGAGCCGAGGCCGGCTACAGCGTCGGCCTGTTCGTGCTGACCACCCTGGCCTGTGCAGCGGTGACGCTGGCGGCCCTGATCCCGCTGGCGGACGGCACCCTGACGGGGGCCCTGACCGTCGCCGGCAACTATCTGGGGTTCGGTCAGTGAGCCGCATCCATCACGACGGCCCGGTCATCGTCGGCGGCGGCCTCGCCGGCCTGTCGGCGGCGCTGGAGGCGGCCCCGCGCAAGGTGCTGGTCATCACGCCCGCGCCCCTGCTGGAGGCCTGTTCCTCGGCCTGGGCCCAGGGCGGGGTGGCGGCGGCCCTGTCGGCGGGTGACGCCCCGGCCCTGCATGCGGCCGACACCACGGCCGCCGGGGCCGGTCTGGTCGAGGCCGAGGCGACCCGGACCCTGACCGGCGACGGCCGGGCCACGGTGGAATGGCTGGCCCGACTGGGCGCGCCGTTCGACCGCGATGCCGACGGCGGGTTCGAGGTCAGTCTGGAAGCGGCCCATTCACAGCCCCGGGTCGCCCGGGTCGGCGGCGACGGGGCCGGGCGGGCCATCCTGTCGGCCCTGGTCACGGCGGTGCGCGCCGCCGACCATATCGAGGTCTGGGAGGACGGACGGCTGACCAGCCTGATCCAGGACGCCACCGGCCGGGTGCGCGGCGTTCTGGTGGCGCGCGGCGACCGTCAGGTCGAGGTGCTGGCCCCGGCGGTGGTTCTGGCCACCGGGGGATCGGGCGGCCTGTTCGCGGCCACCACCACCCCGGCCGCCCTGCTGGGCGAGGGCATGGCCCTGGCCTGGCGGGCGGGGGCCGAAATCCTCGATCCCGAATTCGTGCAGTTTCATCCCACCGCCATGGACGTCGGCCTCGATCCCATGCCACTGGCCACCGAGGCGCTGCGCGGCGAGGGGGCGCGGCTGATCGATGGGGAGGGCCGGTTCCTGCTGGGCGACGATCCGGGGGCCGACCTGCAGTCGCGCGACGTCGTGGCCCGGGCCGTCCATGCCGCGCGCGCCGCCGGGCGGGGGGCCTTCCTCGACTGCCGGACCGCCGTCGGCGCGGCCTTTCCCCATGAGTTTCCCGCGGTCTTCGCCGCCTGTATGCGGGCCGGGCTGGACCCGCGCGAGACGCCGATCCCGGTCGCCGCGGCGGCCCACTATCATATGGGCGGGATCGCCGCCGGGTCGGACGGCCGCACCAGCCTGCCGGGCCTCTATGCCGTGGGCGAATGCGCGGCGACCGGCGTGCACGGGGCCAACCGGCTGGCGTCCAACTCCCTGCTGGAGGCGGCGGCCTTTGGGCGGCGCACGGGTCAGGCCGCGGCCAGCGAGTTCGGCGGGCAGGGCACCCTGCTCCCGGTCAGCGCCGGGGCCGACCTGCCCGAAGCCGCCCTGGCCGAACTGCGCCGCGGCATGAGCGACGGGGCCGGCGTTGTACGCAACGCGGCGGGGCTGACCGCCCTGATCGCCCTGATCGACCGGCTTGAGGCCCAGTGGCCGGGCGCGGCCCCGGTAACCGCCGCCCGCCTGATCGCCGAGGCCGCCCTGGCGCGACAGGAAAGCCGCGGCGGTCACTGGCGCTCCGACTATCCGCAGACCGCGCCCGGGGCCCGCCACACGCGTATCCGGCGCAAGACAGAGGCTGGGATGCCGAAACAGATCGAGGTCGCCCTGTGATCCGCCAGCTTCCTGATCTGCTGATCGAGCCCGTCGTGCGCATGGCCCTGGCCGAGGATCTGGGCCGGGCCGGGGACGTCACCGCCCAGGCCTGTATCCCCGAGGGGGCGCGGATGAAGGCCGTGTTCGCCGCGCGCCAGCCGGGCGTTCTGGCCGGGATCGACTGTGTGCGGCTGGCCGTGCTGGCCATGGATCCGGCCGCGACCATCGTCCTGAAGAGGCGCGACGGCGAGGCCTTCGCGGCCGGCGACGTGCTGGCCGAGGTCGAGGCCGACGCCCGCGCCTTTCTGGCGGCCGAGCGCACGGCGCTGAACCTGCTGGGCCGCCTGTGCGGCATCGCCACCCTGACCCGGGCCTATGTCGAGGCGGTCAGGGGCACCCGGACCCGCATCGCCGACACGCGCAAGACCACCCCGGGCCTGCGGGCGCTGGAGAAACACGCCGTGGTCTGCGGCGGCGGGGCCAACCATCGTTTCGGTCTGGATGACGCCATCCTGATCAAGGACAACCATGTGGCCGTGTGCGGCGGGGTTTCGGCCGCGGTGCGCCGGGCCCGGGCGGCGGTCGGCCATCTGATGAAGATCGAGGTCGAGGTCGACAGCCTGGACCAGCTGGACCAGGCCCTGGCCGAGACGCCGGACGTGATCATGCTCGACAATTTCAGCCTCGAGGACCTGACCGAGGCCGTCCGCCGACGCAAATCCAGCCCGTTCGGGGCGGTGATCCTCGAGGCCTCGGGCGGGGTCAATCTCGATACCGTGGCCGCGATCGCCCGCACCGGCGTCGATGTGATCTCGGTCGGCGCGCTGACCCACTCGGCCCCGGCGCTGGACATCGGCCTGGATGTCACGACCGGCTGAGCGGAATTAAATTTCCTTCATGGAGCCCCGGTAGCTGAAATCCATGGCCCTATTCGGCGCGAAGCTGATGTGGGAGGCGAGGATGACGCTGGATCGCAGGAATCTCCTGACCGGAGCAGGTCTGGCCGGGCTGTGTGCGACGGCGACGGCGGCCGCAGCCCGGACCCCGGGCGATGCGCCGGATCCGCTGCGACATCTGATTGCGGAGGCCCCCAGCCAGCGGATGGCGATGGCCTTTGACGGCACGACCTGGTCAGGGCCGGGGTGGGATCACCTGCTGGATGCGGGTCGGGCGTCACAATTCCTGTTGCTGGGCGAGGAACATGGGCTGGTCGAGGTTCCCGCCCTCGTCCGTCAGCTGATGCCGGCTCTGGGAACCGCCGGCTATTCCAGGCTGGCCCTGGAGGTTTCCCCGCCGGGGGCGCGGGCGCTGGACGTCGCGGCACAGGAGGGCGTGCCCGGCCTGCGGCGGTTCTATGCCGAACATCCGCCCGGTCCGGCCTTCTATACGATGGATGAAGAGGCCCGGATGCTGGCGGCGGTGCGCGGCGGGTTTCCGGCCGACACGCCCCTGTTGCTGGGTCTCGATTATGAGGTGTTGATCGACCGGTACCTGATCGATCAGCTGAAGATCCGGGTTCCGGCATCTGCCGGGGCCGCCCTGACGGCGCTGGACGCAGCCTCGAAGGCCAGCTGGGCGCGGTTTGAGGCCACACGCGATGTCCGGTGGTATTTCTGCTTCAGCGGTGACCCCGCTCTGGTTCGCGCGGTCCGCGCGGTCTGGCCCGATCCCGATCCCCTCAGCGAGGAGATTCTCGAAACGCTTGAACAGAGTCTGCTCATCAATCAGCACCAGACGGCCCAGCGTTATTTTCTGTCGAACGACAGGCGCGCGCAGCTGACCCGGGCCAACTGGGTGCGGTTCTGGCGGGCCGAGACGGCAGCCGGGCGGCAGCCCAGGATTCTGTTCAAATTCGGGGCGGGACACATGGTCCGGGGCCGCAGCATGACCGAGGTCTATGATATCGGAAACATGGTTGCAGAGACGGCGGCCCTGATGGGCGGGCGCAGCTACCACCTGCTGGTGGTCCCGCTGGACGGTGGCCGTCAGGCGGCGTTCAATCCGGCGACTTTCGGATACGAGCCACGCCCGGTTGAGACCATCGCGGAAATGGGCCTTGAGCCGCTGGCGGCGCTCGCCTTCCCGGACAGCGCCACACTTTTCAATCTCGAAGCGCTCCGGCCCAGGCTGCCAGCCTCACTGACGCGGACGGCCGATCCCCGGCTGGCCCGCGTGGTTCATGGCTATGACGCCGTCTTGCTGGTTCCGGGCGCCACCGCTTCCGGCCGCCTCGAGGCTTGACCGGTCAAGGCGGAATCCGCTTCGCGGTTCGGAACGACGCGGTCAGGGACCGCCGCGGGTCGATCAGACCTTGGGCTGGGCCGGGGTCGGGGTTGTCGCGGCCGGGGCGGTCGGCACGGTAGCGGCCGGACGCGGCGCGGCGGTGTTTGCCGCCGAGGTGCCGGCCGGAGCCGGGCGGGCGGCGGGCGCGACGACCGGCGGGGTGGCCGGGGCAGCCGCAGCAACCGGTGCCGGGGCCGGACGGGCCGCCGGAGCCGCCTCGGCACGGTCAGCGGCGGGCGACAGGCCTTCCTGGGCCAGGACCAGCGTATAGGCCACGGCCTGACCGGCCTGACGCACCGACTCGGTCGGGTCCATACTGGCCTGGATCAGGCGCGGCTGGTCCTCGTCGGACGACGGGCGGGTCGCATAGTTGAAGGCGGCGCTGGAACCCGAACGCCCGCCGAAGCGGTAGAACAGGTGGCTGCCGACCTGGTTGACGCGGATCAGCGAGTTGCGCCAGCCGGGCGAGACCCCGGTGGTGTGGAAATGGGTGGCGTTGCCGACGCTGGCATAGACGCTGCCGGACAGGGCCCTGGACGCCACGTCGCGGGCCCGGTTCCAGGCGACCGGATTGACGCTGCGACGCATCGAGCCGTTGCAGGTGAAGCTGAACTGGCAACCGGTGCGGCGCGCGGCCCCCTGGAAGACGACGCCGCAGACACTGTTCGGGAAGGCGGGGTGGCGGGCCCGGTTCAGCACGACCTGGGCCACGGCCTTCATGCCGTCGCGACCTTCGCCGCGGGCCTCATAATAGACGGCCTGGGTCAGGCATTCGAGGTCACGCGACTCATCGAGGGCATTGCCGAGGCGGAAGGGGCGGGCGGCCGAGACGGCCGAGGTCAGGTTGACCTGGCGCAGGCCCGAGTCGGGCCGGGTGCGCAGCTGTTCGAGCCGGGCGGTCAGCAATTCGGCCTGGCGATCGCGCTGGGCACCCCCGGCGACCGTATAGGGATCATGACGGCGCGCGATGGACAGGGCGCTGGCATCAAGGCCCCCGGCGGCGGCCGACAGGGCTTCTTCCGTGAATCCGGCGGCCGTGGCCCCCTCGATACGCTCCGCCTGGGCGCGTACCGTCGTCGCCCGGGCGGCCGAGCCACCCACATAGGCGCAGCCGACTGTCAGTCCCACCAATGCACCAAAGGCCACAGCTGCGGTCACGGGCCGGATACGGGCCGCGCGATCGACGTGCATGGACACACGCTGGTGCGAGGGATGCGACAAAGGCTCAATCCTGTTCCGCAGGGCGCAATGCCGCCCCTGAAAATCTCAATTCGGTACTGGTCCACCTGCGCAAGCAAGCCGCGGTCCAGCGCCGGATACCAACAGTTATCGAAAGGTGAACTGCCGGGGACGCGCCTTAAGCCAGCCGTTTATGGCCTCAATGTGTTCGATTCGCAAGTTTTGGGTGCGGTGCAACATTGTGTCGCTCCCCCCTGAGTTGAGTCGTGCAATTCCCGATCCGGGCAGACTCGGCGACGAAGTGAACGATACCAATACTGTATTGGGTTCAGGCGATCTGCTCGGCTTGAGCTTATGGGGTGGGGTGTATCGATGGTGCGTTGCACGCATTGTTGCCAAACGTGACTTTCATGTCGGTCTGCGATCGCATGATTTCTGTGGAAAGGAACCGCTCTCACGGGCGGCACGTTTGGGCGGCACAGATTCACGGGAAGCCGCCATGATTCGTTCGACCGTCGTCCTCATCGCCCTTGCCGCCCTCGGCCTTGCGCTGTCCGGGTGCGGGACCACCAGGGAACAGAAGGCTGCGACCGGTGCCGTGGCCGGTGCCCTGATCGCCGGACCCGCCGGTGCCGCCGTCGGCGGCGCGGCCGGGGCGGCCATGGCCCGGACAGACAAGCCGGACTGGGCCGGCCGCTTCGCGCCGCCGGAAACGGCCGCGGACGGGCGATTTCGGTGGGGCCCGCAGCCTGACGTCGGGGCGGATTCTTTTGCCCCAACCTTGATTTTTGCCACGATTTCCGCTTAGGCACGCCGCCGGGCTGAGCGTCGCTCGCCTGTCCGCGGTCCTTTTGCCGCCTATCGTTATTGGGATTTACCGACCTCCGCATGAGAGATCTGAAACAGACCGCCTTCACCGACCGGATTGCCACCCAGCAGGAAGCCAAGAAGGCCCTGCTCGCCCGCTTCAAGCCCAAGGCGGCGGCCCCGGACCCTGAATTCGACAAGCTGGCGGCCAAACGGGCCGCCGAGAAGGAAGCCCAGCGTCAGCAGCACGAGCTGGAGAAGGCCGAGCAGCGGCGCGAGCGCGCCGAGAAGGAGGCCGTACGTCTGGCCGCCGAACGTGAGGCCGAAGAGGCGCTGGAAGCCGAAAAGCGCGGGGCCCGCAAGGAGCGCAAGGCGCTGTCCAAGGCCGACCAGAAGGCCGCCCGCGACGCTCGCTACGCCGCCCGCAAGGCGCGTCAGCGCTAATCCACGTCCGGTGCCTTCGCGGCCCCCGACACGCGACTCAGCCCGGCGACGCTGCGGCGTCGACCGGGGCCAGGTCCCCGAGCACCTGCCCCAGCTGGTCGACCGAATAGGGTTTTCGCAGGAAGGGCCAGGGCGCGTCCGTCAGGGCCTCGTCCACCGCGCCCCCCGCATAACCTGACGTCAGCACGATCCGCATGTCCGGATGGTCACGGGTGCAGGTCCTGGCCAGTTCGATCCCCGTCATACCGCCCGGCATGACCACATCGCTCAGCATGATGTCGAATTTTTCGGTTTCAAGCACGGCCAGGGCCTCCGGGCCGGTTTCGACGGCCCGGACCTCCAGGCCCAGCCCTTTCAGCAATTCCTTCGCCACATCGGCCACCCGGACATCGTCCTCGACCAGCAGCAGGCGGCGTCCGGCCGCGACCGGCCGGGCGGCGACCGCCACCGGCGCGTCGGCGGTACGGTCATCGGCCGCCAGCGGCGGCAGGTAGACGCAGATATCCGTACCCTTGCCGACGGTCGAGGTGATCCGGGCCCCGCCGCCGCTCTGGCGGGCGAAGCCATAGACCTGGCTCAGGCCCAGCCCCGTCCCCTTGCCGACCGCCTTGGTGGTGAAGAACGGTTCGAACACCCGGTCGATGACCTCCGGCGGCATGCCCGTGCCTGTATCCGCGACGGTGACGCAGACATAGTCGCCGGCAGGCAGTTCATGGACCTCGCCGGCGGCCACCTTGCGGATGCGGGTCTGGATCACGACCTGGCCACTGTCGCCGACGGCGTCCCGGGCATTGACCACGAGGTTGAGCAGGGTGGCCTCGAACTGGCCGGGGTCGACGCTGACCCGCACCCTGCCACGGCGCAGCTTCAGCCGGAGTTCGATCGCCTCGCCGACCGCCCGGCGCAGCAGGGGTTCACTCTGGCGGATCAGGGCATTGAGATCGGTCGGTTCCGGTCGCAGGGTCTGGCGACGCGAGAAGGCCAGCAGCTGGTGGGTCAGGCTTTCGCCGCGCCGCGCCGCCGCCAGGGCGGCCTCGCCCAGCTTCTTGCGTCTGGCGGCGTCGTCGGGTGAGCGCAGCATGATGTCCAGCGCCCCGATGACCACGGTCAGCAGATTGTTGAAATCGTGGGCCACCCCGCCGGTCAGGCGACCGACGGCCTCCATACGCTGGGCATGCATCAGGTTGGCCTCGGCCTCGGCCTTTTCGGCCATGGCCGCCCCGACGCGTTCCTCCAGCAGCTCATTGATGCGTTTGAGGTCTTCCTCGGCGCGTTTGGCGTCTGTGACGTCGAGGCTGGCCCCGACATAGCCCTGGAACTCCCCGGCTGCGTCGAAGCGGGGAATGCTCTCGCAACGCAGCCAGCGCAGGCCCAGGCTGGCGTGGTCGATGCGCAGCAGACCCTCGAAGCGGCTGCGGGTTTGCATCGCCTTGATGAAGGCCTCTGAAAAGGGATCGATATCGTCCGGATGCGCCAGCTTCTTCCAGCGCGCGCCCATCAGTTCCCCGATATCGACGCCGAAGACCGTCCGGTAATGGCGGTTGGCGAAGGTGATGCGGGTGTCCGGGTCGGTCATCCAGATGAAGACCGGGGCGCTGTCGGCCACGGTGCGGAACCGGGCCTCGGATTCGGTCAGGCGATTTTCCGCCTGGACCCGCGCGGTCTCGTCCCTGAGGGTCAGCACGGCCCCGATCCGGGCACTGTCAGGACCGATCACCGGGCGGGCATTGCCGACGGCGACCACCTCGGTGCCGTCGGGGCGGCGGATGCGCCAGCGGGCATCGGTAACCGTCTCGCCGTGACGGACGGCGCGGGTCAGGGGCAGCTGGTCGGTCGGATAGGGCCGACCGTCCTCGGTGAACAGCTGAAAGGTGTGGGTATAGTCGTCCGGTCCGACGCCGAGGGCCTCTATACCGTGCTGCCGTCGTGCCGCCTCGTTGATGAAGACCACCCGGCCTTCGGGATCGGTGACGATCACACCTTCGGCCAGCTGGCCCAGGATGGCATCGCGTTCGGCCGCGCTGGCGGCGAGGCGGGCATTGGATTCCCGGATATCGGTGATGTCGAACGACATCCCCACATAGCCCAGAAAGCCGCCGTCGGAGTCCAGCCGCGGATTGACGGCCACCCGCATGGACCGCCATGCGCCGTCGGCACGGGCGAAGCGGGCCTCGAACTGGTAGGGCAGGCATTCCGGTCGGGCCGCCTCCTGTGCCGCTGTGACCGTCGCGAGGTCCTCCGGATGGATGGATTCACGCCAGACCTCACCCAGGATCTGTTCCGCCGGACGCCCGTAGAACTCCACCAGGGCCTGGTTGACGAACTCGACCGCGCCGGTGACGCCGGTCAGCCAGATCGGCGAGGGGGCGGTGTCCGCGATCAGGCGAAAACGCGCCTCGCTCTCACGCAGGGCCATCTCGGCCAGGCGAATGTCGGTGACATCGACATTGACCCCGATCATGCCCTGGAAGGCAGAGTCGCCGCTGCGGCGATGCGGGCGGGCCTCGGTCCGCAGGACGCGCCAGCTGCCGTCGTGACGGCGAATGCGGGCTTCGATCTCGAACGGAATCTGGCGACGGTGGGCGTCGCCGGCGACCGTCTGCAGGCGCTCCCGGTCATCCGGGTGGACCCGCTCCATCACGTCGAAGCCCTCGAGCTTGCCGGTCAGCCCCCAGAAGGTGCGCTGCGCGTGATTCAGGTGGATGCATCGCCCGGTCGGGTCGCTCATCCACAACATGACCGGCGCATGGTCATTGATCATCTCCAGACGACGTTCGCCGTCGTCATGACGGGCATCAGAGTCGCGCAGCGCTTCGATCGAGCGGTCAAGACGCAGCAGCGTCCGGCGCAGGGCCGCGGCGACCATGGTCGCGAAGATGCCGACAAGGATGAAATTGACCGTGGTGACCCGTCCGAGCGGACTGTTCATCTCCACCCCGGCCCCGCCGGGACCAATCAGCAGCCAGCCGCCGATCAGGGCCACGGTGGTGGCCGCGAAGCCCGCGGTGCGCCCGCCGGCCAGGGACGCCACGATCACGGCGGGCAGCAGGATCATGAAGCCGGTCAGGTCGCCGTAATAGGCTGAAAACGCCCAGCGGATTCCCAGCATCACAAGGGCAGCGGCGATCCCGATCCCGATGTTGAGGCCGAAGGATTTCGGACGCACGCGGGCCAGCCACACCATGGCGGCGTCCGTGTCTGTCACGCGCCGAAACAACGCTGCTGCGTTCATTACGCCCCCGCCCGTCGCCAGGGCGACGTCCTGCAACGCTTGAGCCGGCTCCGCGTTCCCGCAGCGGAAAATTGCCTGCCGGCGCTTGGCGATCAACCCGCGGAACACCAACTGAAGGGCTGCAACGACACGTCTTATGCCACAGGAGCAATCATGACCACGACCATCGACACGGGCCTGACCAAGACCGAACGTACCGACGTGGCGCGGGAACTGACCAAGGTTCTGGCCGACAGCTATGCCGTCTATCTGAAGACGCACGGCTACCACTGGAACATTCGCGGTCCCGAATTCTTCGCCCTGCACACCCTGCTGGAAACCCAGTATCGCGAGATCTGGGAAGCGCTCGACACCATCGCCGAACGTATCCGCGCCCTCGGCGAGTTCGCGCCCCAGGGCTATGCGACCTTCGCCAATCTGACCGCCATCAAGGACGGGGATCCCGAGAAGGACGCCCCGGCCATGCTCAAGGAGCTGATGACCGACCACGAGACCCTGATCGCGACGACCCGGGCCGCGCTGAAATCGGCGGACTCGGACGGCGACGACGTCTCCGTCGACCTGCTGACGACCCGCCTCGCCGCCCATGAAAAGGCCGCCTGGATGCTGCGGTCGACGCTCGGCAGCCGCTGACGGGATTTGACGGAGCGGCGTTTTTCGCCTGAAAAGCGCCGCCAATTCCTGTCAGGTCTGCGGGCGGACAGGGACAGACCTGCTACGGAAAGCCATTTGGCCCATTTCGACTGGATATCGACATTGCGACTGACGCGCCGGCTGACCGCCGCCGCGCCCGTCGCGCTGGCGGCCTTCGGCGTAGCCATGGCGGCCAGCTCCACGCCGCGGCCCGAGCTCGACCTGCGGGTCGAGGCCGTGGCCCGGATCACCGGCGGTGATCCCGGTCCGCGGGGTCTGGCGGCGCTCTCGGCCCGGATGGACCCGGCCGCCCTGGCCCTGGCCATCCGCCACGATCCGAACGCCCCCCGGGCCACGCCGCTGGGTCTGACGCCCGGCTGGGAAAGCCTGACCCTCGCCGGCAAGCCGTCCCTGGCGTTCGGGGCGTCCGGCCTTGAGGCGCAGCGCATCAACGCGGCCACCCCCGGTCTGGCCGGCCGGCTGGCTCCGGCGCGGCCCTTCGTCCTGCGGGCCGCCACCGCCGGGGATCGCGACCGCGCGCTGCGGTGCCTGACCCAGGCGGTCTATTACGAGGCGGCGCTGGAATCGGACGAGGGCCAGGCGGCCGTCGCCCAGGTGGTCCTGAACCGGGTGCGCGACCGCACCTATGCCAATACCGTCTGCGGTGTGGTGTTCGACGGGGCCGAGCGGATGACCGGCTGCCAGTTCAGCTTCACCTGCGACGGGGCCCTGGCCCGGACGCCGGTCGCCTGGGCCTGGAACCGGTCACGGGCCGTGGCCGAGCGGGCGCTGAACGGCCATGTCGCGGCCCGCGTGGGCACGGCGACCCACTACCACGCCGACTATGTCCATCCATGGTGGGCTCCGACCCTGAACAAGCTGACCCAGGTCGGCAGTCATGTCTTCTATCGCTGGAAGGGTCCGGCCGGCGAGATCGCGGCCTTCAGCCAGGCCTACGCCGGTCGGGAGCCGAAGATCGACGAGGCCCGGTTCGCCCGCCCGCGCCTGCTGACCGCCGGTGTCGCGGATGCGGGCACGGACCTGACCGAGGCACCCGCCACGGTCATGGTCGACGGCCACCCCCGCACCGTGGGCGTCGCCTCCCTGGGCGGTCGCCGCCAGCCCGACAAGGCCGAGATCGCCGCGATCAACGCCCGTCTGGCCGCCTTCGAGGCACCGGCCCGTGAAGCCGCGCCCCCGCCGCCGGGCGTGACGGTCATGGCCGTCGAGGAAGTCGGTCGCCCGGCCGCCTGATTGACGATCTCGTCATCCTGACTGCAACGGTTGTGCCCGTCCTGCATTCATACGTCACTCCCCGGCGCTGCGCGCCACTGCAAGGCCCACCGGTGTCGACAGACAAAGCAACGAACAACAAGCGCTGGACCGAGGCTGCCCGTATGGCGGCGCTGCATGCCTATGACGTGCTCGACACCGAGGCCGAGGCCGAGTTCGACGACCTGGCCGCCCTGGCTGCCCGTATCTGCGACGTTCCGACGGCGCTGGTCAGCCTGGTCGCCGAGGATCGACAGTGGTTCAAGGCGCGCGTCGGGCTGGAGACCGCCCAGACCGGACGCGATGTCTCCTTCTGCGCCCGCGCCATGCTGGGCGAGGGGGTCATGATCGTGGCCGATACCCGGCAGGATCCGCAGTTCAGCGACAATGGCCTGGTCACCGGTCCGCCCTATGTCCGCTTCTACGCCGGGGCTCCGCTGGTCACCGCCGACGGCCTGCCGCTGGGCAGCCTGTGCGTGCTCGACAGCGCGCCGCGCCCGCAGGGGCTGACGCCGTTCCAGACCAATGCCCTCGAGGTGCTGGCGCGCCAGGTGATGAACCTGCTGGAGTTGCGCCGGGCGCTGAAGGCGCGCGACGAGAGCGAACAGACCACCCGCCGGGCGCTGGAGGCTTCGGAATATGTCGGGGCCTGGGACTGGGACGTGGCCGCCGACCGGGTGGTGGCCGACGAGCGCTTCTCCGAGATGTACGGCGTCGATCCGGCGATCGGCCTGGCCGGGGCACCGCTGAAGACCTTTACCCGGGCCCTGCACCCGGATGATTTCCAACGCGCGCGGGCCGAGATCGAGGCGACGCTGGAAAGCGGTGACCTCTATGTCAGCGAATACCGGCTGGCCGTGCCCGGCCGGCCGTTGCGCTGGGTGCTGGTGCGCGGTCAGGTCTATCGCGACCATGACGGCACGCCGAACCGCTTCCCCGGTGTGGTGGTCGACATCACCGACCGCAAGGCGCGCGAGGCGGAACTGGCCGATGCCGTGACCGCCCTGGCCCAGAGCGAGGCCCGGTTCCGCGCCATCGCCGACTCCATGCCCCAGATGGTCTGGTCAACCCGGGCCGACGGCTTCCATGACTACTATAATGCCCGCTGGTACGAGTTCACCGGCATGGAGCCGGGTTCGACGGACGGCGAGGCCTGGAACGGCATGTTCCACCCGGATGACCAGGAGCGGGCCTGGGGGCTGTGGCGACAGTCGCTGGAGAGCGGCGCGCCCTATGAGATCGAGTACCGGCTGCGCCGACACGACGGCGTCTATCGCTGGACGCTGGGCCGGGCCATGCCGATCCGCGACGAGTCGGGCGGCATCGTGCGCTGGTTCGGCACCTGCACCGACATCGACGAGCTGAAGCGGTTGGACCAGGCCAAGGAGCTGCTGAGCCAGGAGCTGAGCCATCGGATCAAGAACATCTTCGCCGTGGTCTCGGCCCTCGTGGCCCTGTCGGCGCGGCAGTTCCCCGAGGCCCGGGCGTTCGCTGCCTCGCTGCGCACACGGATCAACGCCCTGGCGCGGGCGCATGAGTTCGTGCGTCCCCATACCGATGTATCGCGCCCGACCGTCGGCACCACGACCCTGCATGCCTTCCTGCAGTCGTTGTTCCAGGCCTATGCCGACGGGGCCGGCGCGGCGCGCATCCGCATCATCGGCGACGACGCCACCTTCGACGACCAGGCGGCGACCTCTGTCGCCCTGCTGTTCCATGAACTGGCGACCAATGCCGCCAAATACGGGGCCCTGTCGCTGGAAGGGGGCCATGTCGATCTCGTCACCCGTGCCGACGGCGACCGCTTCATCCTGACCTGGTCGGAACACGGTGGCCCGCCGGTCGACGGTGCGCCCGGGCGCAGCGGCTTCGGCTCTTCCCTCGCCAATCTCTCGGTCGAGGGGCAGCTGGGCGGGCGGCTGGTCCGGGACTGGAATCCGGACGGATTGCGTCTGACCGTGGACCTGCCGGCGACGGCCCTGTCACGCCGCCGCGCCGCACAGAATGTCGCAGCGGCGACATAGATCGAAACCCCGCCGGCCCTTCGGCGTTGTGTAGGCAGACAATATTCTGAACCTGCTGGATTTTTGAACCCGACCCGATGCCCGCCCGTATCCTGATCATTGAGGATGAAGCCCTTGTGGCCATGGAACTCCGCTTTGTGCTGGAGGACCTGGGCCATGAGGTGGTCGGCACGGCTGCGGACGCGAAGGCGGCGCGGGCGCTGGCGGCCGAGACCGATATCGACCTGGCCCTGGTGGACATCCATCTGTCCGACGGTCCGACCGGTGTCGGACTGGGACGCGAGCTGGGTCAGGACCTCGGGGTTACCGTCCTGTTCATGACCGCCAACCCCGGCATGGTGCGCGAGGGCGTGGCCGGAACGGTCGGGGTTCTGTGCAAGCCCAGCGACGAACGCGCGGTTCAGACGGCGGTCGACTATGCCCTGGGCCGTCGTGCCGGCCGGCCGGTCGAATATGCCCCGCCCGAGCTGCGACTGTTCGCCTAGACCTCTACCAGACGCCGATCTTCTCGGCCTCGTGGTGACTGATCGGATTGTGGGCCGCCTTGTGGTCCTCCTCGGCGAGGAAGCGCACGGCCTCCAGCGCCGCCATACAGCCCATGCCCGCGGCCGTGACCGCCTGGCGATAGACGTCGTCGGTGACGTCCCCGGCGGCATAGACACCCTCGATCGCCGTGGATGTGGTGCCCGGCTTGACCACCAGATAGCCGCCGGTCTTGGTTTCCAGCTGGCCCGCGAACAGTTCCGATGACGGGGCGTGACCGATGGCGATGAACACGCCGTCGGCGGCGACTTCGCGCGTCTCGCCGGTCTTTGCATGCTTCAGCCGCACGCCGGTGACATTGCTGCCGCCGTCGGCGGTGACGCCCAGGATCTCGTCGACCTGGTGGTCCCAGATGACCTCGACCTTGGGATTGGCGAACAGCCGGTCCTGCAGGATGCGTTCGGCGCGGAATTCGTTCTTGCGGTGAACGACCGTCACCTTGGCGGCGAAATTGGTCAGGAACAGCGCCTCCTCGACCGCGGTATTGCCGCCGCCGACCACGATCACGTCCTTGCCGCGATAGAAGAAGCCGTCGCAGGTGGCGCAGGCCGAGACCCCGAACCCCTGATAGGTCTGCTCGCTCTCCAGTCCCAGCCATTTGGCCTGGGCCCCGGTCGAGATGATCACCGTCTCGGCCAGCAGTTCGGCACCGGAATCCAGCTTCAGCCGGAACGGCCGCGCCGACAGGTCGGCCGAGACGACGATGTCCTCGATCACCTCGGTGCCAACGTGTTCGGCCTGGGCGCGCATCTGCTCCATCAGCCATGGTCCCTGAATGACCTCGGCGAAGCCGGGGTAGTTCTCGACCTCGGTGGTGATGGTCAGCTGGCCGCCGGGCTGCAGGCCGGCGATGACCACCGGATTCAGCATGGCGCGGGCAGCATAGATGGCGGCGGTCCAGCCGGCGGGGCCGGAACCGATGATGGCGACGCGGA
>CAXBHG010000049.1:0-15501 GCA_963975385.1 uncultured Brevundimonas sp.
GCATCGAGGAGGCCTCGGCCCGGACCCAGGCGCGCATCGACACCGGCCAGCAGACCCTGGTGGGGGTCAACCGCTACCTCAATGACGTGGCCGACGACATTCCGGTGCTCAAGGTCGACAATGCCGAGGTGCGGGCCCGCCAGATCGAAAAGCTGCAGAAATTGCGGGCCGAACGGGACGCGCCGGCCGTGCAGGCGGCACTTGAGGCCCTGACCGAGGGAGCGCGCGGCGACGCCAATCTGCTGGAATTGTCCGTTCGGGCGGCCCGGGCCCATGCCACGGTCGGCGAGATTTCCGATGCGCTGGAGGCGGCCTTCGGGCGGCATGTGGCGACGGTCAAGACCGTCACCGGCGTCTATGCGAAGGCGGCGGGCAAGGATCCGAAGATCAGCCGCGCCCGCGACATGGTCGCCACCTTCATCGAGAACGACGGCGGGCCGCCGCGCATCCTGATCGCCAAACTGGGCCAGGACGGCCACGACCGGGGCCAGAAGGTCATCGCCACCGGCTATGGCGATCTGGGCCTGGAAGCCACGGCCGGTGCCCTGTTCCAGACCCCGGCAGAAGCGGCGCGGGATGCGGTTGAGAAGAATGTCCACGCGGTCGGGGCCTCGTCCCTCGCGGCCGGGCATCTGACGCTGGTACCGGAGCTGAAGGCCGAGCTGGAGCGGCTGGGTCGACCGGACATCATGATCGTGGTCGGCGGGGTGGTCCCGCCGTCCGACGTCCAGACCCTGATCGACATGGGGGCGGCGGCCGTCTATCCGCCCGGCTCGGTCATCGCCGATACGGCCATCGACCTGATCGACCGGCTGAACCAGCGGCTGGGTTACGCCCAGAAGACCTAGAGCGAAATCGGTTGGGTTGGACGCCGTCCAGCCCGGCTCGGATTTCGCTCCGGTTTGAAACCAGAAGGGTCTAGGGGCGGTATCGGTCCGGCAGGGCGGCGGCCTCTTCGGCCGTCAGCCGGCGTGTCACCTCGACCCGGCATGGGGCGGAGGGCGAGACTGACGTCGAGACCGACAGCAGGGCGTGATCCCCGACGCACAGACGTCGGGCCGGGCCGGGCACAGGGGTGAAGGCCAGAACGTCGGCGGAATCGAGGTCCCGGCAGTGGGCTGTCGCCGTGAGCTCGAAAATGTCCGCGCCGACCGCCCGCACATAGATCGACCGGCCTTCGCCGGGTTGGAAGCTGCTGACATCGTCCTGATAGAAACAGGCACGGGCGGGTCCGGTCGACCCTGTCAGGTCAGTGGCGGGGCCCGGGGCGCAGGCCGCGAGGACCAGGGTCAGGACGGCGGGCGCGAGCGCGATTGTCAGTCGGGACATCGAAATCTCCGGTGGCTCAGGGGCGTTGGTCGTCGGGCAGGGCCGCGACCTGTTCGGCGGTGAGGTGGCGATCCACGCGGGCGCGGCAGCTGGCCGGCTCTCCTCCCAGGCTGCGCATGGTGATGCGGGCGTTGTCGCCGACGCAAAGCCGACCCGTGCTGCTGTAGTCAGACTGGATCGCCACGCTGCTGGCGCGGTCCAGCTCCGGGCAGCGTTCGCGCGTGCCTATCTCGAACACCTGACCGGCACGATCGCGGACATAGAGGCTGCCGTGGTCGCCCTGCCGGAAATTGGCGAGGGACGAAGCCCAGAAGCACTGGCGCTCGCCGCCGGTGGCGGACGTCGGGGCGGCCTGCTGTCCCGGCGCGCAGCTGGCCAGTGACGTCAGGGCGACCGCCAGGGCGATGGAGACGGCCTTCGGAATCGAGACGGTAGGCATGCACGCTCCTTGCGGGTGGTGACGGACTTCAGACAACCCCATCCCGGCCGGGGTCCGCAAGGGGTGTCGTGCGGATCATCCGGGCGGGCGCGACCCGCGCGGCCAGCGCCGACGGCAGGGGCGAGGGCCGGTCCAGGATCAGGGAGGCGACATGGTCGGCCAGAAGGGGCGCGAAGGCGAAGGCGCGCGACCCCAGGCCTGTCAGCATGAACAGGCCATCGTAGCCGGGCAGGGGCCCGGCCAGGGGCAGCCGGTCCGGTGTCGTGGCGCGCACGGCGGCGCGGCTGCGCACCGGACCGGCGTCTTCGACCCGGGCGGCGAGGCCGGGCAGCCGGGCGTGCAGGGTCGCGAGATTGCGCACGTCATCCCCGTGGCGGGTATCGCTGCCTGTGTCGTCCCGGTCATGTGTGGCCCCGTACAGCACCCCGCTACCCGTCGGGATGGCATAGCCGCCCCAGGCCACTGGTGCCGTTGTCGGGCCGTCGGTCCAGCTGGCCTGCCCACGAACCGGTGCCAGCACAGCGTGGTCGGGACCCAGCAGGGCCGTGGTCCCCCAGCCTGCCGCAAGGACCACCTTGTCGACCGTCATCATCGCTCGTCCGTCCGGGGCGATCAGGGTCCAACCGCCGTCGACCGGTTCGAGTCGCTGCACAGGGGTGCCGGTCCGGACGCTGCCGGCCAGCCAGGCGGCGAGTACGGGGGCTGGCGCCACAGCCATGGCCCGGCGCATGTCCAGGCCTCCGGTGTCGACAGTCTCCCCCAGCCGGGCAGTTGCAGCGTCGGTGGACACGGTCGCCATGGCCCCGTCCGGCCACAGCGCCTGACCGGCGATTCTGGAGAATCGCCCAGCGTCGCGCGGGGTCTGTTCCAGTTGCAGGACACCATGCGCCAGAACAGCCCCGGGGACGGCGGCGTACAGGGACGCGGCCCGGTCGAGGGCCTGGGCCCCGAGGGCTGCGATAACCGAATCGCCGGCATCGAGGCGGGGCGTGACCAGCGCCGCAGGAAAGCCGGACCCTCCGGCCCCGGGCGCGTCAGCCTCAATCACGGTGGCGGCGACACCCAGCGCCGTCAGGGCCCGGGCCATGGACGCCCCCGCGATGCCGGCACCGATCACGGCGACCGTGGGCAGGGGGCGGTCCGGCAGGGACGGGGCGGGCAGGGTCGCTTCCAGACGTTCGCGCTTGCGGCCGTGCCCCGGGCATTTGGCGACCGAGAAGCCACGTTCCGACAGTCCCCGACGCACCGCGCCGGCAACGGTAAAGGTGGCCAGCCGGGCTCCCGGTGCGGAACGCGCGGCGATCGCGTCAAGCACGTCGGGTGACCACATGTCCGGATTGGTGGCCGGCGAAAAGCCGTCAAGGAACCAGGCATCGGCCTTGCCGCTCCAGACGTTCAGGGCCCATGCGACCTCGCCCACCGCCAGGTCCACGGTGGCCCGCAAGCCGGGCAGGTCGATGCGGTGAAAGCCGGGGGTGGCGTCGGGCCAGGCGTCCAGCAGTGACCGGGTGACATCGTGGAGTTCAGGCCAGGCGGCCAGGGCGCGCCGGGCCTCTTCCGCCCGCAGCGGAAACCCCTCGATCGAGAAGATGTGCAGCCGGGCCGTCGGCGCGGCGGTGCGCTGCCACAGGTCCAGCAGGGCGGCGATGTTCAGCCCGGTGCCGAAGCCCAGTTCGCCGACCGTGAAATGGCTCCGTCCCGCCCAGGCGTCCGGCAGACCGCAGCCGGCGAGGAAGACGGTACGGCTTTCGGCGAGGCCATCCTGCTGTGAGAAATAGACGTCGTCGAACCGGCCGGATCGGGGAGACCCGTCCTCGGCCCAGATCAGGCGGGGTGACAGGTCCGGGGGCGGGTCGTCATGCGGCATGGCCGCGCCATACACCTTTGGCGACGGCAGGGCGCACGAAAAAAGGGGCCGCCGAGGCGACCCCTTTCCCGTTCCAGGTCCGAAGACCCGAAAAGATTGCCTGTAAGCGTAAAGCTTAGTGGGCGGCCGGAGCAGCGGCAGCGTCGGCAGCCGGAGCCATGGCGGCGTCGGCAGCCGGAGCAGCGGCAGTGGCTTCGCCAGCGGCGGCAGCGGCGTCGGTGGCGGCAGCTTCGGCGGTGACGGCGGCGTCAGCGGCGGTGTCGGCAGCGGCGGTGGCGTCGGCAGCGGCGTCTTCAGCCTTGTCGGTGGCGGCCGGCTGGCAGGCAGCGACGGTCAGGGCGAAAGCGGCGGCGGCCGAAACGGCCAGCAGTTGACGGATGGTCATGTGGAATTCCTTCAGGAAAGGGTCAAGCGAGGTCATGAATCCCCGCATGAGGGTGATAACGGGTTTGTGAGCCGCTTCGCAAGCGAAATCTCACGCGTTCGTGATCACTTCTTTTCGGGCAAGAAAAAAGGGGCCGCCCGACGGGCGACCCCTTTTCCGGTCCGGAGGTCGCCCTCCGGAGTCGATCGAAATGCTTAGTGAGCAGCTTCGGCCGGGGCAGCTTCAGCCGGAGCGGCTTCAACGGCGGCAGCGGCGGCATCGGTAGCGGCAGCGGCGTCCGTGGCAGCCGAATCGGCGGCGACGACCGCGGTGTCGGCAGCGGCAGCAGCGGTGTCAGCCGATTCAGCGGCCGGCTCGGCGGCGGGCTGGCAGGCGGCGACGGTCAGAGCGAAGGTGGCGGCAGCCGAAACGGCCAGCAGTTGACGGATGGTCATGAGGTTACCCCTGAGTTGGAATCACACGGGGGCAATCCCCGCTGTTTCCTCGGTAACGCGTTTGTGAGGTCCCATGCAAGTCCCCATTTCGGGTGGAGGCTCGGCCGGTCGCAGACGCGGTCATTTTACCTTGCCGGGATTCCTTCAGGGACCGGATCAGGCCCCGTCGGCGGGCATGCTGGACAGGGTTTCTTCCATTTCCAGGAATGAGGGCTGGCACGTCGTCGGGATATCGACCCGGCCGATTTCAACCGAAATCTGGGCCGCATTGCCGTGCAGGTGGGCCACCAGAACCGACTGGATGATCTTGTAGTAGGCACTGTCGCCATCGATCACCTCCTTGAGGCGGGCCGCCAACGGGCCGACCAGGCCATAGGCCAGGAACACGCCGAGGAAGGTGCCGACCAGGGCCCCGCCGATCATCCCGCCCAGGACCTCCGGCGGCTCGGTGATCGCGCCCATGGTTTTGACGACGCCCAGCACGGCGGCGACGATACCCAGCGCCGGCAGGGCATCGGCCATGTTCTGAAGCGCGTGGGCCGGGCCAAGCGCCTCGTGGTGGTGCTTCTCCTGCTGCTTTTCCATGACGTCCTCGATCTGGTGGGGATCCTCGAGGTTCATGGTCATCATGCGCAGGGTGTCGCAGATGAAGTCGGTCGCGAAATGGTCCTTCAGCACCTTGGGGTATTTCTGGAAGATGCTGCTTTCGGCCGGCTTTTCGATATGGCTTTCCAGGGCGATGACGCCCTTGGTCTTCATGGTCTTGGTCAGCTGGAACAGCAGGCTGAGCAGGTCCTTGTAGTCCTGCTTTTTCCATTTGTTGCCGCCGAACATCCGACCGAAACTGCCACCCAGACCCTTCAGCGTGGCGACGGAGTTGGACATGATCAGGGCTGCAACCGCCGCCCCGCCGATCATCATCATTTCATAGGGAAGCGAGTGGGTGATCACGCCCATCTTGCCGCCGGCGATGATGTATCCGCCGAACACCATGCCGAACAAGAGAACGATGCCGATGATCTGAAACATGGAGCGGTCCGGACGTCCTGGGACGGAAAAGGGACCTGAACAATCGCCGTTAATGCTTAAGGGGCGGTTGCGATTCCGTCGGTATCAGAGACGGGTGTCACCGCGCAGGATCGCCGCATAGGCCTCGGCGGTCAGCTTGGTATAGCCGGCCTTGCCGCCGCGCACATAAAGCTGGGCGGGGACCCTGGACGGGTCATAGCCTTCCTCGACCAGGTCTCCCTTGCGGTATTTGAAGGTCCCGGTTGTTTCGGCGCTCTTGAGGAGGCGGACGAAAACGGGGCGGGCATAGGACGGCAGTTCCGCATCGACCCATTCAGCAAAGGTGCGGGCGCTGAACCGGCCCTCGACGATCAGGGCGACCATTCCGGCCTTGCCGTCCTGATCCGGCACCGGAACGCCGTAGGAGACGACTTCCAGGACGCCCGGCGCTTCCGACAGGCGTTGCTCGACCTCGGTGGTGGAAATATTCTCACCCTTCCAGCGGTAGGTGTCGCCGACCCTGTCCACGAAAAAGTAGTAGCCGTCGGAGTCCCGTCGCATCAGGTCGCCGGTCCGGAACCAGCGATCTCCGCGTTGGAAGACGTCGGTCAGCACCTTCTTCTCCGAGGCGGCCTTGTCGGCATAGCCGGAGAAATCATGCTGCAGATCATTGCCGATCAGACCGATCGCCTCACCGGCCTCGCCCGGTCCCGTGAGCTCACAGAAGCCGTCAGGTCCGCGCATCGGCTCCTGGGTGTCGATGTCAAAGCGGACCAGGCGGATGTTGATCCGGTTCTTGACGAAGCCGGGGACCCGGCCGATCGCGCCGGGCTTGCCGTCGAAATTGAACAGGGAGACGTTGCCCTCGGTGGAGCCGTAGAATTCCAGGATGTCCGGAATGGCGAACCGCTTCTGGAAAATTTCCCAGACCTCGGGCCGAAGGCCATTGCCATAGGCGAGGCGGAGCGTGTGAGCGCGTTCGTCCGGATGTTCGGGGCAGTTGACCAGGTAGCGGCACAGCTCGCCGATATAGACGAAGATGGTCGCGCCGGACGTCTTCACGTCGGGCCAGAAGGTCGTCGCGGAGAATTTCCGGCGCAGGATCAGCCGGCCGCCGTTCAACAGGGCCGGCCCCACCCCGACGAGGCCGCCGGTCGAATGATACAGGGGCAGGGCGTTGAAAATGCGGTCCGAGGCCGTGGACGCCGTGGCCCCGGCGAAGGCGCGCATATAGGTGCGGGCGCGGGAGTGGGGCATGCGCGCGGCCTTGGGCAGGCCAGTCGTTCCCGAGGTGTAGATATAGAGGGCAGTGTCGCGATTGGTCAGGCCGGCCCGGATCGACCGGTTCGGGCGGACCGAGGAGCCGCCGCGCAGGGGTTTGTCCAGCCCGCGCCGGTTGTCGGCCTCGGCCTCGTCCTTCAGGTCGATCACCCAGAGCATCAGGTTGCGGTTGACGAAGGGGCGGGCCTCCTCGACCTGGTGCCAGCATTCATTGTCCGTGACGATCTGGGACGCCCGCGAAATCTCGAGGCAATGCGCCAGGGCGTGGCCGGTCAGGTTGGTATTGATCAGGGCGGTCGCCACGCCAATCTTGGAAAAGCCGATCCAGGCCGCCAGATATTCGGCCCGGTTCAGCATCATCAGGGCGACGACGTCACCCCTGTGCAGACGGCGGCTCTGGGCCCAGTGGCCGAAGCGATTGGCGAGCGCGTCCAGCTCCCGGTAGGTCAGGGTGCGATGGTCGTCCTCGATGGCGATATTGTCGGGAAACCGGTCCACGGCTTCCTCGAAATCGTCACAGACGAGATCGGGGCTGTCGAGCTGTATCGGCTTGATGCGCTGAAGCAGTCGACGCAAACCCGTTGCGAACTTCAGGTCGCGCCGGATGTTGGCCATCAGCTTCATGGTCGCGTCTGCCTCTTTGAATTGGTCGTCGTACGCCCGTGATGGACAACCGGCCCTTCCGGGTCAACTGCGAGGGGAATTCCGTCATCGATTCCCCAGCGTCCGGCACCAGATAGTTGCCCGCCGTGGCGCCGTTGCGCCGGTGACGTTGCGTCAATCGGGCGCGCGGTCGGCCCCGCCCTTGAACCCGCGTGGCTGTGGGGTAGTGTCGCGTATCGGCGGTCGTCGACGTGGTGTCGTCCGACTGTTCACTGTAACGGAGCCCGATATGCGCCTGATCATCGCTGCCGCCCTTTCCCTTGTGTGCGTCGCGCCAGCCGCGGCCCAGGATTTCACCGCATCTCCCAACTACGGGACAATCCGTCTGGCCCCCGGGTTCTCGCCGGACCCGCATCTGGTCGTGGTTCAGGCCGGGGGATCGATCGACGTCGGCAGTACGTTGAAGAACTGCTCCGGCTTCATCACCAGTGCACCGGACCTGCGACTGCACTGGGATGGCGACGGTTCTCTGGACCTCAAGGTGTCGGTTATCTCGAATGCCGACACCACGCTGGTGATCAACGGTCCGACGGGATCCTGGTACTGCGACGATGACGGGGGCGACGGGGCCAATCCATCCGTGACCCTGTCATCGGTGTCAGGGCAATATGATATCTGGATCGGGACCTTCACGGGCGACGAAACCCGTCCTGCCGTGTTATCGATATCGGAGTTGAGCAGTTTCTAGGCTGACCTGAAACCAGCAAACAGTCGGGCGAGCGGATCATCTTTGCCTCAACTGTGTCGGCAACAGTGTTTCTTTGTGACGGCGTCGTGAAACCGGAACCCATCGTTCGGGTGTCAGTTTTTGATGGCGTCGTTATGGAGAACAACCATGTCTGTTACATATCCCGATCACATTGCCGTCGATCGCCCTGTCACGGCCCAGCCCGTTTCAGTGCGCACGGCTGACGTCGACAGCGCACCGTACACGCCGGTCTATGCCCGCAGCGGCCCGGACCGGACGCAAGGCGGTCAAGACCTGGATGATCCTGGCTCCCATCGGTGCCGTGGTCCTGATCGGTGGTGGTGTCGCCATGGCCATCGGTGGCGAAACCGCCGATCCGGTCAGCAGTCCTGGGCCGGTGCAGCCCGCACCGTTTGCGGCCCCTCTCGATGCCGGGATTGCGCCCTTGGCTTTGCAAACCTCCGCGGCGGGCATCGAGGCCACGTCAGCCCCGGTGGGCATGCAGACCGCTGAAGGACGTCGGGCCACCCCTGCGCTGCGTCCGCCGGTCGAGGCTGCCCCTGCCGCGACCCCGGTCGAGACCGCCCCGACGCCGACCGGTCCGCAGCCCTATCTGGGTGCTGACGAGCCCGTCACACCGGCCGTGCCCTCTGCGCCGGCCCCGCCGACGCCGGTGCTGCCGCCGGAAGCGGTGGTCAGTCCACCGGTCGACTGAGCGATTAACGGCTGATCGTCTTTGAGGCTCTGCCGGTCTGAGCCGGCGGGGCCTTGTGGTTTCAGGTCAGGGTCGGGCCGGGGACACGCGCCAGATGACGTTGCCGACGTCGTCGGCAACCAGCAGGGCCCCGACGGCATCGGTCTGGACCCCGACCGGCCGGCCCATGGCCTCGCCTGCGGCATTGAGAAACCCTGTCAGGATGTCCCGCGGCTGGCCCACGGGGCGGCCTTCGACGAAGGCCACAGAGATGACCTTGTAGCCGCTGCGAGGTTGCCGGTTCCACGACCCGTGCTGGCCGATGATGGCCGCATTGCGCCAGGCGGGGACCAGGCTGCCGTCGTAGAAGGTCAGGCCCAGCGAGGCCGTATGGGCACCCAGGGAATAGTCCGGCTTCAGGGCGCGGGCGACCATGACAGGGTTGCGCGGTTCCACCCGGGTGTCGACATTCTGCCCGTAGTAGCTCCACGGCCAGCCGTAGAAGCCGCCGGGCGTGACCGAGGTCATATAGTCGGGCACCAGATCATCGCCCAGTTCGTCGCGTTCGTTGACCGCCACCCAGAGCTGGCCGCTCTCCGGGTTCCAGGCCATGCCGACCGGATTGCGCAGACCCGAGGCGTAGACCCGGCGCGCGCCGGTCCCCGGGTCGATCTCGAGAACGGCGGCGCGGTCGATTTCCTCGTCGAGGCCGTTCTCGCCGATGTTGGAGTTGGAGCCGACCCCAACATACAGGCGCGAACCGTCCGGGTTGGCGACCAGGCTCTTGGTCCAGTGATGGTTCCGGCCGGCCGGCAGGTCGGCGACCCTTACCGGCGCGGCGTCGATCGTCGTCTCGCCGGAGCGGTAGGGAAAGGCGACCAGGGAATCGGCGTTGGCCACATAGAGTCGATCCCCGACCAGAGCCATACCGAACGGCGAGCGAAGGTTCTCAAGGAAGGCGGTCCTGAGTTCGGCCGTACCGTCACCGTCGGCGTCCCGCAGCAGGGTGATCCGGTCGGCACTGGGGGCACGGGCACCGGCCCGCTTCATCACCAGACCCTGGATCCAGTCACGCAGACCGCGGGATCTTTGGGCCATGCGAGCCGGGGCATTGGACTCAGCGACGAGAATATCGCCATTGGGCAGACGGTAGAGCCAGCGCGGATGATCCAGATCGGTGGCGAAGGCCGTGACCTGCAAGCCGCTGGCCGCGACCGGTGTCTGTCCGGTCGGCCATCCGGTGGCCGGCGCAATGTTGACGGTCGGCAGCAGCGGACTGCGGGGTGCAGGCAGGGTCGGATTCGGCCCGAACCGCTCGGCCTCGGGAACCCGGGCGTGGTCGGCGCAACCCCCTGCCGCCAGGGCGATGACGGTGGCGATCAGCAGCGGGTAGCGAGCCATGGCGAAACTCCCTGACAGTAAAGGGGGGATGATACAGCCAGCCCGGCGGTTCCCGGGAGGATTTATGCGCGATCGGGCGGTTCTTTTGCCGAGCGGGTTGAGCCTGTGGGGATCGACGCCATATTCCACGCGGGAGCGACCTGGTGTCGCGCGGGGGACGTCCAGACAGATGCAGCCGGTTATCGCCATCGAGGGTCTGACAAAGACCTATGCCTCAGGTCTGCAGGCCCTGAAGCGGATTGACCTGGATATCAACAAGGGTGAGATCTTCGCCCTGCTGGGGCCGAACGGGGCCGGCAAGACGACGCTGATCAGCGTCATCTGCGGCATCGTCACGCCCACGACCGGCACGGTCCGGGCGGAAGGGTTCGATATCCGGACGGACTATCGCAAGGCCCGGTCCCGGATCGGCCTTGTGCCGCAGGAGCTGACCACCGACGCCTTCGAGACCGTACTGGCCACCGTCACCTTCAGTCGCGGCCTGTTCGGCAAGGCTCCGAACCCGGCCTTCATCGAACAGGTGCTGCGCGACCTCAGCCTGTGGGACAAGAAGGACGCCAAGCTGCGCACCCTGTCCGGCGGGATGAAGCGGCGGGTGATGATCGCCAAGGCGCTGAGCCACGAGCCGGACATCCTGTTCCTTGACGAGCCGACGGCCGGCGTTGACGTGGAACTGCGGCGCGACATGTGGGCCCTGGTGCGGGGCCTGCGCGATCGCGGCGTCACCATCATCCTGACGACCCATTATATCGAGGAGGCCGAGGAGATGGCCGACCGGGTGGGCGTGATCCTGGGCGGCGAGCTGATCCTGGTTGAGGACAAGACCGCTCTGATGAAGAAGCTGGGCAAGAAGACGCTGACGCTGAACCTGCAGGAGCCGATGGCGGCGATCCCAGCCGAACTGGCCGAGTGGTCGCCGACCCTGAAGGCCGACGGGCACGAACTGGAATATGTGTTCGACTCCAATGCCGAGCGCACCGGTGTGCCGTCCCTGCTGCGCCGGCTCAGCGAGCTGGGTGTGGCCTTCAAGGATCTGAACACCCGCCAGAGCTCACTGGAAGACATTTTTGTCACCCTGGTCAATCAGGACCGGACGGAGGCCGCGGCATGACCCTCAACGGTTACGGAATCTGGGCCATCTACCGGTTTGAAATGGCGCGGGCCCTGCGCACGGTGTGGCAGTCGATCGTCACCCCGGTGATCACCACGGCACTGTATTTCGTCGTGTTCGGCTCGGCCATCGGCGGTCGTATGACAGAGATTGACGGGGTGCCCTACGGGGCCTTCATCGTGCCGGGCCTGATCATGCTGAGCCTGTTCACCCAGTCGATCTTCAACGCCAGTTTCGGCATCTATTTTCCGAAATTCACCGGCACCATCTACGAGATTTTGTCGGCTCCGGTTTCCCCGCTGGAGATTGTCATCGCCTATGTCGGGGCGGCGGCGACCAAGTCCGCCATCCTGGGCCTGATCATCCTGGCGACGGCGACCCTGTTCGTGCCGCTGAACATCCTGCATCCGGTCTGGATGCTGGCCTTCCTGGTTCTGATCTCGGTGACCTTCAGCCTGTTCGGCTTCATTATCGGCATCTGGGCCGACGGGTTCGAACAGCTGCAGATGATCCCGATGCTGGTGGTTACGCCCCTGACCTTCCTGGGCGGGTCCTTCTATTCGATCGACATGCTGCCGCCGATGTGGCGCACGGTGACCCTGTTCAATCCAGTCGTCTATCTGATCTCGGGCTTCCGCTGGGCCTTTTTCGGCACCAGTGACGTCGGGGTGGTGATCAGTATGACGGCGACGCTGGGCTTTTTCTTCGTCTGCCTGGCGGTCGTCGGCTGGATGTTCAAGACCGGCTACCGCCTGAAGAGCTGACGGTGCCGGCCGCGACTCCGAAGGTTATTTGATGACGAGATAGCCGCGCTCGACCATGCGTCGCATGGCTTCATAGGCCTCGGCCAGCTCTTCATAGGCGGTGCGATGCGCGGTCAGGCGGGCGGTCTGGTCCGGCGTGACAGGCGATCCGGATTCCGACAGGCGCAATGCCTCTGCGGCCCATTTGGCCCGCGCTGTCGCCGTCATCACCGCCAGGCGCTGAAAGGTGCCGGCGTCGATGCCGTTGAGGGTCTGGCCGATGACCTCGCGGTTCGAGATGAAGGCGGCGTAGTCAATCTTCTCCAGCAGGCCGCGGACGCGGCGTTGCTCGTGGGGATCCGTATCCTGCGGCTCGAAATGGTCGCGGGTGCGGCGGTAGCTGGACGTCTGAACGGTCGACATGGCCCTTCTCCTGGACAACTGGAGTGAGGCTGCGCCTGACGGGTTAACGGGCCGTTGCGGTCCCGGTCGGGGCCAGACGGATTCTGCGACGGTCAGACGGGCCGTTTCCGTGCGGACAGGCCATCGGCGCATAGTTGGTCGAATAGCAGAGCCGCACCTCGCGCAGCCAGTCGTCCTCGGCCAGGACCACGATCACCGCGCCGCGCGGCAGACCCGGATTGGCGTGGACGAAGGCGTCGCGGACGCGCCCGGCGGTCAGGTGTCCGGCCGGGATGGCTTCCAGATCAGGGCGGTTGAGGTCGTTCCAGAGCATCGCGGCCTGGCCGAAATAGGCCTCGGGGCTGGACCAGCCGCAGGTGCCATGGGCGGCCCACTCATGCTGCATCAGCCGTGGCGAGGGCGTCATGCAGAAATTGGCGCGTACGGTTTCGGGCGGCAGGGCCGGAGCCGGCCCGCAATAGCGGGGATGACGCCGGTCCGGGCCGTTGGGCCACAGGCCGTGCAGGGTCAGGCCGAAACGGTTGTCGCGGCATTGCAGGTCGGGGTCGGGATAGTCCTTGCCGCTGCGACAGGCCTGGGGCGACCAGCTGACGGCCAGCAGGTAGTAGGCAGTCTCGACATCGCGGACGATTTCGTCAGCGGGCGGGTCATAGGGCCGGGCGGGGCGCAGGTTGGCCGGCACCGCGCAGGTCGCGGAGACGGCGGCGACCGGTTGCGGTGGCGACAGGCCCTCGCACCCGGCCAGGACCAGCAGCAGGGTAAACGCGGCGGCGCGGGACAGCGGTCGGATCATGGCGGTCCCGCGCGGCCGGTCAGGCGGGTTTGCGCGGGCCGCGGGCCTCGGCCAGACCCTCGGCGACACGGTCGAAGGTCTCGGCCACCTCGCCGGTCGGTGCCCGGCCCATCAGGCTGACCAGGACGATGGCGATGAAGCTGAAGGCGAAGCCGGGCACGATCTCGTAGATCAGGCTGCTCAGCACGGCGCCGTCGGCGAGCACCGGCGCATAGGTCCAGACCAGCACGGTGGCGGCCCCGACGATCATCCCGGCCAGCGCCCCGTTGCGGGTCATCCGCTTCCAGGTCAGAGACAGGATGACCAGCGGGCCGAAGGCGGCCCCGAAGCCGGCCCAGGCCTGGGACACAAGGCCCAGCACGCTGTTGGACGGGTTCCAGGCCAGCACCCCGGCGGCGACGGCCACGGCCAGGACCGAGATCCGGCCGACCAGAACCAGCTCCTTCTGTGAGGCGCGCTTGCGCAGGAAGATGGCGTAGAAATCCTCGGTCAGGGAGCTGGAGGAGACCAGCAGCTGGGAGGAGATGGTGCTCATGATGGCCGCCAGGATGGCGGCGAGCAGGAAGCCGGTGACCAGCGGGTTGAACAGCACGTCGGACAGCAGGATGAAGATGGTTTCAGGGTCGGCGACCTCGAGCCCGGTACGGCTGGCATAGGCGAGGCCGGCCAGGCCGGTGCCCAGGGCCCCGACCAGGGTGACCAGCATCCAGCTCATGCCGATGTTGCGCATCATGGGCACGTCGCGCACCGAGCGCACGGCCATGAAGCGGACGATGATGTGCGGCTGGCCGAAATAGCCGAGGCCCCAGGCCATGGCCGAGACGACACTGATCACGGTCGCCCCCTTGAACAGGTCGAGCAGGCCGGGGTCGATGCCGCGCACGGTCTCGGTCATGCCGGAGACGCCGCCGACGTGGGTCAGGGCCACGAAGGGCACCAGGATCAGGGCCACGAACATGATGCAGCCCTGGACGAAGTCGGTCAGGCTGACGGCCATGAAGCCGCCCAGCAATGTGTAGGCCATGACCACGCCGGCGGTCAGCAGCAGGCCCCAGCCGTAGTCGAGGCCGAAGGCGCTCTCGAACAGCTTGCCGCCGGCGACGAGGCCGGACGAGGTGTAGAGGGTGAAGAAGACGACGATGACGATCGAGGAGATCACCCGCAGCATCCGCGAATTATCGAGGAAGCGTTTGTCGAAATAGTCGGGGATGGTCAGGGCGTCGCGGGCCAGCTCGGTATAGAGGCGCAGGCGCGGGGCGACGATCAGATAGTTGGCGAAGGCCCCGATGAACAGGCCGATGGCGATCCACATCGACGACAGGCCGCTGAGGTACATGGCCCCGGGCAGGCCCAGCAGCATCCAGCCGCTCATGTCCGAAGCCCCGGCCGAGAGCGAGGCGACGGCCGGGCCCAGCCGGCGTCCGCCGAGGATATAGCCCGACACGTCGCTGGTGGATTCGCGATAGGCGTAGAGGCCGATCGCCAGCATCAGGACGAAATAGAGGCCGAGGGTGATGAATGATCCGGTTTCCATGCCCAAGGGGTAGCAGCGTTACCGCGACCGGGACAACCCGGGGTGTTTCTACCCGGCGGGCATGGTCAGGGTGAAACAGGTCTGTCCGGCGTCGGAGGTCACGGCCAGGGTGCCGTGGTGGGCCTCGGCGATGCGGGCGGCGATATAGAGGCCGAGGCCGAGGCCGGGGCGGGGCGTGTCGGCGGCGGGACGGCTGAACGGCTGGAACAGACGCCGGCGGGCGGCCTCGGGGATCGGCGGCCCGGCATTGGTCACCGACAGGGTGAAGCCGTCGGCCCCGGCGCGGGCCGCGACCTGGACCGGGGCGTCGGGGCTGCCGTGGGTCAGGGCATTGGCGACCAGGTTGGACAGCAGCTGGCCGATGCGGTCGGGGTCGCAGTCGACGGGCCGGTCCAGCGCCAGATCGAGCCGGATGTCGCGGTCGGCGTGGGCGGCGCGCAGCTCGTCGACCACGGTCTCGAGCACCGTGCCCAGTTCGACCCCGGCACGGTGCGCCAGGGGCAGGCCGCCGCCCAGACGGCCACGGGCGAAGTCGAGCACATCATTGATCAGCCGGCTCATGCGGGCGGTGCTGGCCTGCATCTGGTCGACGATGCCGCGGGCCGTGTCGTCCAGCGGCCGCGCCGCCAGCAGGCCCGCCCCGGCCTGGATGGCGGCGACCGGATTGCGCAGGTCGTGGCCGAGGACGGCGATGAACTGGTCGCGCAG
>CAXBHG010000050.1:0-15478 GCA_963975385.1 uncultured Brevundimonas sp.
GGATGAAGCTGGTCACCATGAAGGTGGACGCGCTGCGGGTCTGGGTCAGGCAGACGGCGGTGTTGACGCTGTCACCGCTGACGCACTGGTTGGCGGCGTTCTGGGCCGAAACCGCCGCGATCGCGTCGGTGATCTCGATGTCGTAGTAGTCCAGAACCACCGACAGGTTCGGCAGCAGATAGTCGGGGGTCCAGACGGTCCCGATGGTGAAGCTTTCCGAGGTTTCCGGCTTCAGGAAGGGGTTACCCCCCGACTGGCCAGGCACCGAGCCGCTGCCGTAGTTGGGCAGGTAGGCATTGGGCGACGACGGATCGTTGAACACCAGGGTCCCGAGGCCGGCCGCAGTGGCCAGCTGGCCGCAGTTGGCGATGCGGTTGGTGCGGGTCTGCGGGTTGGCGAGGCCGTTGATGACCGTGGCGCTGCAGGGATCGCTGAAGCCGTTGGCGAAGGTCTGCGACAGCGGATCGCTGGTTTCGGCCAGGTTCGGCACCCGGATGGCGGTGGCGGTGGTGGCGCGGAACATCAGCTGATCCACCGGACGCCATTGGGCCAGGACGCTGTAGGTGTCCTGCTTGCCGACGTGCGAATAGTCAGAGTGACGATAGGCACCGCTGATTTCCGCCGAACGCCCGAGCCAGCTGTCGACGAACAGCGGCACACGCAGTTCGGCGAAGATGTCGTCGGTGTAGTAGCTGGCCTCGGCGAAGTCGCCGCCGCCGTTCAGGAACAGGAAACGCCCTGCGGTGTCGGCGTCACGGCCCTTACCGCTGGTGATTTCCTTGCGGTACTCATAGCCGAACGACGCACCGATCGGGCCGGCACCCCAGAAGTCCCACAGATCGCCGGAGGCGAAGGCCAGGAAGTCGTGCTGCTTGTTCTGGTCGGTGACCGTGATGGCCGCCGTCATATATTCCAGACCCTCGGGGGTGAAGCCGCCGCCGCCGAAGACGCGGACCGGAGAGCAGTCATTGATGACGTCACCCTGGCGCGAATAGGTCACGCCGCCGACCACGGCATCCGGCACGGCCGTGCCCTGGGCCTGCAGCAGCTGGACCCGGCAGACGATTTCGCCGGCCCGGCCGTTGACCACGCCCAGGGTATCGACGACCGCATCGGCCGCGGCCTGGTAGCGGACGACGTCGACCGCCTGTTCGCGGTTGGTGTTGTTCATCTCGCCGTAGGTGTAGCCGGCTTCCCAGTTCACATTGCGGAAGAAGCCGATGTCGCCGGCTTCGCCGCGGGCCCCGATGACATAGCGCTGCAGGTCGCGGTTGTTCAGCTGGTTGCGGACCGGGCCGTACAGCTTGTGCTGGGCGCGGGGGTCGGCAACGGTGCCGGTGACGGCGCCGGCCGAGTTGTAGACCGTGCGAACGTTGTTCTGGATGGCTGTACGGACGTTGGTCGGCAGATAGGCGTTGTCCAGACCGATCTCGAACGCCGTGGTGCCGGTGATGGCCCCGACGGTGCCGGCGGCGAACTGGCGGATGTTCATGTCGTGGAACACGCGCTGACCGGCGTCGTAGGTTTCTTCCTCGACGTATTTGGCCTCACCGAAGATGTTGATGGTGTCGGTCAGGTCATAGTTGAAGCCCGACTGGAAACGCCAGTTGGTCGATTCCGGCAGACGGCTGGACTGGCCCTGCTCGGTGTTCTGGACCTGGCCGAGGCCGCCGTTGCTGGAGTTGCGCGTAAAGCCTGCGCCCTGACGGATCGGGCCGAACACGACCGGCTGCGACGCACCGGTGTCGGTGTACAGGAAACCGTTGTCGAGACGGTTGGCCGGGGCCAGCGAGAAGCAGTTGGACGAGAAGCCGGTCGTCGAGCAGGTGCCGAACGGGACGTCCGGATCGCTGGCCGGGCTCGGCTGGACGCTGGTGGCCAGGATGGTGACGCCACCGAAATTCGTGCCGCGGATATAGGTGCGGACGTCACGAACCAGGATCAGGTCCGGCACGCCGTCGTTCGGCGCGGAGGCCGGGTCGACGTCGTTGCTGAGCAGGCCCCAGGATTCACGGCGCCAGTCGACATCGCTGTCCAGAACCTCGTCGTTGCGCTGGAATTCACCCGACACATAGTAGTTCAGGCGACCGTCGAGCAGGTTCTGGCCCCACAGGACGGACAGGCGCTCACCGAGTTGACCGCCCTGGTTGATCTCGGCCACCGAGGCGTCGATTTCCAGACCGTCGAAATCGGTCTTCATGATGAAGTTGACCACGCCCGAGACGGCGTCGGCGCCGTACACGGCGGCAGCGCCACCGGTGATGATCTCGGTGCTGGCGACCAGCAGGCGCGGGATGGTGTCGACATCGACCGACAGGGTGCCGGGGCTGGACCCGACGTGGCGACGACCGTCGACCAGGGTCAGGGTGCGGACCGAACCGAGGGCGCGCAGGCTGAGCAGCGACAGGCCGCCGTCGTTCAGGTTCGAACCGGTGGTGTCTTCCGGCACGATCGAGGTCGACAGGGCCGGGATATCGGCCAGGAAGTCGACGACGTTGGCTTCACCCGACTGGAGGACTTCCTCCTGGCTGATCTGGATCAGCGGGGTGGGCGAATTGGTGGGGTCGCGGCGAATACGCGAACCGGTGATGACCACGTCATCAATGCTGTCCGGTCCGGCGCTCTGGGCCAGGGCCATTGTTGGGACAGTGCCGATGACAGCGGCGGCGGACAGGCCGGCGAGCAACGAGCTGCTCAGCAACAGTGATTTTGTATTTCTCATCTTCCCCTCGACGACGCCCAATGCGTCCGTTCGCGAATTACAGTGCGATTGACGGCTAATAAGATGTCCCGGTCGGTTCGCAACAATCTTGCAGTGCAGTTGGGCTGCCAACGCGATTTTGACATGATTGTGCAGCATTTTCGTCACTGCGGTCAGCATCGTGTTTTCGGCCTGCGCGTGAAACAGAAAAGTGTTCCTGTGAAACGGTCCCGGCTTCAGTCTTTGTGCTCCGGACGGGGGTGGGAACTACTTGTGCGGGAATCGCCATTTTTCCCCGACCTGACACCGGTTACGCCGCTCCGGGTGACCCTGGGTAAGCTTGGCGACGGATTTTTCGCGGTTTTGTCCGTCCGCTTCGCCGGCGGAACGGGCGTGTCGAGGTCCGCGGCGCGGGCTGTCGCCTGAATAGCGGCACACTTCCGGCAAGAAAGCCGCCTGAATTCCGTTAACGCTACCAAACGTTTCATCGTCCGGGACGGGGGGGCATGGGGGCGCTGCCCCTACCCGACTCCGCCATTTTGGCCTAAACCGCCGCCCTATCCCCCGGGGGGGAGCCGTCACCAGGGCGTGGCGGACCGTCTGGACCCCCGTTTCGATCAGGAAGACATCCGATATGGCCGACGGCACCCCCGCTCCGCACAAGACCTTTCGCTGGGACGACCCGCTGGACCTGTCCGGCCGGCTGACGGACGACGAGCGGATGATCCAGGAGGCGGCCCGGTCCTATGCCCGCGAGAAGCTGCTGCCGCGGGTGGTCGCGGCCTTCCGGGACGAGAGTTTCGACCGGGCCATCATGACGGAATTGGGCGAGATGGGCTTCCTCGGGGCCATGCTGCCCGAACAGTACGGCGGCTCCTCGGTCAGCCACGTCGCCTATGGTCTGATCGCGCGTGAGATCGAGGCGGTCGACAGCGGCTATCGCTCGGCCATGTCGGTCCAGTCGTCCCTGGCCATGTATCCGATCTACGCCTTCGGCTCCGAGGAGCAGAAGATGCGCTTCCTGCCCAGGATGGCCGCCGGTGAACTGGTCGGCTGTTTCGGTCTGACCGAGGCCGACGGCGGCTCCGATCCCGCGTCGATGAAGACCAGGGCGGTCAAGGTCGACGGCGGCTACAGGCTTAACGGCGCCAAATACTGGATCACCAATTCGCCGATCAGCGACCTGGCCATCGTCTGGGCCAGGCTGGATGACGTGATCCGCGGCTTCATCGTCGAGCGCGGTATGGACGGCTTCACCACCGACAAGATCGGCGACAAGCTGTCGTTGCGTGCCTCGATCACCGGCGACATCGGCCTGAACGACGTCTTCGTGCCGGAAGCGAACCTGCTGCCGGGGGTGAAGGGTCTGCGCGGGCCGTTCAGCTGCCTGAACAAGGCGCGCTACGGCATCGCCTGGGGGGCGATGGGGGCGGCGGAATCCTGTTTCCACCTGACCCGCGACTATGTCGGCGAGCGCATGCTGTTCGGCCGGCCGCTGTCGTCGCGCCAGCTGGTGCAGAAGAAGCTGGCCGACATGCAGACCGAAATCTTCCTCGGCTTCGAGGGCGCGCTGGCGCTGGGCCGGTTGCTGGACCAGGGGGCCTGGGTGCCCGAGGCCATCTCGATGATGAAGCGCAACAACTGCGGCAAGGCCCTGGCCATTGCCCGCGAGGCCCGCGACATGCACGGCGGGGCCGGCATCACCGGCGAGATGCATGTGATGCGCCACGCGATGAACCTGGAGACGGTCAACACCTATGAGGGGGCCCACGATGTTCATGCCCTGATCCTGGGGCGGGCGATCACAGGTGAAGCCGCCTTCTAGCGGCGACGACAACAGGGGCATCGTCATGACGGCCATCCCGCGCTAGGGTCGGGGTGTTCACAGGGGGGCGATGATGCGGCGTGTCAATTTCCAGGATGAGTGCCGGGCGGTGCTGACGGTGTCCACCGGGCGGACTGTGGTCCTGGCGGCGGTCGTGGCCCTGCTGGCGGGCCTGCCGGTCCAGGCCCAGACCGCCTATGAGCCGGCCCCCGCCCGGGCCCGCACGGCGGCCATCACCCCCATTCCCTTCGATACGCGCCGCGGCGTGTTCAGCTTCGCCGCCGGGCTGGAGCCGTCGTTGCCGGCCGTGGTCCAGGTGACCACCCTGGGCCGGTCCGAGGGGCCGCGCAGCGACGACAACGAGCCCCAGCCGCTGGGGACCGGTTCGGGGGTCATTCTCGACGCGGCGGCCGGCATCATCGTCACCAACAACCATGTGGTCGAGTCCGGCAGCAAATTCAGCGTCGACCTGCTGGACGGCCGGCTGGTCGACGCCGTGCTGATCGGGGCCGACAAGGCCACCGACATCGCCGTGCTGCGTATCGAGCTGGACGGTCTGAGCCAGGTGGCGGTGGCCGATTCCGACGCCCTGCGCAGCGGTGACCTGGCCTTTGCCGTCGGCTATCCGCTGGGTCTGGACCAGACCCTGACCATGGGGGTGATTTCGGGTCTGGGACGCTCGGGCATGGGCGACGCGGTCGAGGACTATATCCAGACCGACGCGGCCGTGAATTCCGGTAATTCGGGCGGGCCGTTGCTGGACAGTCTGGGCCGGCTGATCGGCATCAACACCTCGATCCTGTCGGGCGGCGGCGGCGGCAATGACGGCATCGCCTTCGCCGTGCCCAGCCGCATCATGCTGCATGTGGTCGGCCAGCTGCGCGCGTTCGGCGAGGTCCGGCGCGGCAGCACCGGGGCCATCTTCGGCTCGCTCAATGCCGAGCGGGCCCGCACCCTGGGGCTGAGCATCGTGCGTGGGGCCGTGGTCGACGATGTGGCCCCCGGCTCCCCGGCCGAGGCCGCCGGCCTGCAGCGCAATGACATCATCACCCGGATCCAGAACCGCCCGGTCGCCAATGCCGGCTCGGTGCGGGCCACGATCGGCATCGCCGCGCCGGGGGCCCGGCTGCCGCTGGCCTATCTGCGCGCCGGTCGCGAACGCACCACGGCCTTGCTGGTCGAGATGGCCGCACCCGATCCCGTCATCCTCGGCACGACCGAGGTCCAGGCCTACGGGGCCAGCTTCCGCGATCTGCGCCCCGCTGACGGGGTGACCGGGGACGGTGTGCTGGTCACGGCGGTCGAGGGCGGTTCGACGGCGGCGACCCAGCAGCTGCGGGCCGGAGACGTGGTCACGGCGGTCGGCGATGTACCGGTGGGGGATATCCGCGCCCTGGCCGCGGTGATGGCGGCGGCGACGGACGGGCTGAGCCTGACGGTGCTGCGTGACGGACGCCCGGAGACGGTGGCCCTGATCGGCTGAGCGTCCAACGGAACGCCGGACAGCAAAACGCCCGCTCTGCCGGAGGGGGGAGGGTGGCTGAGCGGGCGTCTCGCTTGTAAAAGCATCGGCCCGTCGAAGCCCTTGATGGAGAAATCCAGGGGGGCTGGGGGGGCTGTTCAGGTTCCGGAACCGCTCCGGACTCCGACAGGCCGATAGGACCCTTGTCGCCGCCCAAACGGGCAGGCGCTGGACCGAAAGGGGGCGATTTCGTGTCGGGTGCGCATTCCTGATCGCCCAGGGTGCGGCGCGGCGTCGCGGGCTGGTGTTTCCGGCCCGCCCGGATAGTCTGGGCGGTGATGACTGATGAGTCTGCCGATGGCGGCAGCCGGGCCGCCGGCACCGCCCCCGTCTTCTTCGACCGGCCCGAGCTGGACCTGATCCTGCGGGTCTATGGCCGGATGGTCGCCGCCGGCGAGTGGCGCGACTATGCCCTGGCCGGCCATGGCGATGTGGCCGAGTTCGCCGCCTTCCGTCGCTCGGGTGACGCCCCGGCCTGCCGTATCGAGAAACGCCCGGCCCTGCGCCTGAAACAGGGTCAGTGGGCGGTGATCGGCGAGGGCGGTCTGGTGCTGAGGCGCGGGCGCGACCTGGCCCAGGTGCTGCGCGTGTTCGACAGCCGCCGCTTCGCCGTCGTCAGATAGACAAAGGGCCCCGGCGTTTCCACCGGGGCCCCGTTTCGTCTGTCGGAGGGGGCGAACCTAGTCGCGGCTGCCGCCCATGAACATCAGCAGGAACTGGAACAGGTTGACGAAATTGATGAACAGGCTGAGCGCGCCGAAGCCAGTGGCCACGCCCAGGGCCGCCTCGTTCCCGCCCAGCTGGTAGTAGGTCATTTTCAGACGCTGGGTGTCATAGGCGATCAGACCCGAGAAGATCAGCACGCCCAGGCCCGAGATGACCAGGGCCATCAGGCTGGACTGCAGGAACATGTTGACCAGCATGGCGATGACCAGGCCGATCACCCCCATGATCAGGAAGGTGCCCATGCCGGACATGTCCTTCTTCGTCGTGTAGCCGAACAGGCTGAGCCCGCCGAAGGCCGCCGCCGTGACGAAGAAGGTCGTGGCGATGGATTCCCCGGTGTAGCGCAGGAACAGAATGCCCATGCCCGCGCCGATGGTCGCGACCACGGCCCAGTACAGCAGGTTCACCCCGCCCGCCGTCGGGTTCTTCATGAAGAACATCGAGCCGAACAGCATCACCAGCGGCGAGAACTGCACGACCATGCCCAGCATGGTCAGGCCGATGCGGCCGTCGGCGGCCTGCTGGAACAGCAGGGCCTGGACCTCGGGCACATTGCCGGTGACATAGGCCAGGGCCCCGGCCACCACGAGGCCGAGCGCCAGCTTGTTGTATACGCCCAGCATGAAGGCCCTCAGGCCGCTGTCCACGGCCATGTCGGCCGTTGCGGGCGCGGGCCTTGAAAAGCCGCCTCTAAAATCGCTCATCGCGAATCGTCTCCAGATCGGGACCGGGTCAAACTCCCGGCGTTGGCAGGAATATCGGCATGACACCCGCCGGATGCAAGGGAATCCGGGCTTCCGACCGTGACCGATGATCGCTACCACTGACATATGATCCGTCTGTTCGCCGCCCTGCCCATTCCGTTCGACGTGGCCGAGACCCTGGCGCGGCGGCAGACCGGCCTGCCCGGGGCCCGCTGGCGGCCGCCGGAGGCCCTGCATGTGACCCTGGCCTTCTATGGTGAGGTCGACGAACGCCGGGCCGATGATCTGGTCGCCGAACTGGGCCGGGCGGCGACCGGAGGCCCGTTCGAGATCGCCCTGAACGGGGTCGGGGCCTTCGGCGAGGTGCATCGCCGCCAGACCCTGTGGGCCGGGGTCGAGCCGTGCGACCGGCTGGTCACCCTGGCCGGACGCTGTCGCTCGGCCGCCGAGCGCGCCGGTATCGCCATGGAACGCCGGGCCTACAAACCGCACGTCACCCTGGCCTATCTGAAACCCCAGACCGATCCGGCCCGGATCGGAGCCTGGATGGCGAACCACAATCTTCTGAAGTCGCCGCCGATCCGTATCGACCGCTTCGGCCTGTGGTCCAGCGTCCTGTCGGAGCGCGGCAGCCACTACACCCTCGAACAGGAGTTTCCGCTGTGACCAGCCCCGCCCCCGGCCCGACCATCCAGACGCCCCGCCTGATCCTGCGCCCGACGGCCATGGCTGATTTCGATCGCTGGTGCGACTTCATGGGCGACGCGGAGACGGCGCGCTTTATCGGCGGCGTCCAGGCCCCGTCGCAGGTCTGGCGGGGCATGATGGCCATGGCCGGGGCCTGGACCCTGAGCGGGGTGGCGATGTTCTCGGTGATCGAAAGGTCCAGCGGTCAGTGGATCGGTCGCATAGGGCCGTGGCAGCCGCACGGCTGGCCCGGCACCGAGGTCGGCTGGAGCCTGCATCGCGACGCCGCCGGCAAGGGCTATGCGCTGGAGGCGGCGACGGCGGCCATCGACCATGCCTTCGACCATCTGGGCTGGACCGATGTGATCCACTGTATCGATCCGGACAACGGCCCCTCGATCCGGCTGGCCGAACGGCTGGGCTCGCGCAATCGCGGACGGGGGCAGTTGCCGGCCCCGTTCCAGGACGCGACCATCGACCTGTGGGGCCAGACCCGGGACGAATGGCGTGACAACCGCCGGCGACTGCTCGCGGCGGGCTGAGGCAACCGAACGCCGGTCCCGACCGTATCTGTCGGGACCGTTGTGACAGGAGACCCGGATGCCCTCGACCCTTTCCAGCCGCCTCGCCATTCTGACAGCGGCGATTGTCCTGACCGCCGGACCGGCCGTCGCCCAGTCGCGGAACGTCGACCTGGACCGGTTCGACGGCCGCTGGTTCGAGATCGCCCGCAATCCCAATGACGTGCAGAAGGACTGTCGCCGGGCCCAGATCGACTTCACCCCCCAGTCGCGCGCCGACCGCTATGGCCTGCTGGTCACCTGCACCCGCCGCGCCGACGGCCAGGTCGAGACCCTGCGCGCCAATGCCCGGGTGACCGACACCACCACCAATGCCAAATTCCGTTTCACCCTGACCGGCCTGCTCAGCTTTGGTGGGCTGGCCGGCCAGAACTACTGGGTCTGGGACCATGCCCCGGACTACAGCTGGGTCATCATGGGTCTGCCGGACAGGTCGGGCTGGTGGATCTGGAACCGCAGCCAGAGCCCGTCCGAGGCCACGCGCCGCCAGTTGCTGGCCCGGGCCGCGGCCCTGGGCTTCGACACGGCCAATCCGGTGCATACCGGTCGCTGAGCGGGGCCTTGAACCGTGAACGCAAGGCGAACATAGTGGGTTGATGGCCGCCGCCCTTCTGCAGATCGATCTCGTCTTCAGCCGTCCGGAGACCACCCTGGCGGTGACGCGCGGGGCGGGACGGCTGCTGCGTCACATGGGCTATGCGCCGCTGCTGGAGGTGGGCCTGCCCAACGGACGGCGCGCCGACGTCATGGCCCTGGGCCGGCGCGGCGACATCATCATCTGTGAGGTCAAGTCGGGGATCGAGGACTACCGGGTCGACCGCAAATGGGGCGAGTACGCGCCCTTCTGTGACGCCTTCTTCTTCGCCGTGGCCCCGGAATTCCCCGACGGTGTCCTGCCCGACGAACCCGGCCTGATCGTCGCCGACGGCTTCGGCGGGGCCGTGGTGCGCGAGGCCCCGTCCAGCCCCCTGGCCCCGGCCCGCCGCAAGGCCCTGACCATCGCCTTCGCGCGGCTGGGGGCGCTGCGCACGCTTCGCGAAGAGAGGGCTTAGTGAGGTAGGGCTTAGGTCTTAGGGAGCTAAGCCCCAAACCCTAAGACCTAAGACCTAAGCCCTAAGCCCCAAGCCCCAAGCCCCAAGCCCTGCGTTCAGCGCGGTGCGCGCTTCGCCAGGATCCGCTGCAGGGTCCGCCGGTGCATGCCCAGGCGGCGGGCGGTTTCCGAGACATTGTGGTCGCACAGTTCATAGACGCGCTGGATATGTTCCCAGCGCACCCGGTCGGCGCTCATCGGATTGTCCGGCGGTTCGGCCGTCTCGCCGGCGGCCATCAGGGCCTTGACCACATCGTCGGCGTCGGCCGGCTTCTGCAGATAGTCGACGGCCCCGGCCTTGACCGCGGCCACGGCGGTGGCGATGGCCCCGTAGCCGGTCAGCATGACGATGCGGGCGTCCTCGCGCTGCTCGCGGATGGCCTCGACGATCTTCAGCCCGTTGCCGTCGTCCAGTCGCATGTCCAGCACGGCGAAGGCCGGGACCGAGGCCTTCAGGGCCTCGCGGGCCTCGGCCACCGAGGCGGCGGTGGTGACGATGAAGCCGCGACTCTCCAGTGCCCGGCCCATCCGGGTCCGCAGGGCCTGGTCGTCGTCCAGCAGCAACAGGGTCTTGTCGGGGGCGGCGGCGATCCGGGCTTCGAGGTCAGGCATCAGTGTTCTCCTACAGTCCCACTCGGGCGTGTCGCGCCCGTGGTCAAGGTGTCGCTTGCACCGGGCGGCATTTCCAGCGCCGGCCGCGGCCAGCGGATGGTGACCCGGGCCCCCTTGGGCCGGCCCTTCTCGCCGTCACCGGTGCCGACCGTGACGGTGCCGCCGGTCCGCTCCAGCAAGGTCCGGGCGATGAAGAAGCCCAGCCCCATACCACCCTGGCTGGGCGCGATCTCGGGCGCGATCTTCGCGGCGGGACCCGGCTTGCCGCCCTTGCCGTCCTTGCGACCCTTGCGGCCGGGCAGGGCCGGGCGGGCGGCGGCGGCGATCTGGGCGGCGAGCGCCTGACGCGCCTTGCCCTGGGGGCGGCTGGTCACATAGGGCTCACCCAGCCGCGGCAGGATTTCGCCGGCGAATCCGGGGCCGTCGTCGACGACCTCGATGGTGATCGTGTCGGCCTCGACCCGGGCCTGGACCCGGACCCGGCTGTTGGCGAAATCGGCGGCGTTCTCGACCAGGGCCGACAGGCCGTGGATCACCTCGGGCATACGCTGGACCCGGGGCGCGGGCTCGCCCGGCGGGGTGCGTACCGCCACTGTGAACTCCAGGTCAAAGCCCCGGTGCGGTTCGACCACCTCCTCCAGCAGGGCTTCCAGCCCGACGTCGGCATAGAGGGCGTCGCCGGACTCGGGTTGTTGCGACAGCTTCTTCAGAATGGCGCGGCAGCGTTCGGCCTGCTGCACGATCAGGGTCGCGTCCTCGGCCGCCCCGCCGTCGGGCGGCGAGGCCCGCAGCAGTTCGCGCGCCACCACCTGGATGGTCGCCAGCGGCGTGCCCAGCTCATGCGCCGCCGCCGCCGCCAGACCGCCCAGGGCCGCCAGCCGCTGTTCACGTTGCAGAACGTCCTGGGTCGTCGCCAGGGCCAGTTCCAGCTTCTCGGCCTCGGTCGCCACCCGCCAGGCATAGGTGGCGGTGAAGACCACGCCGGTGATCAGGGCCAGGGCGGTGCCCAGCCGGTACAGGGGCGGCAGGTCCAGCTCGGTCCCGGCCTCCCAGGGCAGGGGCAGGGCCCAGAAGAACAGGCCGATGGTGGCCAGCAGCACCAGCAGGCCCAGCAGGATGGCCTGACGCGCCGGCAGGGAGGCGGCCGATACCGTCACCGGGGCGACCAGCAGCAGACAGAACGGGTTCTCCAGCCCGCCGGTCAGGGCCAGCAGGGCGGTCAGCTGCAGGATGTCGAAGCCCAGATGGGCGGCGGTGGCGCTGCCGTCGCTGAACCGGCCGTCGCTGGGCTTGAGCCGGGCCGCGGCCCACAGGTTCATCGCCACGCTGGTGCCGATCACCGCCAGGCAGGACCACAGGGGCAGGTCGAAATGCAGGAAGGCGGTGGCCACCAGAATGGTGGCGCTCTGGCCGGCGATGGCCAGCCAGCGCAGGATGACCAGGGTACGCAGCGACAGGCCACGGCTGCGCCGCGACAGGTTGCGCCAGCCGGCGAAACGGCCGGTCGCATGCGACGATGCGGGGTCTTGGGTCGGGCTCACCCCTCTTCTATAGACCGCTCACACCCGATGTGGGTGAATTCCCGAGGAGTCCGGATGCCCCGCCGTTCTGTGCTGCTGTTTGCCGGCCTCGTGCTTGTCGCCGCCGCCGTGCTGGCCATTACCACCCTGGTTGTGGTCGGCGGCCGTGAGCGGGCACCGACCGGCAGCCAGACCGTGTCCTCGACCGGCCAGCCCAGCGTCGGCGGTCCGTTCAACCTCGTCGACCAGGACGGCCGTCCCGTCGACCAGACGCTGCTGGACGGCAAATGGACCCTGGTCTTCTTCGGCTTCACCTGGTGCCCGGACTACTGCCCGACGACACTGGCGGCGCTGAAGGCGACCCAGGACCGGCTGGGCGACCGGGCCGACGATCTGCAGATCGTCTTCATCAGCGTCGACCCGGAACGGGACCGGCCCCAGGTGCTGAAGGACTATCTGTCCAGCGACGGCTTTCCCGAGGGGGTCATCGGCCTGACCGGCAGCCCGGCCCGGATCCGCGCCGCCGCCGACGCCTATCGCGCCTACTACCAGAAGGTCGGCGAGGGAGAGGGCTATACGATGGACCACTCCCTGACCGTCTATCTGATGGGGCCGGACGGCCAGTTCCGCAGTGCCCTGGCCGGCGACCTCGGCCCCGATCGTTCCGCCGACGTCATCCGCCGGGCGATGGACCGGGGCTAGGGGTTCGGACGGGTCAGGGCGATCTGCAGCTCGAGCCGCTTCAGTTCGCGCATCACCCGGTTGGCCTGCAGGGCCGGCATCAGGGCCGTCTTCAGCACCGTGGCCATCAGCACCAGCACGGCCGCGGGCAGGCCCCAGTGCAGGGCCGACAGGGTGTCCCCGGCCTGGAAAAAGCGCCAGCCGGCCCAGACCCCGGCGATGAAGATCACGCCCTGGGTCACCATCAGCACCGCATTGGCCCAGCCCATACTGCCGCCGAAAATGCCGAAGGCCTGGTTGAAATAGCCCGGCTCGCGCGCGGTCTCGCGGAACAGGGTCTGGTTCTCGCCCTCGAGGGCCTCGTCGATCATCCGGTCGATATCCTGCATCACAGGTCTCCTTCCAGCGCCGCGCGCAATTTGCGCCGGGCATGCATCAGGCGGGTCTTCACCGTGCCCGCCGGCACGTTCAGGGCGATCGCCGTCTCGGCGATGCTCAGATCCTCAAGGTGGAACAGGGCCACGGCCGCCCGCTGTTCCGGGGGCAGGGCCGCCAGGGCCCGCGCCAGGGCCGGGGTGGCGACGGCGTCGCTGTCGTCATTGACGCCGCTGTCCGGCCCGGTCTCGACCGTCACCGCCGCGACCAGGGCGCGCCCGCGCTGCCGCTGGCCGATGCGTCGGGCACAGCGGCGCGACACGATCTGATAGGCCCAGGCGGCAAAGGCCTGTTCGTCACGCAGCCGGCCCAGGCTGCGCACGATCTCGATCCAGCCATCCTGGGCGGCCTCGCGCGCCAGTTCGACCTCGCCGGTCAGCCGCCAAGCATGGGCCAGCAATCGCCCCTGCCAGCGCCGGGCCAGCAGGCCGAAGGCCTTGCGGTCCCCGGTGCGCGCGGCCGCCACCAGATAGTCGTCGAGCAGCTGTGTCCTGGTCCGGATCATCGTCCCGGTGTTCCTCCGTTGCCCTAGAGGTGCACCGATCCGGTCGGCCGGTTCAATGGCGTCGCGCCGCCGACGCGGTGCCCCCGGAGATCACGTGAAAATTGATAACCCTTTTGCAGCTCCATGCGTTGTATGCTGCACTGCCGCATCAGTGCGGTGTCGACCCCAGGATTTCATGCTCTATTCCCTCCACGAGCTCGCCTATCACTCGGCCTCGCCGTTCCGGATCGGGGCCCAGATGGCCCGGCAGTTCTGGAATTCGCCGTTCAACCCGGCCTCTGACACGGCGGTCGGCCGCACCGCCTTCGCCTCGGCCGAGCTGTTCGAGGGCCTGACGCGGCGCTACGGCAAGCCGGCCTGGGGGCTGGAGACCGTCACGATCAACGACCGTCAGGTCCGCACCACCGAACAGGTGGTCTGGTCCTCGCCCTGGGTGCGTCTGGTGCGGTTCGCGCGCCATATCGGCGACCTGAAACGGGCCGGCAAGCCCGCCGCCGCCCCGGCGGTGCTGATCGTGGCCCCGCTGTCCGGCCATTATGCCACCCTGCTGCGCGGCACGGTCGAGGGCTTCCTGCAGGACCACGACGTCTATGTCGCCGACTGGGTCAACGCCCGTCAGGTACCGATGCTGGAAGGCCGGTTCGACTTCTCCGACTATATCGACCACGTCCGCGACATGCTGACGGTGATCGGCCCGCGCGCCCATGTCGTCGGCGTCTGCCAGCCGGGCCCGCCGGTGCTGGCCGCCTGCGCCCTGATGGCCGAGGACAAGGATCCCAACCGGCCCGCCTCCATGACCTTCATGGGCTCGCCGATCGATGCCCGGCTGTCGCCGACCGTCACCAACCAGCTGGCCGAGGAGCGGCCCTTCGCCTGGTTCAAATCGAACATGATCCATACCGTGCCCTGGCCCTATCCGGGCTTCGGCCGGCGCGTCTATCCGGGTTTCGTCCAGCTGTTCAGCTTCATGTCGATGAACGAGGACCGGCATATCGACGCCCACCGCCAGTATTTCGAGAACCTGGTCAACGGCGACGGTGACGAGACCGCCCGGCACGAGGAATTCTACAACGAATACCTGTCGGTGCTGGACCTGACCGAGGAGTTCTATCTCCAGACCATCGACATCGTCTTCCAGCAGCACCTGCTGCCGCGCGGCCTGCTGGAACACCGCGGCCGCAAGGTCGACCTGACGAAGATCACCGACATCGGCCTGATGACGGTCGAGGGCGAGAAGGACGACATCTCGGGCGTCGGCCAGACCCAGGCGGCGCACGGCCTGACCCCGAACATCGCCGATGATCGTCGCGTCCTCTATGTTCAGCCGGACGTCGGACACTATGGTGTGTTCAACGGTCGCCGGTTCCGGGACGAGATCTACCCCCGGGTGCGCGACTTCATCACCGCCAACGAGACCCTCTGTGCCGTACCGGAACGGGCAAAGACTGCCGCTTGACGGCGAGGGCCTGGCCCTCCGCCTGTCGGTCAATCCCCGCGCCCGCCGCATCTCGATCCGCATCGATGCGCGGGCCGGAGAGGCCGTGGCCGTGGCCCCCAGCGAGCGCCGCCTGGGCGACGCCGTGGCCTTTGCCCGCACCCGCAATGACTGGATCCTGGAGCGGCTGACGGCGCGGCCGGCGGGCCTGCCGCTGGCCCCGGGGGGTACCGTGTCCCTGTCCGGGCAGCCGATGCGGCTGGTCGCCGCCGGCGGGGCCGGCGCGGCCCGGCTGTCGCGCGACGAAACCGGCCCGATCATCATTTCCGGCGGCGCGGGCGAGGCCTTTTCCCGCCGCGTCCAGAACCTGCTGAAACGCGAGGCCCGTCGCGCCCTGACCGCCCGCACCGAGGTGCATCTGCGCACCCTCGGCCAGAAGCCGGTCCAGGTCTCG
>CAXBHG010000051.1:0-15401 GCA_963975385.1 uncultured Brevundimonas sp.
TGTTGGCGGTGGGCACGGGGATGACGGTGATGTCGAGGAAGGGCATGGGTGTCTCCTTGGGGCGCTACGCTCGCCTCGCGGAGGCTCGCGGCTTGAGCGCCCGGGCTGACCGGCGGCGGGTGATCTGACCGTATTCAGACCCCGCCGGGCGCGGCCGTCAAGATGATCGGCATTCCTGTTGGGCCGCGGTCACAGGGCTCCGCCCTGTGACGCTGCGCGCCGCCCTTCGGGTCGACCCGACGCGGGTTTTTTGCTGGGCCGCGGTCACAAGGCTTCGCCTTGTCGACCCGACGCGGCCTGCCCCTATTGGGTGGCCGCGGCGATGAGGGCGCGGGCGCGGGGGATGGCGGCCTCGGGGGTGATGCGGCCGTCGGCGATCTGGTCGGCCAGGTCCATCAAGGGGGTGCCGGTGACGGCGCCGCTTTCGGCCACCTCATCGACGGTGATGCCGCCCCGGTCGGTGGCGACCTGGTCCCAGGCGGCGCGCACGGCGGCCCAGTAGGTGGCGGTGGCGGCCCAGTAGCGGTCGCCGGGGCCGGGGTCGAAGGCGTCGCTGCGGGTGTAGCTGTTGACCACATCCTCCTGGACCACGGCGATCAGGTCGGCGGTGTCGTCCGCGGCGTCGCCCTGGCCGGACTCCAGCTTCAGATTGTCCTGGATATGGACCCAGCCGGACGGGGTCAGGGCGTGGCGGTTGGTGCCGATATAGCGGTCATAGACCGGGTGGCGGATGGCGTCGCGCCGCGCCAGCGGCCGCCAGGTCGGGTCACTGGTCCAGACGCTGAGGCCGTGGTCGTGGCTCCAGTGGCCGACGCCGCCGTAGCGGGGCGAGTCGTCGGTCTGCCAGACGGTCTGCGACCAGGCTCCGCGCCGGGCGTCGGCGTTGACCGGGGTCAGCCGCCAGGTGTCGGGGCCGGCATAGGTCAGGACGGTGTCGGGCTCATAGGTCCAGTCCTGGCGCCAGTGTTTGACGACCACGGTCTGGCCGCCGTGCTCCATGACCAGGATATGCTGCAGGCGGATGTGGCGGCCGTCGTCCGAGATCAGGCGCACGATCTCGTGGCCGCCGGACAGTTTCGGCGCCAGCGGGTCATAGCCGGGCAGGAAGCTGACCATCTCGCGCATGTCGAAGCGGACGCGGAATTCGCCGGTCTGGGCCAGGATCGCCTGGCGGTCGCGGGCGAAGGTGGCCGCGGCGGCGGAGGCGCTGGCGGCGGGGGTCTGCGGGGCCTGGGCCAGGGCGGCGGGGGCCAGGGCGGTGAACAGGGCGGCGGTGAACAGCAGGCGGCGCATCGGCGATCGCTCCTTCAGGGGGCGGGAAGACAGGGGTGGGGCGGGGGCGGGGCTCACAGCCGCACCGCCAGGGACAGGCCGACATTGCGGCCGGGCTGGGTGAAGGCGTCCCTGACGGTCGAGCCGGCGGACAGGCCGCGCACATCGCTCCACCAGCCGTAGGACTGGTCGAACAGGTTGAAGACCCCGGCCCGCAGCGTGGCCCGCTCGGTCACGCTCCACCAGGCGGTGAGGTCGACCAGGGTGAAGCTGTCACCCAGATAGCAGCCGGCGCCGCACGACAGGCTGTAGGTGGCGGCGGGCTTGGCGTCGGACCAGGTGACGGTGACGGCGGTGCCGAACCGGCCGCGCGGCTCGGCATAGCTGAGGCCGGCGACCAGTTTCAGGGGATCAACACTGCCCAGTTCGGTCCGGGTGCCGGCGGTGGTCTGGTCGCCCTCGGCCCAGGCGGCGGCGACGGTCAGGCCGAGGCCGTTGTCCCAGTCGAGACGGCCCCGGGCCTCGACGCCACGGATGTCGACCTCGGTCAGGTTCACATACTGGAAGATGGCCGGGTCGGCCGGGGTGAAGCCGCCGCCGACGACGACCTGGTCGATGAAGTCGTCATAGTGGGCGCTGTAGGCGGTGGTCTGCAGGGCCAGGGTGCCGCCGAAGACGTCGAGGTCGCGCAGCCGCAAGCCGGCCTCGAAACTCGCACTGGTCTCGGGCGTCAGGTCGGGGTTGGGGATGGAGGCATAGCCGAAGACCGGGTTGGCGAAATAGTTGTTCACCTGGCCGGGCGAGGGGGCCTTGAAGCCGACGGCATAGTTGGCGAACAGGCCGAAATGGTCGTCGGCCCAGAACACGACGCCCAGCTTGGGCGACAGATGGTCGTCGCTCTGGCCCGCGCTGGCGGCGGTGAACAGGGCGTCGGGCTTCGGCGTCAGCTCGTACCAGTCATAGCGCAGGGCCGGGATGACGCTGAGCCGGCCGTCCAGCAGGGCGATCTCGTCCTGCACATAGAGGCCGGCCAGGGCGTAGTCGGTATTGGGGAAGGCGCGGGTCGGGAAGGTCTCGCCGACCGGCGGCACGGTGCCGTCGCGGATGCCTTCCTGACGGGTCTGCGAATAGTCGGCACCGAGAGTGAGGCGGTGGCGCAGGCGGCCGCTCCGGAAGCTGCGATGGCCCTGGGCGGCGAGGCCGACGACGCGGTTGTCGAAGGTGACGTCGCGGGTGCGGTCGACGGCGGGGGTGCGGTCCTCATAGGTGAACTGGCGGGTGGTGGCGTCCTGGGCATAGGCGCTGACCCGGCCGCCATCCAGACCGAAGGCATGGTCGAAGCGCCATTCGAGGCTGACCCGGTCGCGTTCGGTCTCGTCACGGGCGCTGACCTGCAGGACCGAGGCGCTCAGGCTGCTGAGGGCCTCGCCGTCCATGGTCTGGTCGAAATGGTCATAGGTCAGGCGCAGGCTGTGCCGGTCGTTGATGTCCCACAGCAGTTTGCCGAGCACGGCGTTGGAGCTGAAGTCCTGGGGATTGGGTTCGGTCCGGGATGAGCCGGTGCCGCCGACCTGGCCCTGGTTTTCCGTCTCATGGGCGTCGCGGCGGTTATAGGCCAGCAGGCCCGAGATCGCGCCGCTGCGGCCCGCCAGGGCGAGGCCCTCGCTCCAGCCGTCGTCGGCCGAGCCGTAGCCGAGGCGGACGCGGGCCCCGAAGGCACGACCGGCCTCGATGAAATCGCCCGGGTCCTTGCTGGTGAAACTGACCGCCCCGGCCACCCCGTCCGACCCGTACAGGGCCGAGGCCGGACCGCGCAGGATCTCGACCGACTTGATCAGGTCCAGGTCATTGTAACCGCCGCGCCCGACCGACTGGGCCCCGAAAGAAAAACCGTCCGGCAGGCGCACCCCGTCGCTGATGATCAGCACGCGGTTGCCGCCGAGGCCGCGGATGGTGAAGCCGGAATTGCCGTCGCGGCCGGCCCCGGACAGGGCGGCGCTGAACCGGGCCGGGCTGGTCGGGACGCTGACGCCGGGCTCGTAGCGGATCAGGTCCTTGATGTCGGTGGCCAGCATGGTCTCGATCTCGTCGGCGGTGATGACGCTGACGGTCGCCGGGGCGTCGTCCACGCGCCGCTCGGTACGGGTGGCCAGGACGGTAACCGGCGGCAGGCGGGTCGCCTCCGGCGCGGTGTCCTCCACCAGGGGGCCGGCGTGGGCCTGACCGGCCGCGAAGACGGCGGCGGCAGAAAGCATCAGAAGTTTGCGCATGAGAGGAGGCCCCGGTTGAAAGCGATGACCGTCGGTACTGCTAACGCGTCTGCGAATCAATCTCAATTATGGGGCGGCCCGGACCCCGCAGCCGCACACGGACCAAATGTCATTGAAACGAATACGGAAGTTCACCGGTCGGTAGCCGGACTGTCGCCGCCCCGGCACGCAGGGCCGCTAGGTCCCATCCGGTTGCTGAGTGGGGGACACCATGGCTGATCGACGCGACTTCCGTATGATTCTTCTGGGGGCGAGTGCCCTGGTGACGGCCTGTGCCGGGGCGACGGGGGCCCTGGCCCAGGACCGCCAGGCCGCCACGACGGTCGACGACATCGTGGTCACGGCGCAGTTGCGCGCCCAGGACCCGATCGAGGTGCCGTTCGCCCTGACCGCCTATACCGGCTCGTTCCTTGCGGATCTGGGCGTGCAGGATTTCGAACAGCTGTCGGCCTTCGTGCCCGGCTTCCTGGTGCAGAACCAGTCACCGAACAATCCGGGCTTTGTGATGCGGGGCATCACTTCCGACTCCGGTGACTCCACGGTCGAGCCGCGGGTGTCGGTGTTCCAGGACGGGGTGTCGATTTCCAAGTCGCGCGGATCGTTCGTCGAACTGTTCGACATCGAGCGGGTCGAGGTCGCCAAGGGGCCGCAGTCGACCCTGTACGGCCGCGGAGCCCTGATCGGCGCGGTCAACATCATCCAGAACCGCGCCGACATCGACGGGCTGGACGCCGCCGCCCGGTCCGGGTTCGGCAGCGAGGACTACCGGATGGTCGAGCTGATGCTGAACGCCCCGCTCGGCGACAGCGCGGCGATTCGTTTCGCCACCCGGATGAAGACGCGCGACGGCTATGTCGACAATCTGACGGGCGGGCCGGACTATGACAGCGTCGACACCCGGGCCTACCGGCTGTCGGGCGCGTTCGCGCCGTCCGACGCCCTGCGCATCGACATCATCGGCAACTACCAGACCGACGCCAGCGCCGGCACCTCGTTCAAGTCGATCGCCTATACGCCGCAGGACCCGACCACCGGGGCGGTCCTGGGGACCTCCGAGCCGTGGACCGGCGCGGCCCTGACGCCGGGCGCGAATTTCGATGGCGGCAAGAGCCTGGGCCTGGACCGCGAGGTCTATGGGGTCACGGGCCTGGTGCGCTACGACCTGTCCGACAGCCTGACGCTGAACTCCACCACGGCCTGGCGCCGGTTCCAGTCCTATGAGACGTTCGACGCCGACGGCATCTCCCTGCCGCTGCTGACCGCGGCCGAGGACGCCCGGGGTGAGCAGTGGAGCCAGGAGTTCCGCCTCAACTATGACAACGGCGGTCGGGTCTCGGCCTTCGTCGGGGCCGGCTATTTCAGGGAAGACGGCGCGCAACGGGTGCCGGTCGAATTCAATGAACGCGTCGCCCTGGCCCAGTTTGCCGGTCTTCTGGACGGTGCCCCCGGCGTGGCCCTGCCCAACACCCTGCCGCTGGCGGCCTACAGCAGCGGTGCCCTGCTGAACCCCATACTGGCCGGGTTCGGCGTGCCGGCCCCGTTCATTCCGGGGATCGCGGCCAATCTGAAGTCCAGCCATATCGAGACGGCGACCAACTCCAGCGAACTGCAATCCTATGACCTGTTCGGGGATGTGACCTTCCGGGTCACCGACCGGTTCGAACTGGCCGCGGGCGTCCGCTACACCCGTGATGACAAGACGACCGGCTATGCCGCCAGTATCGACAACGGACGCTCGGTCCTGGGCTCGTTGCTGGCGCTGAGCGCCATTCCGGCGGCCGGACAGCTGGCCTATCTGACCGCCCTGGCGACGCCGGGGGCCGCCAATGCCCCGGTAACGGCGGCCTTCCCCCTGTTTGGCCTGACCTTCCAGCCGACCGCCGGCAATGGATCGACGGTCACGCGGGATCTGGAGGACGACGGTTTCACCTGGCGCGTGACGGCGCGCTACGCCCTGTCGGACGACGCCAGCCTGTATGCCAACTACGCCCGGGGCCGCCGGCCCAAGGTGCTGGCCGCCAGCGCCCCCGCCGCCCCGTTCGCCGCGCCGCGCTTCACCGAGGTCGATGCTGAACAGGTCGACAGCTATGAGGTCGGGGCCAAGGCCGCCGTGCTGGATCGCCGCCTGCGGCTGGACGGGGCGGTCTATGTCTACAACTACGAGAATTTCCAGACCACGGTGCAGCAGGGCACGGTGTTCGTCATCACCAACGCCGGCAAGGCCGAATCCTACGGCTTCGAGGGGCAGGCCAACTGGGCGGCCAGTGACCGGCTCGAGCTGTTCGGTACCTATGGCTACAACCACTCGCGCTTCAAGGCCGGCATCTATGACGGCAACCATTTCCGCCTGTCGCCGGACAACCGCGCCTCGGTCGGCCTGATCTGGACCCTCCCGCTGGGCGGCGGGGCCCTGGAGATCCAGCCGACCTACACCTGGCAGTCGGAGGTCTTCTTCGACGACAACAATGACCGCACCGATCTGCAGACCCGGAATTTCGTCGCCGACTCCACGGTGGACGAGGTGCAGGAGAGCTACGGCCTGCTGAACCTGCGGGTCCGCTATGCGCCGGACAGCCAGAACTGGGCGGTCGAGGCCTTTGCCGACAATCTGACCGACGAGACCTACATCAAGGATGCCGGCAATACCGGCGACGGGCTGGGCCTGCCGACCTTCATCGCCGGTGCGCCGCGCCTGTACGGTGTCAACCTCAGCCTGCGCTACTAGGGAGCCCTCGATGACCCTGGATCGCCGCAGTCTTCTGGGGTGGATGGGGGCCGGGGTTGCCGGTTCCACCGTCGCCACCACGGCCGAGGCCCGGCGGGTCTCGCAGAGCGTCAGCTTCCGGCACGGGGTCGCCAGCGGCGATCCCGCGCCCCGGTCGGTCGTTTTCTGGACCCGGGTGACGCCTGGAGACCCCGGTGCCGGAGACATCGATGTGGTTCTGGAGGTCGCGACCGACGTGGACTTCGCCAATGTCGTACGTCGCTCTTCCGGCCTGCGGGCCCGGGCGGACCGCGATTTCACGGTCAAACATGACCTCGACGGTCAGGGGCTGGAGCCCGGGACCGACTATTTCTACCGCTTCCTCGCCGGCGGCGTGACGTCGCCGGTCGGTCGCACCCGAACCCTCGCCCTGGGAACCCTGGCGGAGGCCCGGCTGGCGGTGGTGTCGTGCCAGCTGTATCCGGGCGGACTGTTCAACGCCTATGACGCGGTCGCGCGGCTGCAGCAGGTCGACGCCGTCGTCCATCTGGGCGACTACATCTATGAATACGGAGGCGGGCCGGACGACTACGGCATGGCCACGGGCGCGGCCCTGAACCGGCTGCCCGACCCGCCGCACGAGATCGTCAGCCTGGACGACTATCGTCGCCGCCACGCCCAGTACAAGTCCGACCCCGACCTGCAGGCGGCCCATGCCCGGGCCCCCTTCATCTGCGTCTGGGATGACCATGAGGTCACCAACGACACCTGGAACACCGGGGCCCAGAACCACCAGCCCGCCACCGAGGGCGATTTCGTCACCCGCAAGGCGGCGGCCCTGCGCGCCTATTTCGAATGGATGCCGATCCGCGATCCGGCTCCCGGCGGGATGCAGGAGGCGATCCAGCGCAGCTTCCATTTCGGCGATCTGGCCAGTTTGATGATGGTCGAGACCCGGCTGCAGGGACGGGTCCGCCAGCTGAGCTATGGCAGCGACATGGACTTCAGCACCGGTCCGGACGGCCAGCCCGCGCCGGATGTCGCCGCCTTCGAGCCGCTGCGCCATGCGGAAGACCGCGACCTGCTGGGCACGCCGCAGCGCGAATGGCTGGGTCGCGAACTGACGGAGTCAAAGGCCGCCGGCCGGCCGTGGCAGATCCTGGGCAACCAGGTGGTCATGGCCCGGGTCGCCGGACCGGACATCGCCGCCGCGGCCACACCGGCCGAGATCGACGCCATGCTGTCCGGTCTGTCGGCGGAGGTCCGGACCCAGGTCGAGAAGGCCGCCGGGTTGTTCCGTCATGGCCTGCCGTTCAATCTGGACAGCTGGGACGGCTATCCGGCCGGTCGCGAGCGTCTGTACCAGACCTTCAAGACGGCCGGGGTCAAGCCGATCGTGCTGGCCGGTGACAGCCATGCCTTCTGGATCAATGAGCTGAAGGACGACGCCGGCGAACATCGCGCGGTGGAGTTCGGCACCAGCGGCATCTCCAGCCCGTCGCCGGGGGATGCGCTGGGTGATTTTCCGCTGGGGGCCGCCCTGGCGGGGACCAATCCCGAGGTGGTCTTCTGTGACCAGAGGGCCAAGGGGTTCGTCCTGCTGACCCTGACCCCGGACGCGGCGCGTGCGGATATGATGGCGGTGTCTACCGTCATGGCCCGGCCCTACGAGCTGCGGACGCTGACGTCCTATGCCCTGGCGGCCGGCCCGGACGCGACCGGGGCCCTGATCGGGACCTGAAGCGTCGGCCGGTTCAGGTCAGCATGTCGAGCAGGGTGCCGGTCATGTCGTCGGCGGTCTTCAGCACCGCGACATTGGCCTTGAGCGCGACCTCGGACTGGAGGCGCTCGACCATCTCCCCGGCCAGGTTGTCCAGCGGGGCGGCGGCCGTGCGGCGGGCGCTGGCGTCGAAACGGGCGGTGGCGGCGGCGATACCGCCGGCGGCGATGGCGAAGGACTGCATGATGCGGCTCCCGGTGGCGTGGGGCCCACTGTGACCGGGGGGGCTGAACAGGGCACCAACAGGTTTGGTGAACGGGCGAGCGTCGTTCGGTGAATGGACTCGCGCGACGGGGCGCGGCATCCTGTGGCGGGACCGTCGTCGGGGAGTGCCGCCATGATCAGTCTGGGCCATCTGAAACGCCGTCTGGGCCAGTATGCGGCCCTGTGGATCGGGGGCTTCCTGCTGACCGGGGCGGCGGTGCTGGCGGGGCTGATCTTCACCGACCTGATCGTGGCGGTGGACATGGTGCTGCCGGTGACGCTGGCAGGGGTGGTTCTGGCGATGGGGGGCGGGCTGGTGCTGAGCCTGGTCTCGGGCGAGACGGTCGGGACCAAGCTGGGGCTGGGGGGGCTGGCCCTGTTGCTGGCGCTGCCGCTGCTGTGGGGGCCGATGTCGGCGGCGGGGGTGCTGGCCTTCGTGCTGGACCGGTCGATTGAATATTCGCAGACCTATGCCGCGGTGCAGATCGCCATCGCGCGGATCCTGATGCCGCTGACCGGCTGGATCCTGGGCGGGGCGCTGGTCGATACCGTCTGGGCCTTCTTCCAGGGCGTGGCCTCGGTGATCGGAGTGGTCTCGGCCTGGGTGAAGCTGTGGCCGCTGATCCGGCGTCTGCTGGGGCCGGAGCCGGCCCGGAGCGAGACCTGAAGGGCCCTTGCGCCCGGTCGCCGGCGGGCACAGGATGGGGCCATGACCCGCCAGCCCGCACCCGGTGAGCGCTACGCCTCGTTCAGCGCCTTCTATCCCTACTATGTGCACGAGCATTCGAACCGCACCTGCCGGCGGATTCATGTGGTCGGCACGGCCCTGGTCATTGCCGTGTTCGTGACGGCGGTGGTGACGCGCAACGCCTGGTGGCTGCTGGCCATGCCGCTGGTCGGCTACGGCTTCGCCTGGGTCGGCCATTTCTTCTTCGAGAAGAACCGCCCGGCGACGTTCCAGTATCCGCTGTGGAGCCTGATGGGCGACTGGCGACTGTTTTTCGAGACGGTCAGCGGCCGGCGCAAATTCTAGTTTGAGGCACTTTCCCAGGCGGGCGGGCAGCCGTCGAAATGGCCGGCCTCGGCGATCGACAGGGTGCGCATGTTCAGGCCCATGACCGGCTGCATCGAGCCGCGGCCGTTGCCGGTGAACAGGTCGACCTTGGCCCCCTTGATCGCGCCGCCGGTGTCGGAGGCGTACCAGTAGCCGTCGTGCACCGTGCCGTCGGCGAGGCGCAGGCCCACGGTCTCGCGGATGAACAGGCGGGTGCGGCGCGGAATGACGCGGGGATCGACGGCCACGGTGCGCATCGGGATCGGACGGCAGCCGAGGGAATCGTTGCCCGTCGCCCCGCCGCCACCGGCATGATAGAGCCGCGCCGAGGCGCGCCAGTCGGGGTCACCGGCCATCAGCTCGGCCTGTTCGGCGTCCAGTTCGACGCCGGTGGTCGATTCCGCTGCCGCCGCTTCCGCGGCGACCACTGACTCATAGGCGGCCGGTTCGCCCGAGGCGGGGAACACCAGTGCCAGGATCAGGGCGAGGGCAGCGGCAGCTTCCGGCATGAGCCGACTCACGAGGACTTCGGCGACCGGCACCGACGCGGTGCTTTTCAATGCGAATTGTGGCAAATCCCGGACACGGTCGCCGGGCGCGTCAGTCTGTCCACAGCGGGGCCGGATCCGTCCCCGGTGCGTAGAGCAGAATGCGTTAACGCGCCCCGGTGTGATTGGGGCATGGATACACTATTCGTCCTGACTTCATTCTTGAGTGAGGCCCTATGCTGACAGTTTACGGGGATCATCGATCCGGCAACTGCTTGAAGGTCAAGTGGATGCTCGACGTTCTGGGGCGTGACTACCGCTGGATCGAGACCGACGTCCTGGCCGGGGCGACCCGGACGCCGGAATTCCTGGCCCGTAACCCGGCCGGACAGGTGCCGGCGCTGGTATTCGGGGACGGCCGGGTGCTGGCCCAGTCCAATGCGATCCTGCTGCATCTGGCCGAGGGGACGGACTGGATTCCGGACGATGCCTTCACCCGGGCGCGGATGTTCGAATGGCTGTTCTGGGAACAGTACAGCCACGAACCCTATATCGCCGTGGCCCGGTTCCAGCGGCTGCTGGCGGGCAAGGCGGCCGAGGAGATCGAGCCGCGGCTGATGCAGCGCGGCCATGCGGCGCTGGCGCATATGGAGGCGGCCCTGACCGGGCAGGACTGGCTGGCGGGCGATGCCGTCAGCCTGGCCGATGTGGCCCTGGTGGCCTATACCCGGGTGGCCGGGGAGGGCGGGTTCGAGCTGGAGTTCTATCCGGCGGTCCGGGCCTGGATCGCCCGGGTGGAGGCGGCGCTCGGCATAAGCTAGACCGGGTCCCGAACCCGGCCGGAGCCTGATCGATGCGTGACCATCCCTGTGTCCCCCTGAGCGGCTATCCGCAGACCGATGACGCCGCCAGCCTGGAGCGGGTGTCGGCCTTCCGCGCCCTGATGGCGAGGCGGCGCACGGTGCGGGACTTTTCCGACCGGCCGGTGCCGCGGGCGGTGGTCGAACAGGCCCTGCTGACCGCCGGTTCGGCCCCGTCGGGGGCCAATCACCAGCCGTGGTTTTTCAGCGTCATCGACAGCCCGCAGGCCCGGGCCCGTATCCGCGCCGCCGCCGAGGCCGAGGAGCGGGAATTCTATAACGACAAGGCCCCGCAGGAGTGGCTGGACGCCCTGGCCCCGCTGGGCACCGATCCGGACAAGGGTTTTCTTGAGGTGGCCCCGGTGCTGATCGCCATCTTCGGCCAGAAGCGCGGCGGGCCGAAGCCGGGCGACGACAGGAAGAACTACTATGTGACCGAGAGCGTCGGCATCGCCACCGGCCTGCTGATCGCCGCCCTGCATGAGGCCGGTCTGGCGACCCTGACCCACACCCCGGCCCCGATGAGCTTCCTGGCCGAGATCTGTGGCCGTCCGGCAGGGGACAAGCCCTTCCTGCTGCTGGTCGCGGGCCATCCGGCGGCTGAGGCCACCGTGCCGGTGGCGGCGCTGGACAAGAAGCCGCTGGAGGCCATCGCCGCCTGGATCTGAACCCTAGCGGCGCTCGGGCCGCCCGCCCGGGGCCCATTCCGGCACGAAATCACTGTCGGCCAGCCAGCGCAGCGGCCCGACCAGCGACTGGATCGCCCGGGTCATGAAGGGGATGTCCAGATTGGCGTTGGTGTCCTCGAGCGAATGATAGGTCGGGGTCACGGCCCAGCCCGAGATGGTGTGGGCGACCACGCCGCGCAGGGCCAGCTGGTAGTTGTCGGACCGTTCGAAGAAATTCTGCTCGGGATAGAGGTCCGGCGCGATCAACGCCCCCTGGTCGCGCAGGGCCGCGCCGAAATTGGAGCGGTCGAAGCCGGTCATCATCATCACCCCGTCGGGCATGCGCGGGTCCTGGGCCCCGATCATCTCGATCGCCAGATTGGCGACGATCTCGCCCAGGGGCACGGGGGGATGATCGCCGAACCAGCTTGAGCCGAGACCCCCGATCTCCTCACTGCCATAGGCGACGAACAGGATGCCGCGACGGTGCGGTTCACCGGAGGACAGGGCCCGGGCCAGTTCCAGCACGGCGGTGGTGCCCGAGGCGTCGTCATTGGCCCCGTGCATGATGGTGCCGTCGGCCCGGACGCCCAGGTGATCCAGATGGGCACCGATCAGGATGACCCCGGCGTCGGGATCCGTACCGGGCAGCCAGCCGACGGCATTGGTGGTCACGGTCTGCTCGACCTGCGCCGGGCCGGGCTCCCAGACCGCGCCGGTGCCGGCCATGGCGGTCATCCGGTCGTAGACGGCGGCGGGGACCACCACCAGGGTGCGGGACGGGCGGGCTTCGGCCCCGGCCAGGGCAAAGCCCGGCCGACCGGCTGAGGATCGCGACACGGCGTCGTGCAGGGTCGCCGTCTCGCGCAGGATCACCAATCTGCTGCCCTGCCGGAAGGCGGCGCTGATCCAGCCGCCGACCACCGGCCCCTCGGGCGGGGCGATCATCACGATCTCGGCGGCGGGCAGGGTTGCGGGGTCATTGCCGGTCGCCACCTCAACCCGGCCGCGCAGTGCGGTCTCGCCGCCCGACAGCAGACCCAGTCCGTCCCGTTGCGACAGGGTCACGCCGCCGATGCTGAGGCTGGCCTGGCCCGACGGCGTGGTGCGGATCACGGCGGCGGTCTGGGTATAGCCGTCCATGCCGGGGGCCGGCTGTAGGCCGAAGCCCTGGAACTGGGCGGCGACATAGGCGGCGGCCACGGTCTCGTCATGGGTGGCGCTGCCGCGGCCGCGCAGGGCGTCGCCGGCGAGGAAGGCCTGGTGCGCCGCGACCCAGGCCGGGTCGACCGTGGCCGGGGCGGTCTGGGCCAGGGCCGGGGCGGCGACCAGCGCCAGGGCGGCGGCGGCGATGACGATGCGGCGCGGGAACATGGCAATCTCCGGGATGTCCGCCGATCCCTCGCCCGCGTGACCGCCCGACGTCAAGCTGCGACAACAATCCGCTGGACGGGACGGCGGTGCGGATTTACCCCGACCGCAGTCGTCCTGACCGGAGCCCTCCGATGAAGCGTATTGCCCTCGCCCTGTCCGCCCTGACCCTGGGGGCCGCCATCGTGGTGACACCCGCCATGGTCTCGGCCTGGGGCAACAGCGGCCACCGGATGGTCGGCATGGCCGCCGTGCGCGCCCTGCCCGACGAACTGCCGGCCTTCCTGCGCACCCCCGGGGCGGTGGTCGAGGTCGGCGAACTGTCGCGTGAGCCGGACCGCACCAAGGGCGGGGGCCAGCCCCATGACCGTGAACGCGACACCGCCCATTTCGTCGACATGGATGAGGCCGGCCATGTGATGGACGGACGCGGGCCGTCGATCGATGCCCTGCCGGTCCTGAAATCCGAATATGACGCGGTGCTGATCGCGGCCGGTCATGACGTCAATGACGCCGGCTATCTGCCCTATGCCATCTGGGACGGCTATCAGCAGCTGGTGCGCGACTTCGCCACCTGGCGGGTGCTGAACGCGGCCGAGGCGCGCGAGAGCGACCCCGGCAAACGGGCCTGGTACCGGGCCGACCGGCTGCGGCGCGAGGCCCTGATCCTGCGCGACATGGGCTATCTGTCCCACTATGTCGGCGATGCGGCCCAGCCGCTGCACACCTCGATCCACTACAATGGCTGGGGCCGCTATCCCAACCCCGAGGGCTTCACCGACTCGCGCCAGACCCACGGCACCTTCGAGGGGGCCTTCGTGCGTCGCACGGTGCGGTTCGATGCGGTCGAGGCGGCCATGGCCGCGCCGCGACTGGACGACGCCGACCTGCGTCAGCGGGTGCCCGCCTATCTGAAAACCTCGCTGGCCGAGGTCCTGCCCTTCTACCGGCTGGAGAAGGCCGGGGCCTTTGTCGACAGCGACGCCCGCGGCGGAGCCTTCGCCACCGCGCGGCTGGCGGCCGGGGCGTCGGAGCTGCGCGACCTGTTCGTTCTGGCCTGGCGCGATGCGGCCGACGACGCGATCGGCTGGCCCACGGTCAAGGTGGCCGAGGTCGAGGCCGGCACGGCCGATCCGTGGCTGGCTATGATCGGCGAGGACTGAGTTCGGGCTTTTCTTTCCCGCTCATCCCGGCGTAAGCCGGGACCCAGTGCTTTTGGGCAATCGGACCTGGGCGATCGCAGAACGGTCGCTCTGAAACACAGGCGTCAAGCTGGACAGGACTGGGTCCCGGCTTTCGCCGGGATGAGCGGAATTGAGTGAACCTTCCCCGCCGGTGGTGATTCTGGACAAATCCCAGATGGCCGAGAACATCGGCGCCGTGGCGCGGGTGATGGCCAATTTCGGCCTGACCGACCTGCGTCTGGTGCAGCCGCGTGACGGCTGGCCGCAGGAGCGGGCCTGGGCCATGGCCTCGGGCGCCGACTGGGTGCTGGACGGTATCAAGGTGTTCGACAGCGTCGCCGAAGCCGTGGCCGATCTGAACACCGTCCATGCCGCCACCGCCCGGTCGCGCGGCACCCGACAGCCGGTGCGCACCCCGCGCGAGACCGCCCGGGTGCTGTACGACGATCGCGCCGCGGGCCTCGGCATCGGCCTGCTGTTCGGCGGTGAACGGGCCGGGCTGGAGACCAGTGACATCGCCCTGTGCCAGGGCATCGTCACCATCCCGATCGATCCGCGCCACCAGAGCCTGAACCTGGCCCAGGCCGTGGCCATCAATGCCTATGAGTGGCGCACCCTGATCCTCGACGCCCCGCCGCCGCGCTTCCGCGAGGGCGATCCGCCCGCCACCGGCGAGACCCTGCTGGGGATGTACGAACATCTGGAGCGGGAACTGGACGCCGGCGGCTTCTTCCATCCGCCCGAGAAGCGGCCGTCGATGGTGCAGAACCTGCGCGTCATGCTGGGCCGCGCCAGCTTTACGGATCAGGAGGCGGCGACCTTCCGCGGCGTGATCACCGCCCTGTCCAAGGGCCGCGGCCGGGTGCTGGCCAAGCTGGCGGCGAAGAAGGCGGCGGGGGAGTCCCGATAGCTTTTATCCGCTCATCCCGGCGAAAGCCGGGACCCAGTGTTTTGGATGAACCACCCTCACAGGCACCCGCGGACGCCAATCCCGCGCATTGTGCCCTACGAAAGAACTGGGTCCCGGCTTTCGCCGGGATGAGCGGAATATTGGGACTACCGGATCAATCCAGAGCGCCGAAAAACCCCGGCACCACCTCGGTCGCCGGGCCGTAGCGGCCTTCATCGAAGCGGCTGCGGCCCAGCGACGGTTCCAGATTGAGCTCGACCGTCCGCGCCCCGGCGCGGGCGGCGGTCTCGACGAAGCCGGCGGCGGGCCAGACCGACCCCGAGGTGCCGATCGAGACGAACAGGTCGCAGCGGGCCAGGGCCGTCTCGATCCGGGGCATCTGCAGCGGCATCTCGCCGAACCAGACGATGTGCGGCCGCAGCCGTCCCTGCGGGTGATGGGGCGACGGTTCGTGGGTCGCCAGGTCGCCGGGCCAGTCGCAGACCCGGCCGGTGACGGTGCAGGCCGCCTTCAGCAGTTCGCCGTGCATATGGATCAGGGCGAACCCCGGCGCGGGCGGCGTCGCCGCATGGGCCCGGTCGTGCAGGTCATCGACATTCTGGGTCACCAGCAGGATCTGGCCGTCCCAGCGCGCCG
>CAXBHG010000052.1:0-15141 GCA_963975385.1 uncultured Brevundimonas sp.
ACCTGCTCGGACAGGTCTTCGTCTATGTGGTCCCGTTCCTGCTGGTGCTGACGGTTGTCGTCACCATTCATGAACTGGGGCATTTCCTCGTCGCGCGTGCCTTCAAGGTAAAGGTCGACCGGTTCTCGATCGGCTTTGGCCGTACGATGTTCAGCCGGACCGACCGCAACGGGATCGAGTGGCGTCTCGCCTGGCTGCCGCTGGGTGGCTATGTGAAATTCTCCGGCGACCTCGACAGTTCCTCCGTGCCCGATCAGGCCGGAATAGAAGCCCTGCGGCAGGAAATCGTCGCCGAACACGGCCCCGGTGCCGAACGCGACTATTTCTATTTCAAGCCGATCTGGCAGCGGGCGCTGATCGTCGCGGCCGGGCCGGCGGCAAATTTCGTTTTGGCCATCACCATCTTCACCCTGTTGTTCGCCGGGCTGGGTGTCAGCGTCGTGCCGGCGCGGATTGCCGAGGTTCAGCCGGGCACCGCCGCCGCCCGGGCGGGGTTCCAGGTTCAGGACCGGGTTATCGAGGTCGACGGCCGGCCGATCGCCGACTTCCGCGATGTCGGCCAGGTGGTGGCGCTCCGGGCGGGAACGCCGGTCGATTTCGTGGTGTTGCGCGACGGCCAGCGCGTCAGGCTGACGGCGACGCCGGTGCGCCGGCTGCGGGAGGATCCGATCTCGGGCCCCGTGCGGGTCGGCTATCTGGGCGTCGGCTGGGATCCGCGTCCCGGAGAGGTCACCTATATCCGCTATCCGCCCCATGAGGCGCTGGGCCAGGCCGTGAAGCAAACCGGGGACATATTGGGCACGACCCTGACCTATCTGGGGCGGATCGTCACCGGCAAGGAATCCGGAGACCTGCTCAGTGGTCCGCTGGGGATCGCCAAGGCCGCCAGCGGCGTGACCAAACAGGCGGCGGCCGCCACCACGGACCCGGGATTGCAGGCCGCCAATGTCGCCCTGATGCTGGTTCAGTTCGCCGCCATAGTTTCGATCGGAATTGGCTTTCTAAATCTCTTGCCGATTCCTGTTCTCGATGGGGGCCACCTGCTATTTTACGGCTATGAAGCTGTTGCCCGCAGGCCAGTCCCCGCCCAGGTTCAGGAGGTCGGCTATCGCGTCGGCCTTGCTTTGCTCGTAGGTTTGATGTTGTTCGCAACCTGGAACGACCTGCAAAAGCTGAGCCTGTTCAAATTCCTCGGCGGGCTCGCCTCATGAGCCGACGCCAGCCCCCGATGGTTTCCCGTATGATCCAAAATGACGCGTCCGCTGTTCTTCGTTCCGGTGCCCGTGCCCTGAGGCCGGCCTCACTGGTCCCCAGCCTGCTGGCTCTCGCCGTTGCCGCCAGCCTGGGTACGCCCGCGCTGGCCCAGACGCCTGTCGATCCGGCCGCCGCGGCCCCGGCCGAGGCGGCCCCGACCCGTCGCCAGGAGGACAACGCCGTCATCAATCGCATTCTGGTGCGCGGCAATCAGCGCATCGACCAGGCGACGATCCTGTCCTATCTGCCGATCCAGCCCGGTGACACGGTCAGTCCGGTGATCCTCGATATTGCCGTCCGGACCCTGAATCGCACCGGCCTGTTCGCCGACGTTCAGCTCGGCGTGGCGCAAAACGGCGACCTCATCGTCGATATCGTCGAGAACCCGATCATCAACCAGGTGGTGTTCGAGGGAAACAGCGCGATCACCGAGAGCAAGCTGCGCGAAGAGGTCACGATCCGGCCGCGTGGCATCTACACCCGGGCCCGCATCCAGGAGGATGTCGGCAAGCTGGTCGAGCTCTACCGTCTGTCAGGCCGCATCTCGGCCACGGTCACGCCCAAACTGGTCCAGCTGGAGCAGAACCGCGTCGACGTCGTGTTCGAGATCGACGAGGGTCCGCAGACCGGCATTCGCGCCATCACCTTCCTCGGCAACACGGCCTTCTCGGACAATGATCTGCGTGAGGTCATGGTGACCCGGCAGTCGGTGTGGTGGAATTTCTTCACGTCCAACGACAACTACGACCCGAACCGGCTCGATTATGACCGCGAGCAGCTGCGGAAATTCTACACCAACCGCGGCTATTATGACTTCCGCGTCGTGTCCTCGGTGGCCGAGCTGGCTCCGGACGATGCCGCGTTCGGTGTGACCATCACGCTGGATGAAGGCCGCAAATATAATTTCGGCGAGATCAAGGTCGTCACGGAAAGCAACCGGCTGAACGGTGACTTCCTCAAACAGCTTCTGCCGATCAATTCGGGCGATCTGTACGAGAGCGACAAGATTGAACGGGCCGTCGACGCCCTGACCTTCGCCGCCGGCTCGGCCGGCTATGCCTTCGTCGAGATCAACCCGACCTATACCGCCAATCCCGAGACCGGGCTGGTGGACGTCACCTTCAATGTGACCGAGGGCCAGCGGGTCTATGTCGAGCGGATCAACATCGTCGGCAATACCCGCACGATCGACCCGGTCATTCGTCGCGAACTGGCGCTGACCGAGGGCGATGCCTTCAATCGCACCCTGCTGGAGCGGTCGCGCAACAACCTGCGCGCACTCGGTTTCTTCAAGGACGTCAAGGTTGAAGAAGTCCGCGGTGCGACGGCGGACCGGTCGGTGGTCAATGTCACGGTCGAGGAACAGCCGACCGGCGAGCTTTCGGTCGGGGCCGGCTTCAGCTCGGTCGACTCCTTCGTCGTCAACCTGGGCATCACCGAGCGCAATTTCCGCGGTCGCGGCCAGAATGTGGTGGCCCGGGTCGAGTGGGGGTCGCTGCGTCAGCAGGTCGATTTCCGCTTTACCGAGCCGCGTTTCCTTGGGCGTGACCTGCGCGCCGGTTTCGACGCCTTCCACTCGCGCTACGATCTCAGCAAATATTCGTCGTACGACTACCGTTCGACGGGGGCGGGCCTGCGGCTGTCCTATCCGCTGAACGCCTTTACGCTGTTGAGCACCCGATATTTCATCAAGGCCGACGAGATCATCGTCCCGACCGGCTTCTGTAACGGTACCGGGTCCACGGCGCTGTGCGACCAGGTCGGGTCGTTCATCAACTCCTCGGCCGGCTATACGCTGCAGGTCAACCGGACCAATGATCCGGTTCGCCCGACGCGCGGCTGGTCCGGCTCGCTTCGTCAGGATTTCGCCGGCATCGGCGGCGATGTGAACTATGTGAAGACCGAGGCGGACGTGTCGGCCTATTACGGCATCAGCCCCGAATGGGTCGTCTCGACCTCGGCCTCGACCGGTTATGTCGCGGGCTGGGCGGGTGATGCGATCCGCATCAACGACCGCTTCTTCAAGGGCGGCAACAGCTTCCGCGGCTTCGAGACCGCCGGCATGGGGCCGCGTGACCTCAGCACGCGCGACGCCCTGGGCGGCAATTTCTATCTCATCGGCACCATCGAACTGACCGTGCCGAACTATCTGCCGGAACAGTACGGGATCAAGACGTCCCTGTTCGCCGATGTCGGCACCCTGGGCATGCTGGATGACCGTTACACGATTGATGCCCTGGGCAACCCGTCGACGCGTATCGTCGACGACCTGGCCTTCCGGGCGTCGGCCGGCGTCAGCGTCCACTGGAAGTCGCCGATGGGACCGATCCGCTTCGACCTCAGCCATATTCTCGGCAAGGAAGACTACGACAAGACCGAGACCTTCCGTTTCTCGACCTCCACCCAGTTCTAACCGCGGCACCGTCCGTTCGTTCAAAGGCCCAAGATGAAACTGTTCGCTATCGGCGCTTTCGCGCTCGCCTCGCTCGTCGCTTCCGCCGCTGTGGCCCAGACGGCCGGCCCGGCCAACCCGGGTCCGGTCATCCCCGGCGTGTGCGTCTATTTCAACCAGCGTCTGCTGGCCCAGTCGACCGCCGGCCAGGCCGTTCAGGCCCGGATGGAGCAGCTGTCGCAGGAAGTGCAGGGTGAACTGACCCCCTATGCCACTACAATCCAGTCCGAGATCCAGGCCCTGCAGACCGCCGGTGCCAGCCTGTCGGAAGCCGAACGGAACTCGCGCAGCCAGGCCCTGCAGCGTCGCATCCAGGAAGCCCAGCAGCTGGAGCAGACCCGCGACAACGAGCTGCGTTATACGCTCAGCGAGCAGCGCCGGCTGATTTCGGTCGCCGTCGAGCCCATCCTGGTCGCCATCTACCAGGAGCGGGGTTGCGGCATCCTGCTGAGCCGCGAGAGCGTCTTCATGATGAACCCGGCCATGGACGTGACCGATCTGGCGATCCAGCGCCTGAACACCGCCCTTCCGACGCTGAGCTTCAACCGCATGGCGGTGCCGGTCCAGCAGCCGGGCCAATAGGTCCGGGATCGGGCGACGCCTGATGCCCGATACGCGGTTCTTCGACAGTCTGCCCGCCGTGACGGTCGCCCAGCTGGGTGACCGGATCGGCGGGACGGTCGTGCGTGGGGGAGGGCGATCGATCGCCGCCGTCGCGCCCCTGGCACTCGCCGACGCCGACGCCGTCGCCTTTCTGGCGGACCGGAAATTCACCGAAGCCCTGAAGGCCACCGCCGCCGGCTGTGTGATCGTCCCGGCCGCTGCGGTGGACCATGTACCGGCGGAGACCGCCGTGATCGTCTCGCCCGAGCCCCAGGCGGCCTGGGCGCGCGCGTCCCTTATCCTGCACAGCCCGATCAGCCTCGGTGCCGGCCCGCGGGCCGTGCTCGAGGACGATGACGTCACAATCGAACCCGGCGTGGTGCTTGGCCAGGGTGTCAGCATCGGTCGCGGCACGCGGATCGGGGCCAATACGGTCATCGGCCCCGGGGTCCAGATCGGCCGCAACTGCCAGATCGGCTCCAATGCCTCGATCGGGTTTGCCCTGATCGGCGACCGGGTCCGGATCCTGTCCGGGGCGCGGATCGGTGAGCCGGGCTTCGGCGCGGCCGGGTCGAGTGTCGGCCCGATCGACGTACCCCAGCTGGGCCGGGTCATCCTGCAGGACGGGGTCAGCGTCGGGGCCAACACCTGTATCGATCGCGGGGCCTATGACGACACGGTCATCGGCGAAAACACCAAGATCGATAACCTCGTGATGATCGGCCACAACTGCGTGATCGGTCGCAACTGCCTGATGGCCGCCCACACCGGTATTTCAGGCTCGGTGACGGTCGGCGACAATGTGATGTTCGGCGGCCAGGCGGGGATCGGCGACCATATCCGCATCGGCGACGGCGCGCGTGTGGCGGGCGGAGCGGGCGTGCTGGCCGACATTCCGGCGGGCGAGACCTGGTCGGGTTATCCCGCCAAACCGATCCGCCAGTCCTTGCGCGAGGCGGTCTGGCTCGCCAGACAGGTGTCGCGCAGGGCGAGTCCCGCGCCCAAGGACCAGGCGGAATGACCGAAGAACCCAATGTCACCATCGACTATGCCGAGGTCATGCGGCGCCTGCCGCATCGCTACCCCTTCCTGCTGATCGACAAGGCCGAGGATTTCGTCGCCAACACCTCGATCACCGGCATCAAGAACGTCACCCATAACGAGCCTTATTTTCCGGGCCATTTCCCGATCGACCCGGTCATGCCGGGGGTGATGATCGTCGAGGCCATGGCCCAGACCGGGGCCCTGCTGATGTCCAAGACGCTGGACGTGGCGGTCGAGGGCAAGGTCATCATGTTCATGTCGATCGACGGCGTGCGTTTCCGCAAGCCGGTGCGTCCGGGTGACCAGCTGCGGATGCAGGTGGTGGTGACGCGCCAGCGCGGTGACATCTTCAAATTCCGCGGCGAGACCTTCGTCGACGGCAAGCTGGCGGCCGAGGCGGATTTCGCCGCCATGGTCGTAACCGTGGACCAGCCGTGACCATCCATCCGACCGCGCTTGTCCATCCGTCGGTCGTGCTGGGCGACGGCGTGAGCATCGGCCCCTGGTGCCAGGTCGGGCCCGGGGTCACCCTGGCCGAGAACGTGCATCTGGTCAGCCATGTGGTGATCCAGCAGGACACCACGGTCGGCGCGCGTGGTGTGATCCACCCGTTCGCCGTGATCGGCGGTGATCCGCAGCACGGCGGCTACAAGGGCGAGCCCGTGCGGCTTGAGATCGGGGCCGACGCCCTGATCCGCGAACATTGCAGCTTCAACCGCGGCACGCCCCAGGGCGGCAGCCTGACCCGGATCGGCGCGAACGGCCTGTTCATGACCGGGGCCCATGTCGGTCACGACGCGGTCGTCGGCGACCATGTGACCATGGCCAACAACGCCACCCTCGGCGGTCATACGACGATCGGCGACAAGGTCTTCCTCGGCGGGCTGTGCGCCATCCATCAGTTCGGTCGGGTCGGGCAGGGGGCCATCATCGGCGGTCTGGCCGCCGTGACCCGCGACGTCATCCCCTATGGCTCGGCCTGGGGCAACCATGCGCAGCTGCACGGGCTCAACCTGGTGGGGCTGAAGCGCAAGGGTTACGGCAAGGACCAGATCCGCCGCCTGCTGGCCGCCTATCGTGAACTGTTCGAGGCCGGCGGCGTCTTCGCCGAGCGGCTGGACCGGGTCGCCGGCAGCTACGCCGACCTGCCCGAGATCATGGAGATCGTCGCCTTCATCCGCGCCGATGCGCGGCGTCCGCTGTGCCTGCCGGGCGAATGAGCGCCGGTGATCCGGCCACGCGGCTGGGTCTGATCGCCGGCGGCGGGGCCCTGCCGCTGTCGGTCGCCGCACGGTGCGAGGTCGAGGGGCGGCCCCTGTTCGTGGTGCGGCTGAATGGCTTCGCCGACCCGCATCTGGCCCGCTATCCGGGGATCGGGGCAGGCATGGCCGAGATCGGCCGCATCCTGTCGGCCCTGAAGGCCGCCGAGTGCGGGGCGGTCTGTTTCGCCGGCATGGTCAATCGACCCGATTTCAAGACGCTGAAGCCCGACCTGAAGGGGGCGACCCTGCTGCCCGGCATCATCGCCGCCGCGACGCGGGGGGATGATGCCCTGCTGCGCAAGATCCTGTCGGTGTTCGAGGCCGAGGGCTATGCGATCGAGGGGGCCGACGACATCCTGGGGGGCGAGACCCTGCCGGCCGGGCCGCTGGGCGCGATCCGTCCGACGGACGCGCAACTTTCGGATTTGAAAAAGGCGCTGCACGTGGCGGAAAAGGCCGGGGAACTGGATATCGGCCAGGGCGCGGTCGTCTGTGATGGCCTGGTGCTGGCGGTCGAGGCCCAGGAGGGCACTGACGCCATGCTGATGCGGGTCGCCGGCCTGCCCGCGGACCTGCGCGGCAAGGTGGGCGCGGCGCGAGGTGCGCTGGGCAAGGCTCCCAAGCCGATCCAGGACCTGCGGGTGGACATGCCGGTGATCGGCACGCGGACGCTGGAACTGGCCGCGGCGGCGGGACTGGCCGGAGTCGGTGGTCAGGCCGGGCGGCTGATCCTGATCGACCGTCCGACCCTGATCGAGACCGCTGACCGGTTGGGTCTGTTTGTCTGGGGCGAGGACGAGGCGTGACCCGGCCGCTGAAGATCATGCTGGTGGCGGCCGAGGCCTCGGGCGACGCCCTGGGGGCCGGTCTGGCGTCGGCCCTGACGGCCCGGGCCGAAGGGCCGATCGAATTCGTCGGCGTCGGTGGGCCGCGCATGGCGGCGCTGGGCATCGACAGCCCGTTCGACATCGCCGAATTGTCGCTTCTGGGCTGGCTGGAGGGGCTGAAGGCCTATGGGACGGTCAAGCGCCGGGTCGCCGACACGGTGGCCCTGGCGGTGGCTGAAAAGCCGGATGCCGTGGTGCTGATCGACAGCTGGGGCTTCACTATCCGCGTGGCCAAGGCGCTGAAGGCCGTGCTGCCGGGCGTGCCCCTGATCAAATACGTCGGCCCCCAGGTCTGGGCCTCACGTCCGGGCCGGGCGAAGACCCTGGCGGCCACGGTCGACCATCTGCTGGCCCTGTACAGTTTCGACGCCCCCTGGTTCGAGCGCGAGGGGCTGCCGGTCACGGTCGTCGGCTCCCAGGCGGTGCACGTCGACATGGACGCCGCCGACGGCGCGCGCTTCCGGGCCAGCCGTCACATGGCGGCCGATGCGCCGCTGCTGCTGGTGCTGCCGGGCAGCCGGCCGGGCGAGATCAGCCGGATGACGCCGGTGTTCGAACAGGCGGTGGCCCGGCTGAAGGCGGACCGTCCCGACCTGCAGGTGGCCGTGGTCGCGGCCGGGACCGTGGCCGGTGAGGTCGCCGCCCGCATCGCCGCCTGGCCGTTCCGGGTTCAACTGGTGCAGGAGGCCGAGAAATACGACGCCATGCGCGCCTGCGACGTGGCCCTGGCCACCAGCGGCACCGTCTCGACCGAACTGGCCCTGGCCGGGGCCCCGATGGTCGTCGCCTACCGGTTCGACGGCCTCAGCTATGCGATCATGCGGCCCTTCTTCACGGGCAAATACGCGACCCTGTTCAACATCGCCGCCGATGAGGAGATCGCGCCCGAACTGATCCAGACCGAGGCCACGCCCGAGCGGATGGCGGCCGAGGTCGGGCGGCTGCTGGACAATCCCGCCGCCCGCGCGGACCAGGCGGCGCGGCAGACGGCGGCGCTGGACCTGATGGGACGCGGGGCACCCGATCCGTCGGAGCTGGCGGCGGAGGCGGTGCTGAAGGTGATTGCAAGGAAAAACGCCGGAGCCTGAGGCCCCGGCGTTTCTGTCTTTCAGCCTGACGCGTGACTAGCCGCGCTTCTGGATCGGCACGAAATCGCGTTCGGTCGGGCCGGTGTAGAGCTGGCGCGGACGGCCGATCTTCTGGGTCGGGTCGCCGATCATTTCCTGCCACTGGGCGATCCAGCCGACGGTACGCGCCAGCGAGAACAGCACGGTGAACATCGAGGTCGGGAAGCCCATCGCCGACAGGGTGATGCCCGAATAGAAGTCGACGTTCGGGAACAGTTTGCGCTCGATGAAATATTCGTCGCTCAGCGCGATCCGCTCCAGCTCCTTGGCGACCAGGAACAGCGGGTCGTTGGGATCGCCGACGGCGGCCAGCACTTCGTCGGCCGATTCCTTCATCACCTTGGCGCGCGGGTCGTAGTTTTTGTACACGCGGTGGCCAAAGCCCATCAGCTTGTATTTCTTGGCCTTCACGCCCTCGATGAACTCCGGGATCCGGTCCGGGGTGCCGATCTCCTTCAGCATGTTCAGCGCTTCCTCGTTGGCCCCGCCGTGCGACGGGCCCCACAGGCAGGCGATGCCGGCTGCGATACAGGCGAACGGATTGGCCCCCGACGAGCCGGCCAGGCGGACGGTCGAGGTCGAGGCGTTCTGCTCGTGGTCGGCGTGCAGCATGAAGATGCGGTCCATGGCCTTGGCCAGAACCGGATTGACCACATACTCCTCGGCCGGAACGGCGAAGCACATGCGCAGGAAGTTTTCGGCGTAGTTCAGGTCGTTGCGCGGCGACACGAACGGCTGGCCGACGTGATATTTATAGGCGCGCGCGGCGATGGTCGGCATCTTGGCGATCAGGCGGATGGCCGAGATGTTGCGCTGGACCGGATCCTGAATGTCGAGGCTGTCGTGATAGAAGGCCGACAGGGCCCCGACGGTCCCGACCATGATCGACATCGGGTGGGCGTCGCGACGGAAGCCCTCGAAGAAGCGATCAAACTGCGAATGCAGCATGGTGTGCATGGTGATGCTGCGTTCGAAGGCCTCGTATTCCGCGGCCGTCGGCAGTTCGCCGCGCAGCAGCAGGTGGCAGACCTCGATGAAATTCGACTGCGAAGCCAGCTGGTCGATCGGATAGCCGCGGTGCAGCAGCGTGCCCTTGTCGCCGTCGATGAAGGTCAGGGCGCTCTCGCAGGCGGCGGTCGAGGTGAAGCCCGGATCGTAGGTAAAGGCTTCGGTCGCGCCATACAGTTTGCGGATGTCGATCACGTTCGGACCGGTCGTCCCGGCCAGGACCGGCAGGTCGATACTCTTGCCCTCATAGGCGAGCGTGGCCGTTCCGGCGGGTTTGGCTTGTTCAGTCATTGCAGCCCCTTTGTGCAGTCCGGCCAGCGGGGGGAGTCGCCCACCGGATTCAAGTGTTAGTGTCAGATAGTCGGTTGCAGCGCATCATCCAAGCGCCCGAGACTTTCCTCGCGTCCGAGGGCGGCAAGGATCTTCGAGATATCCGGCGCGACATGGCCGCCGGTCAGGGCGGCGCGGGCCGGCGGGCCGATCTTGCCGAAGCCGACCGACTCCTCCTCGGCGAAGGTTTTCAGCTCGGCCTCGAGGGCGAAAACGTCCCAGCTTTCGAACAGGGCCAGTCGCTTGCGCAGGCGGCCGAGGCGTTCGCCGGCCTCGCCGGCCAGCTGGGCGCGGCCCCGGTCGTCGATGGTCAGCGGCCGGGCCTTGAGCGCGAAGGCGGTCTGGTCGGCCAGTTCGAGCGTGGTCCGGGCGCGGTCCTTGACGTACGGCAGGGCGCGGACCAGCCGGGCCTCGTCGTGTTCATGCAGGGTGTGGCCGCGGGTCAGGTGGACGTCGAGCGTCAGCTTGGCCAGCCGCTCGTCGTCGGCCAGACGGATCCAGTGGGCGTTGACGTGGGCCAGCTTGTCGAAGTCCAGCCGGGCCGGGGCCTTGCCGACGCCGTCGAGGTCGAACCACTCCTGGGCCTGGGCGTCGCTGAACAGCTCATCGTCGCCGTGGCTCCAGCCCAGGCGGGCCAGATAGTTGCGCATGGCCTCGGGCAGATAGCCCATCTCGGCATATTCATGGACGGCCTGGGCCCCGTGCCGTTTGGACAGTTTGGCACCGTCGGGTCCGTGAATCAGCGGGATGTGGGCGAAGACCGGGCGGGTCCAGGCCAGCGCGTCATAAATCAATGATTGACGAGCGCTGTTATTCAGATGGTCGTCGCCGCGGATCACATGGGTGACGCCCATGTCGTGGTCGTCGACGACCACGGCCAGATTATAGGTCGGTGCGCCGTCCGAACGCAGCAGCACCAGATCGTCGAGATCGGTATTGGCCCAGGTCACCGTGCCCTGGACCGCGTCCTCCACCGTCACCGAGCCGGGCAGGGGGCGACGGAAACGCACCACGTGCGAGGCTGACGGATCACCTTCCGACGGATCGCGGTCGCGCCACGGCGATTCGAAGGTGCGGCGTTCGGCCTTGGCGGCGTCACGCAGGGCCCCGGTCTCCTCGGCCGAGGTCCAGTCGCGGTAGGCGTGGCCGGCGGCGACCATCTGCGCCACGACCTCGCGGTGCCGGTCGGCGCAGGCGAACTGGAACACCGGTTCCTCGTCGGCGAACAGGCCCAGCCAGCTGAGGCCGTCGAAGATCGCCTTCACGGCCCCCTCGGTCGAACGCTCGCGGTCAGTGTCCTCCACACGGACAAGGAATTTCCCGCCGCGACCTTTCGCGTATAGGTAGTTGAACAGCGCCGTTCTCGCGCCGCCTATGTGCAGATAGCCGGTCGGAGACGGGGCGAAACGGGTGACGACAGGAGGGGAGGAGGTCATTCAGGCATGTCCGTGAGCGCCGTCCTTATACCGTCCGGTGCCGGAATTCACAGGGCCGCGGCCCGGATTCGCGACGGACTGCGGTCAGAGGTCGCGGCGCAGGGGTCGCGCTGGCGGCTATGGACCCCCGTGGCCTTCGGCAGTGGCTGTGCCGTCTATTTCGCGCTGGGGGTCGAGCCGCCGTTGTGGCCGCCGCTTCTGTTTGCGGCGGCGGCGACCGCTCTGTGGCTGGGCGCGCGCCGGGTCGGAGCGTCGCGGGCCTGGACCCTGCCCCTGGTGCTGTTGGCCTGTCTGGCGACCGGGCTGGCGACGGCAAAAATTCGCAGTGAACGGATCGCCGCGCCGATCGCCCCGGCCCTGAGCGAGCCGACGGTGATCGAGGCCTGGGTGGTCGATGTCGACAGTCCGGGCGAACGCGGGGCGCGGGTGGTGATTGCCCCGGTGCGGGTGCGCGGGCTGGATCCGGCGGCGACACCGCATCGCCTGCGGGCCACCCTGCGGGGCGATCCCCCGCCGCCGGGGGCGGCCGTACGACTGTTCGCGGTTCTGAACCCGCCGCCGGCCCCGGCCAGTCCCGGGGCCTATGATTTCGGGCGCAACGCCTGGTTCGAGGGTATGGGCGGGGTGGCCTTTGCCCTGGGGGAGACGCGACCGGCGCTGCTGGACGACGCCCCGTGGCGGCTGCGGCTGGCCATGGCGGTCAACGGGATTCGCTACCGTCTGGCGCAGCGGATCGTGGCGCGGTTGGGCCAGCGCAACGGCGGCATCGCGGCGGCGATGACGACGGGGCACGAGACCTGGATCCAGCGGGAGGATCTGCAGGTGATGCGCGATTCCGGCCTGGCCCATATCCTGTCGATCTCGGGCCTGCACATGGCCATCGTCGGGGGCTTTGCCTTCTTCCTCGTGCGGCTGGGGGTGGCGGTCTGGCCATGGCTGGCGCTGCGCGTGCCGGGCAAGAAGGTGGCGGCCGTGGCGGGTCTGATCGCGGTGTTCAGCTATCTGGTCCTGTCCGGGGCCCCGCCGCCGGCCGAGCGGGCGGCGATCACCGCCTCCATCGCCTTTGCCGCCATCCTGCTGGATCGTCAGGCCATCACCATGAACGCCCTGGCGACAGCCGCCTTCGTGGTCCTGTTGCTGCAGCCGGAGGCCATCGTTACCCCGGGCTTCCAGATGTCGTTCGCCGCCACCGCCGCCCTTGTGGCCCTGTCCGAGGTCTGGCCGCGCCGTGTTCGCGAGTTGTCGGCCCCCTGGGCGATCGTCGCGGTGCAACGGGCAGGCTCATGGATCGCCGCCGCCTGCGCCGCCAGCCTGGTCGCGGGCCTGGCGACGGGTCCGTTCGCCATGCAGCATTTCAACCGCACCGCCGTCTATGGATTGCTGGCCAATCTGGGCACCTCGCCGGTGGCGGATTTCGTCATGATGCCCGCCCTGGCCCTGGGGGCCATGCTGGAGCCGCTGGGGCTGGGTGGGCCGTTCCTGTGGCTGGCGGCGCGGGCGATCGAGATGATGATGGCGATCGGTACGACCGTGGCCGGCCTGCCCGGTGCCGTGAAGACCGTGTCCAGCGCCCCGACGGTGGCCCTGCCGGTGGCCTTCCTCGGGGTGTTGTTCGTCTGCCTGTGGCGCGGGCGGCTGCGCTGGCTGGGCCTGCCGTTCGCGGCGGCGGTGCTGATCTGGCCGCGCGGACCGGTACCGGACCTCTGGATCGGCGACGGCGGGACCAATGCCGCGGTGGTGGTCGGGGAGCAGGCGATGATCATGCGGCCCGGGGTGCGCACCTTCGCCACCGACCTGTGGTCGCGACGGCGTGGGCTGGAGGCCGTCGACCGCCCCGGGACGGATTGGGCCTGCGACCGGTTCAGCTGTCGGCCGGAGGGTGAGGGGGTCCTGGCGATGAGCTGGGGGCGTCGGGAGCCGGATCGGGCGACGCTGGAGGCCCTGTGCCGCTCGGCCCGGGTGGTCAGCCTGCGGGCGCGTGTGGCGGCCCTGCCGGCGGCCTGTAACGGACGTCTGGTGCTGGACGGAGCCGACTATGCCCGCGGCGGGGCGGTCGAGCTGTGGCGCGAGGGTTCAACCTGGCGCGCGGTCTGGGCGGCGCAGGTGCGAGGCCAGCGGCCGTGGAGCGCGCGGCCCGATCCGGACCTCAGTGATAGCGACGGATGAGCCCGACCAGCTTGCCCTGCACCTCGACCTGGTCGGGGCCGAAGATACGGGTTTCATAGGCGCGGTTGGCGGGTTCCAGGGCAATCGACTGGCCCTTCTTGCGCAGGCGTTTGAGGGTGGCCTCCTCGCCTTCGACCAGGGCCACGACGATCTCACCCGAGTTGGCCGTGTCGACCGATTTGATGATGACCATGTCGCCGTCGAGGATGCCGGCCTCGATCATCGAATCGCCCTCGATCTCGAGCAGATAGTGTTCGCCCGCGCCCAGCATGGATTCCGGCACCGGATAGCGGGCGGTCTCGTGTTCGATGGCGGCGATGGGCGTGCCGGCGGCGATCTTGCCCATCAGCGACAGTTCGCGCGTGTCATTGGCCGCTTCGGCGACCTGGGGGCGTCCGCCGCCCTCGATAACGGCGGGGGCGAAGCCGGCCCGGCCGCGCGGCGCGCCCGCCGTGGCCTGTTCCGGAAGCTTGACCACCTCCAGCGCCCGGGCCCGGTGGGCCAGACGGCGGATGAAACCACGTTCCTCCAGCGCCGTGATCAGCCGGTGGATGCCGGATTTCGACGCCAGATCCAGCGCCTCCTTCATCTCGTCGAAGGAGGGCGAGACGCCGGTTTCCTTGATCCGTTCATGGATGAACATCAGGAGTTCGTGCTGTTTGCGCGTGAGCATGGAGGCGAATCGTCCAGAACAAGGCGTGAACCGTTGCCGATGTTCTGTAAGTGTTCTTGCCTAATGTCAACTTAACGGCGGATCAGGCCAGCAGGGCCCCTGTTGCCGCTTCCACATCCGCCTTCCGCATCAGGCTTTCGCCGACGAGGATGGCGCGGGCCCCGTCGGCGGTGACGCGGGCGACGTCTTCGGGGGTGAAAAGGCCGCTTTCCGCCACCAGCAGGGCCTCAGGCGGGGCCAACGGAGCCAGACGCTCCGTCACCGCCAGATCGACCTCAAACGTCCTCAGCGAGCGGTTGTTGATCCCCACCAGATCGCCGCCCAGCATGCAGGCGCGGGCCATTTCGGCCTCGTCATGGGTTTCGATCAGGACATCCATGCCGAGGCGGCGGGCCTCGGCCAGAAGCTCTGCGGCCAGCGCGTCATCGATCATGGCGAGGATGATCAGGATACAGTCGGCCCCCAGGGCGCGGCTCTCGGCCACCTGCCAGGGGTCGACAAGGAAGTCCTTGCGCAGACAGGGCAGGGTGACGGCGGCGCGGGCGGCGACCAGACAGGCGTCGTCGCCCTGGAAGCTGGGGCCGTCAGTCAGGACCGACAAACAGGCCGCCCCGCCGGCCTGATAGGCGCGGGCCAGGGCGGGCGGGTCGAAATCGGCGCGGATCAGTCCTTTTGACGGGCTGGCCTTCTTGATCTCGGCGATCAGGGCGGGTCGGCCGGGCGTGGCGGTGCGGGCCAGGGTGGCGCGGAAGCCGCGCGGCGGCGAGGCCGCAGCGGCGCGGGCCTCGATCTCTGACTGTGAGGTGGCGGCCTTGCGGACGGCCACGTCCGCGCGTTTGTAGGCGGCGATCCGGTCCAGCACGTCGGTCATGGGCGCACTCCAGGGCGCGCGGACGTCC
>CAXBHG010000053.1:0-15048 GCA_963975385.1 uncultured Brevundimonas sp.
GATGACGTGCGCTTCTCGGTGCGCCGCGCCACCAATGTCGAGACCCAGAGCCAGGCCCAGTGGTATGCCGCCGGGGCCGAAACCCTTGCGCGCGGCCAGATCACGCGACTTCTGGCCGTCGGCCCGTCGCGCACCCCGCTGGAACCGGCCTGGAACGGCCGGGTCCTGCGTTTTCCGGTCGACGGCGGAACAATCACTGCCACGGTGAGCGACGGCCAGGCCTGTTTCAACCTGAACAGTCTCGTGCTCGGCTTCGGCGAGGACCTGGTCGCCCGGCCGCAGGGCGCGGCCCAGTTCCGGGCCCTGGGCCGCGCCGTCGGCGTGGCTGACAGCCGCATGCAGGCGATCACCGACGCCCTGACGGACTGGCTGGACGCCGACACGATTCCCCTGCCGCTGGGGGCCGAGGACGGGGCCTATGCCGGACTGCCGACCCCCTATCGCACCGGCGGCGTCATGCTGGCCGAGGTCAGCGAGCTGCGGGCGGTCAAGGGGGTGGACGCCGGGACCTACCGCCGCCTGCGGCCATGGGTCTGCGCCCTGCCGACCTCGCGCCTGTCGCCCCTGAACGTGAATACCCTGACGCCGGAACAGGCCCCGTTGCTGACCATGCTGACCGGCGGCGCGCTCACGCCGGAGCGGGCGAAGGCCGTGATCGCCGCCCGTCCGCGCAGCGGCTGGTCCGACACCGGCGCCTTCTGGAACCAGTCGGCCCTGTCGACGCTCCGGATCGACCCCGAGGCGCGCGACCAGATCACCGTCCTGACCCGCTTTTTCGACCTGCGGGTCGATGTCGAACTCGGCGGCTCCCATGCCGTCCGCACGGCCCTGCTGGAGGCCGGTTCCGACGGCCGCGTGCGCACCGTAATCCAACGCTGGACCCCTGAAGAATGAAACCGACCCGCCTGATCCTGATCCCGAGCCTTGGAACCGAGCCCGCCCCCTATCTGGTGATCGCGGACGGCAGGGTGATCGAGCGCGGCCTGCTGCAACTGGACGCCGTTGAACGGCCCGAGCCGATGCGGACCGTGGCCGTGGTGCCCGGTGTGGACACCACGATCCGCTGGCTCGACCTCCAGGCCGGTGGCCCGGTCCAGCAGCGGGCCGCCGCCCTGTGGATGCTGAAGGACGCCACCGCCGTTCCGGCCGACCGGCTGGCGCTGGCTCTGGGGGCCAGGCCAGAACCCGGCCAGCCACGACTGGTGGCCGTTGTCGGCCTGGCGCTGTTGCAGGCCTGGATCGACTATCTGGAGGCGCTGGGCGTGCGGGCCGATGCGATCGTGCCGGATGTGATGACCGTGCCCGAGCCGGACGAGGATGGTTGCCTCAACGCCGTCGCCTTTGGCCCGGCCATGGCGCTGCGCGGGCGGGACTTCGCTGCCAGCGTCCAGCCCGATCTGGTCGCCCTGGTCGCCGGTTCGCGCCGGGTCGAGCCGATCACGGACCCGGCGGCGGTCGAGCAGGCGCTGATCGCGGCAGCGCTGGCCCCGGCGGTCGACCTCCTGTCGGCGCAGGATCGTCCCCGGGGCGGCGGGAGAGGCGACTGGCGGCGGGCGGCCGCCCTGGCCGGGCTGCTTCTGGTATCGCCGCTGATCCTCGTCGCCGCGGCGGCGGTCCGGGATGAAACGTCTGCCCGGGCCGACGTCGCCCGGGCCCGGGACGAAGTCGCCCGTGTCGCACCGGATCTGGCGGGGCGACCGGATGCCGTTGACGCCCTGCGCCGCCGCCTCGGTGCCGCGCCGCCGCCCGGCGGGGTCATCGGTGCCGCCGGGGCCCTGTTCCAGGCCATCGAAGGGGTCGAGGGGGCCGAGCTGGACCTGCTGACCGTCGATCCCGCCACCGGCATGAAGGCCAGTGTCAGCCACGCCAACTATCCCGACATGCAGGCGATGGCCCGGACGATGCGCGGCAACGGCCTGCGGGTGACCGAGACGGGGACCCTGGACGACCGGGGCCGGATCGTCAGCGACATCAGTATCGGAGGTCAGCGATGATCCGCCTGCCGGACGGAATCGCCGCCTGGTGGGCGGGGCGCACCCTGCGTGAACGTCGCCTGCTGTTGGTCATGGTGGCGTTGCTTGCCGTCACCACGGCCTGGCTGGGCGTGGTGCGGCCGGTGCTGGCCTGGCGGGCCGCGGCGGCGGATCGTGCGACCGCGGCGGCGGCCACTCTTGTCGAGGTGCGCGCGGCTGCGGCCTTGCTGACCCCGTCGGGTGCGGCGGCCGACCGTTCGGCCGAAGGGCTCGAGCCCCTCATCCGGCGCACGGCCGGGGCGGCGGGTCTCGAGGTGGTCACCACCATGGGAGCCGCCAACCAGCTGGGCTTTCAGCTGTCCAGCGTCGGGACGGCCGCCCTGTTCTCATGGTTGTCGGCGCTGGAGACCGATCACCGGCTGACCGTGTGCAGCCTCGGCGTGGTCAAGAACGCCGATGCCACCCTGAACGTCGAGGGATCGATATCGGCCGGCACCTGCGGAGCCTGAACCGCAGGCCTGCCGCCCGACCCCGCAGGGGTTCATACCGTCCCGGCGCGGCAGCCGGATCCGGGTCAGACCTCTATAGGGGGTGAGGGTGAATGGCGGTGGGGGCAGTCGAACGTTAGAATGTCTCCAGTCAGGGCCTTATGGCCGGGAGGCGATCCGTTGCTGGGTGATCAAGTTCGGACCGCTGATCGCAGCGAACCTGCGCCGGCTGCTCCGCAACACCGGAATCCACCCGGACGCTATCGTGACGGATAAGCTGGCGTCCTATCGGGCGGCGATGAAGGTATTGAATCTGCAGGGTCGTCACCATCCGGGCGGGATGCGCGAGAACAATCGAGCGGAGAACTCGCAGCTCGTGATCCGACGACGAGAATGCAAACAGCAGCGGTTCAAACCCCAGGGCTCAGCCCAGCGTTCCTCTCCAGCCACGGTCCGATCTACAACACCTTCAATCTCCAGCCCCACCTGATCTCCCGACCTGGCCTTCGCACCCTGCGAGGCTTGGCCGATGATGCCTGGACGGCGGCGACCCAGGCCGCCTGACGCGGGTCGGGGGGGCGGCTCGGCCGACGTGACATGTCAGTTCCGGCAAACAGGTCATTGATTTCCGAGACAAGAGCTTATGCGCATTTCCGGGATCGCACCCTATGCGCATTTCGCGAACGGGACGGGAACGTCGAGAGGGAAGGGTAGGCCACTTCGCGCCAGAAGAAGACACTGCGCGTGGGACTAGCGATCGTGGACGGACCTTGCAACCTGGCCGTTGGTCACGGCCATACTGGCTGATTTAGGCCAAGACGACCTGTGCCCCGGTCAGGGTGCTGAACGGCAATCCGCGTCGGCCGGGACGGGCGGCGAGATGACGCCAATATTCCAGTGCCAGGCCTGACGGCCCTCGGCGCGGCGGCGGCAAACGACCTCCTCGTGCAGGGCGAAGCCGTTGTCCGGGTCGGATCGCGCCACCGGACCCGTCTCCAGCGCGAGGTAGTTCCGGGCGGGGCCGTAGGCGGGCCAGACCGGTTCTCCCGGTGCCGCAGGGCGGCCGGTTTTGATGAAGCTCGCCCAGTAGCCGCTCATGGATCGCGACAGGCCCGTTTCGGTTCCGCCGTCCGGAACGCGGGGCCAGTAGGCGGGTGTCTTGTCCAATGTTCCGAAGACATAGGGGATTTCCGAGGCGTGGAAGGCGCGCAGACCCAGGGCGTCGGCCATCGGGTAGCCATGGTCGAAATAATAGAGCCAGCCGCCCTGGCCAATGGCCTGTTGACCCGCCGCCAGTCGTTCGGCGCTCCAGCCGTAGAGGGCGTCGCGCGTGGCGGCCAGCATCGAGGCGTCGATGTCGGTCGCCGGATAGATATCCAGAAATGCGTTGGCCCGTTCGCCGTAGCGGGCGCGAATCTCGGCCTCATAGGCCTCGGCGCTGGCCGGGGGGGGCGGCAGGAGGATGCGCAGGGACCGGATCTCGCCCTCATTGTAGCCGGCCAGGACCGGAACCTGCGCCTGCAAGCCCTGGTCGATCCGGTCGATGATCTGATCGGGGATAAGGTCGCCGTCGACGGTCCCCATCGGGAAATAGCCGGTCGGGGCCGCGCCGGTGATGATCGCCTCGGCCGTGAGGGCGCGCAGGTCCGCGGCGGTTCTCGCGCCGAGGGCGGCGGCGACGGTCAGACCCACTGTCTCCGCATCCGGCCACTGGTCATACGGGGTGTCGCGCAGCACCGGCGAGGTGATCATATAGCCGCTCTGTGCGATTGCCCGGTGGAACAGTCCATGCGCCCGGGGCGAGACCATCAGATACATGACGCTGAGCGCTCCGGCGGATTCGCCCGCGATGGTCACCTGACCGGGATCACCGCCAAAGGCCGCGATATTGTCGCGCACCCATTCCAGCGCCGCGATCTGGTCCATCAGGCCATAGTTGCCCGAGACACCCGCCGGATTTTCCTGGCTCAAGGCCGGATGTGCGAGCCAACCCAGCGGCCCGAGGCGATAGTTGACGGTCACCACGACTACGCCCTCGCGGGCGAGGACTGTGCCGTCATAGAAGGGCTCGGCACCGGTCCCGCTGGACAGCGATCCACCGTGTAGCCAGACGAGGACCGGGGCGGGGCTGGTGCCTTCGGGGGCCCAGACGTTCAGATACAGGCAGTCCTCGCTGATCGCCTCATAGTCGGCGAAGCGCGTGCGCGGCTGCATGCAGGCCGGGCCGAAGTTCCGCGCCTCTCGGACACCGTTCCACGCGGCGGCCGGTTCAGGCGGCCGCCACCGCAGGTCGCCGACCGGGGGGTGGGCGAAGGGTACGCCCTTGAAGACACGCACGCCGTCTGCGGACCGGCCCTCCAGTGCCCCGAGAGCGGTCGTGGCGACGACGGACTCCTGCGCCCAGACCGGCGCGGCGGCAGCCAACAGCAAGGCTGCTGTCAGGCAGGGAACCAGTCGGAAAAAGCGGGCCATCATCCCTGCACCGGCGTCTCGCCGGCTTTCTCCAGCTCGAGACGGCTTTGTTCGAAGGCATGGGCGGGCACGAAATCCCCCGTGGGGTCGACGACCTCATGCCACCGCCGCAGGAGGGCCTCGGGCAGATCGTTGACGTCGCCCTCGATATGAACGCCCTGGGTCAGGGAGATGCGAGCCGCTTCAAAACTCCGCGCGCCCGCCGCGATGATGGCGCGGTTGGGCGCGCCGGCATGCACCAGCCCCAGCACAGCGGGGCTGACGTATTCCGGCCGGATCCGTTGAACCGTCTCTTCAGGCATCAGGCCTTCCATCATCTGCGTCGCGGCGGTCGGCGCCAGGCAGTTCACGCGGATGTTGTATTTCTCGCCCTCGAGACCGAGCGTCTGCATCAGGCCGACCAGGGCCATCTTGGCGGCGCCGTAGTTCGACTGACCGAAGTTTCCGTAGAGGCCCGAGGAGGAGGTCGTCATGACGATCCGTCCATAGGCCTGCTGGCGCATGATACCCCACACCGCCTTGGTGCAGATCACCGCCCCCATCAGGTGTACCTCGATCACCTGGCGGAAATCATCCAGCTCCATCCTGGCGAAACTCCGATCACGCAGAATGCCGGCGTTGTTCACCAGAACGTCGACCCGGCCCCACGTCCGGTGGGCGTCCGTGACCATGCGGCTGACGAATTCGACGTCGGTGACGGAACCGACGGCGGCCACGGCCTCGCCGCCCGCCGCGACGATCTCGGTCGCCACCACGGCGGCGGCTTCGCCCATGTCATTGACGACGACCCGGGCCCCGCGCCGGGCCAGCAGCAGGGCGTGGGCGCGGCCCAGACCGCCACCCGCGCCGGTGACGATGGCGACCTGTCCATCCAGTCGGATCATCATGTTTCTCCTGAAAGAGGGGCCGGGGCGACGCTGGGATCAGGCCTGTCCGGCCTTGCGGGCCTCAAGAGCCACAATGATCCCGGCGTGACGCTTGCGGGTCAGTCGGTAGCCGAACAGGAACAGCGGTGCCGCAAAGGCGATCAGGCCCGGCAGGGGGCCGGAGGCCAGCGCCAGCTTGTTCAGCACCTCGGCAGGGATGACGACGTCCGGCCCGCGCGAGGCCAGGTCGCCGGGAAAGTGAATGGCGTCGAGGGCGACGCCCGCGATCAGCCCGCCCACGCCCGAGGCCGCCTTGTAGGCCAGGGTGAGCCCCGAGAAGAACAGCCCCTCGCGGCGCACGCCGAAGAGGTATTCATGTTCATCGGCGGTGTCGGCCATCATCGACTGGAATCCGACCCCGCCGGCCATGATGGCCGTGCCGAGGAGCAGGCCGTTGACCAGGAGGACGACGGACGCCGTTTCCGGCGTCAACCGCACCGGGCCGAAGATCTGGAACAGGGGCGGCCAGAACAGCAGCAAGGCGATTGCGAAATAGGCGAACAGCGACAGGGTTCGCTTTTCGATGAAGCGCAGGGCGAAGCCGCTGAGCGGGGCACCGATAACCGGCCCCAGGCAGGCGCTCAGCAGGATCAGCTGGATCGCCGTGGTGTCCAGCCCCCAGAAATACCGACTGGCGTGCAGGGCCAGGTTGGTGTGGGTCGAATAGGCGAGAAAATAGAGCAGCACGGTCGCGAACAGCAGCATGAAGGAGCGGTTGCGCGACATCTCCTTCATCTCGCGGATGAAGCCCAGGCCCATCGGTTCGTGGCTGACCTCGGGCTCGTGCAGGCGCGGCTGGACCGAAGCGACGGCGCGAATGGCGATCATCCCCGCCACAAACATTACGAGGGCGCAGGTCCAGCCGAACGGCGTGTAGTTGGCCCGTTCCAGCATGCCGGTCGGACCGGACAGGAACAGGCCGAGTCCCAGTACGACCCCGATGAGGATGCCGGCGTTCTGGAACGACAGGCGGTAGGCGACGACACTCGCGCGCTCGCGATAGCCGTCCGTCACCTCGGCCCCGACCGCCGTATACGGGAGGACGAAGCCGGACAGCGACACCCGCAGCACGACCAGACAGACGGTGGCGTAGATGAACTGCGCCGCGCCGGTCAGCGCCTCCGGCATGGCGAACAACAGGCCGAAGGCGACGGCGAACGGCAGGAGGCCGAGCACCATGAACGGCAGCCGGCGACCAAGGCGCGAGCGCAACCGGTCGCTGGCCAGGCCGATGGCGGGGTCGGCCACCCCGTCGACCAGCAGGGCGATCATCTTGGCCAGGCCGGCTGTCGTGCCCGACATGCCGCAGACGGCGGTGAGGAAGAACAGCAGGAAGAAACCGAAGCCGGCGGCGACGATCCCGTCCGCAAGGGCCCCTGACCCATAGCCGGCCTTGAATTGCCATGTCAGGGGCTGGCTGCGGGCCTCGGCACCGGTCATGGGCGAGCTGGTCTGCTGCATGGGGCCGGTTTCCTCAGTCGGGAGCATTGGGACGAGCTTGGGGAAGCAGGGCATTCGTTGCGATGAAGTCCGCCACCGCCCCGGCCGCCTCGACGCCGTGGTCCTGCAGGACTGCGGCGTGATCTCCGGGCAGGGACAGATAGGTCAGGGCATGCTCGTCGGCGAAGCGGCGCGCAGCGGCGTCATAGGCGTCGTCCCGCCCCATCCAGATCGCGGTGGGGACGCCGCACTGCAGGACGCCGTCGGCCAGTCCGGTCAGGTCGTTCATGCCGTTGATGGCCGCCGCCAGACCCGGCTCTCGCGAGGGTGACCGGTCGGCCAGCAGTTCGGGTCGGCTGTTACGGATCATGCCGGTCAGGGTCTCGTAATCGATCGTCTCGAGGCCCCATAGGCGGGCGGGGGTGTACATGCCGTCGAGCACGTCCCAGCCGCCGATGGTCAGGGACAGCAGACGGTCGGGATGGAAGGTTGCGAGGGCCGAGGCCATCCACCCGCCCATGGAATAGCCGCACACATGGACCCTCGCGGCACCGGCGGCGTCCAGTACGGCGACCAGCTGGTCAGCTCTCTGACGGGCCTGATAGCGGTCCGGGTCAGCCGGCGCATCACTGAGTCCGTGTCCGAGGGAATCCGGTGCCAGAATGGAAAACCGCTGCGCCAGGGTCTCTCCGAACGGCGTAGTGAGCAGGCCTTCGCCGCTGCCGTAGGCACCGTGCAGAAGCAGCAGGGGCTGGCCGTCGCCGGTGCGCACGAAATGCAGGCGATCGCCCGCACAGGCGGCGTGTCCGTGCTCCGGGCCAAGCCCCGTCATCCGGCCCGGTCCTTGAGGGCCTTATAGATGTGGCCCTGAAACACCGGCAGGGCCAGGCGACCCGCGGCACCGCGGCCGGTGGCGAGAGTCGAACCGCTGTTGGCGGAGACGGGGACCTGATGCTGGATCAGATAAATCAGGATCAGGTCGTTGGCGGGATCCGCCTGCCACCAGGTCCCGAACACGCCAGGCCAGGTGATCGACCCGACTGACCCGCAGCCATAGGGATTGGCCGTCAGATCCTCGGTGATGGCGACGCCGAGGCCGAAGCCGGACTTGGTCCACAGGTCCATGCCCGCGAACGGGACGTGCCGCTGGTCCGGACGCAGCCGGTTCTGCTGCATCAGTCGCACTGTTTCGGCCTTGAGAATCCGCACGCCGTCCAGCTCGCCTTCATTCTGCAGCATCCGCACGAAGCGATGATAGTCGCCCGCGGTCGAGATCAGGCCGCCGCCGCCCGGCGTATAGGCCGGAGGCCGGTCGTACATCTCCAGCTCGACCTTCGCCAGCCGGCCGGCGTCCGCCTCCCACGCATAAAGGCTGGCAAGTCGATCCCGCTTCTCTTCCGGCACCCAGAAGTCGGTGTCGGTCATACCCAGCGGAATGAGCAGCCGCTCGATCAGGACCTCACGGAACGGCTTTCCCACCAGACGGCCGATCAAAAAGCCCAGAACCTCGGTCGAATGGCCATAGTGGAAACGGTCGCCGGGCTGCCAGGACAGGGGGAGCGAGCCCAGGGCAGCGAGCCATTCGTCGACGGTTTTCCGGTTGAGACCCGGATCGCCAAGGGCGTCCTCCAGGGCGGCCTTGACCGGCCCCTCGGAAAACGGCGCATAGGCAATCCCGGAACGGTGGGTCAACAGGTCCTCGACCGTGATGTCCCGATGCGCCGGAACCGTGTCGTCGAGCGCACCGGCCGGGTCCCTCAGCACCCGCATCCCCGCCAGTTCCGGGATCCAGCGCGTGATCGGATCGGACAGGTCGAGCCTGCCTTCCTCCATCAGCATCAGGGCCAGAACCGATGTCACCGGCTTGCTCATCGAGGCGATGCGAAACAGGGTGTCCCTCCGCATCGGCGAGCGGGACTCGATGTCCCGCCAGCCGATCGCCTCGCTGTGGAAGACCTCGCCGCCGCGAGAGGCCAAGGTCACGATCCCGGCCAGCTCACCCCGTTCGACAAATGCCTCCAGACTCGGCCCGAGCCCCTTCAGCACCTCCGTATCCAGGGCCGGAGAGTGCCGGGAGAGCTTATCAATCATCAACGCCACAAGGTACTCGCCTGGTCTCAGAACGTTTTGCGCAGATTGAGCGCCACGAAACGGCCGATGGGGTTGTAGGTCCCGCCAACCCCGTCGGTGGCCGGGAAGAACGGCGGGTCCTGATCGAACAGGTCGTTGACCTGCAACGCCAGCGTCGTCCCCTGCGTCCAGCCGGAGTCCGGCAAGGTCCACGTCGCCCGCAGATCGACGGTCGTATAGCCATCGGCCTCGTAAGCGCTCACCCCGGTGGGGGTCGTGAAATTGTTCGTGACCCCCGCCCGGTGGTTGATGAACCCGGCCAGGCTCACCGCACCCATATCCACGCCCAGCGTCGCCCGGGCTGTCCACTGCGGCACGCCCAGGTCCAGGCTGTCGGAGACGGACGCGCCGGGGGAGAACTGGGTGTCGAAATTGAGGATGTAGTTCCCAGCCAGATCGGCGAACACGGAGCCGAAACCGGTCGTCCAGAGATAGTTGATGTCGAAATCCAGACCGTCGGTCTTGCGGCTGCCGAAGTTGTTCAGGCGAAGATCCAGCACGTTGCCGATGGCGGGCAGAGGAGTGGGCAGGGTGACCGGCACTGCCAGCGCCAACAGGCTCGTCAGCTCCGCAGGCGTCGGGTTGCGATAGACGATGGAGGCGAACGTCGGATCCGTGAAGACATACGGCACCGTCGGCGTCCCGATCACATCCGTGTATTCGATGTTGTAGTAGGTCAGGCTGGCCCTGAGGTTCGGCAAGGACGCGGGGTTCAGGTCGACACCGTACGAATATGTCGTGGCTTCCTCGGGCTGCAGGTCCTTGTTTCCGCCGAGCAGATAAACGGTGTTGACCTGGGCCGCGCCGCGCGTCGGATCATTGGCGAAGGTGACCGACTGGGCCGCGCTCAGATAGTAAGAACCGACGGTGGCGCCGACCTGACGCATGCCCGGTGCCCTGAAGGATGTGCCGTACGAGGCGCGGAGGGCGACACCGTCCACCGGCTCCCACCGGGCACCCACCTTCGGATTGGTTGTCGATCCGAAGTCGCTGTAGTCGTCCAGCCGGCCCGACAGCGACACTGACAGGCTGTGCAGCCCCGGCGCTTCGTTGCCCGGGCCGAAGAACGGGATGAACAGCTCTCCGTACACGGAGTTGACGTCCCGGCTCAGGTTTTCGGGAACAGCGGTCGCGCCCACAAAGCCGCGCTGTTCGAATGTCTCGCGCCGGGCTTCCGCGCCGACGGCGAACCTCAGCTGTCCGCCGGGAAGATTGGCCAGCGGTCCATCGAGCTTCATGGCGCCAAGGCTGGTGCGCTGGTCGATGTTGACGTCGGTCGAGGAGTTGAGAATGGCGGCGATGACGGCCGGTGAGGTGCCGGTGCCGAACGGGTCAAGGGCCGTGGCCGCCGTCGTTCCGGCCGCCGCCGCCGCGAGCGCGGCAGCGTTGATCTGGGGTATAAAGGCGTCGTTCTCGGCCCAGTCATACGTTCCGTAGACGCTCAGAGTCAGCTCACGCGGCAGTTCGAAATCCACGCCGAAAGACGAGTTGCCGACCATTCGGTTGTCGGTGTTGAGGAAATGATCGGCCCCGATGAGGTTGTCGGGACGGAACAGGACGGCCTCGTAATAGGCACCCGGAGGGCCCTGGAAGAACGGATTGCCGCCGAAGGTCGGGCTGAGGAGAAACACCGTCTGGGCGGGCGGTGCCACGCGCAGTTCATCGCGGCGATCCGAATACAGAAGCTCGCCCCACAAGGTGGCGAAACTGCTCAGATCCTGGTGCCCCGACACGAACAGGCTGTGAATGCGCGAACTCGGAAGGAAGTCGGCGACGGCACCGTTGTCGCAGAAGTTGCGGGTGTTCGCCGCGAAGGCGGGGGCCGCGTAATACACATTGTACAAGGGATCGAGCAGAACGTTGGGCGAGGGGCAGGACGTGGAGCGCGTGTCGATGCCGCCATACGGACGGAAGTCCTGGATGCGATAGTCGCGGTCGCCCCCGGTGAGGTTGTCCGTCTCGGTGTACTGGTACGCCGCCAGAAGACTTCCCGAGGCCCAGCTATGGCCGACCAGGCCTCCGATATGGCCGGAGTAGTAGTCCTCTGCCACGCCGTAGTTCGCAGAGATTTCCACGCCGGAGACATTTCGGCGGGTGATGAAATTCACGACCCCCGCGACGGCGTCCGAGCCGTAGATGGACGACGCCCCGTCAGCGACAATCTCCAGACGCTCGATCGCGAGGTTCGGGATGAGGGGGTAGTCGGGATTGGTTTCGTTCGCGGCCGCAGCGGCCAGCCGGTGGCCGTTCATCAGCGGAAGCGTCGCGTTGGCCGGCAGCCCGCGCATGCCGGGCGCGAATGAACCGAAGCCGCCGAGGCTGGCTGACGGCGCGGTATTGAAGCTGTTCATCTGCGGCACGCTGGCCAGCAGATCGGGGGTATTGGCCGCGCCGATGGTCTCGATGTCGCTACGGGATACGCTGATGAGATTTGAACCGGTCGGGGGCACGCCGCGGATGCTGGTGCCTGTGATGATGATCTCGTCGAGGGTCGCAGCCTCATCGGATGACGGGTCAGCGTCTTGCGGCGTCGGGCTGGTCGGCTGGGCGAAGCCCGGCCCAGCTGACAACAGCATTGCGGCCGCCAGCGCGGTGCCGGCAAGAGCCATCTGCCTGACGGCTTTCGGATGTCTACTCATGGTTTCCTCCCCTGTGGCGGCTTTGCCGCTCTGCTTTTGCCGTCCTTGAAACGGCACGCTCTCCCTAGTTCATTCATTTAGCACTAAACCAAATGTCGGCGTCAAGTTCATTAGTTTACGGCTGAACCAATCCGGCCCTCATCCTTGACCCGGGAGGGCCCCTGCCTCATCGTTCCGTCGTCGGGGTCCGTCGACGATGCCGCATGCAAATATCCGATCAGAGGGGCCGAAGAGGATGGCAGCAGCGCCAAAAGGCGGGAGGCGCGGCACGCGCGCCGAGCAGCGTGCCTCGACCATACGGCTGATCCTCGACACCGCCGAAGATCTCTTCTCCCAGCGCGGCTATTTCGGCGTCACGATCAAGGATGTCGCCGACCAGATGGGGATCCACCCGGCGCTGATCCACTATTACTTCGACGGCAAGCAGGCGTTGTTCGACGCCGTGTTCGAACGACGGGTCGAGTATGCAGTCGAAGCGCGGACAGCGGGGCTGGACGCCTACGAAGCTGAGGTCGGTGACGATCCGACCGTCGAGGGCGCGCTGCGCGCCTATTACGACGGCGCGTTCGACGTCTACATCAAGGGTGACGAGGGTTGGCGCAATTTCGGCCGTATCTTCGCGCAGGTGAATAATGCGCCCGGCTATGGTGCCGAGAAGATGGACCTGTTTTTCGACCCCTTGGTGCTGCGGCTTATCGGCCTTCTTCAGAAGGCCCTGCCCGATGCGGATCCCGAAGACCTGTTCTGGAGCTTCCAGTTCACCTCGGGTGCCTACACCCTCGTTCTGTCCCGCACGGGCCGAATCGATCGGCTGTCGGACCAGCTATGCGCCTCCGACGACTTCGAGGCCGTCCGCGACCGGTTCGTGACCTTCATGGCCGCCGGGTTTGACGCTCTCTACAGGCGCACGGCGTCCAGGCCCGCACACCCGAAGCGGACGAAAGTCAGGCGGGCGAAGCCCGTCGGCTAAGGCCATCCACTTCCCGTCCGGGCGAGTCGCCCAGCCGGGCCTGCCGAAGCGCGGCCCTCCGCACCTTGCCCGCTTCATCCCGCAGGGGTTCGCTGGTGAACTCGATATGCTTGGGCATCTTGTATCGCGTCAGCCGGTCGGCGACGAACTCGAGCAAGGCCTCCTCGTCCAGGGCGACCCCCTCGACCGGCTGCACGATCGCATGGACGCGCGCGCCCCATTCCTCGTCCGGCAGGCCGATCACCGCGCTTCCCTTGACGCCGGGGTGCGCTTCAAGTGCGGCCTCGACCTCCTGCGGATAGATGTTCGCGCCGCCCGAGATGATCAGGTCGTTACGCCGGTCCGAGAGGTACAGATAGCCGTCCTCGTCCACGCTCCCCAGATCCCCGGGTGCCTCCCACTCGCCGATCCGGCGGGCCGTGCTGCCCAGATAGTGATAGGTCGAACCGACTCCGCCCTCAGGACGAAAGAAGATTTCCCCTACCTCGCCGGCCGGACATTCCCGCCCTTCGGCATCCAGGATTTTCATGGCGTAGCCATCGCGCACCTGGCCGACCGAGCCGCGGCGGGCCAGCCAGTCGATGCCCGAGATGATCGTCGATCCGGTCCCTTCGGTCGTGCCGTAATATTCCCAGACGCGATCCGACCCGAGCCAGTCGATCCAGGCCTCCTTCAGCCAGGGCGCACAGGGGGCGGCCATGTGCAGCATCATACGCAGGCTGGGCAGGGTGAAGCGCGCGAGGACATCCGGGCCCAGCCGCCAGATACGCTGCATCATGGTGGGCACCATCGTGACCCAGTTGACCTCATGGCGCTCGATCAGCTCAAGAGCGCGGAGGGGATCGAACCGTCCCATCTCGACGATCGTGGCACCCGAGAACATGGCCATGGTGATGCAGTGGAAGGGAGCATTGTGATAGAGCGGACCGGGGTTCAGGATCGTGTCGCCGGGCTGCTGGCAGAGGAATCCCTCGGTCGGGTCCCGCATCGCCGGTGCCGCGTCGACGATCACCTTGGGGAGTCCGGTCGAGCCGCCGCTGGTCATGGCTTTCCAGTGAGAGGCGACTGCCGCGGGCAGGGGGTCCGCTGAAAATCGGTCGAGCTGTTCCGGGCCTCCTGACAGCACGGGAACGCCGGGCGAAGGCGGCGTTCCGACGAACAGTTTAGGGCGAACGAGGTCGAGGATCGCCTCCATCTCTGGCCGGGCCAGCTTGGCCGCGACGATGTTCGGCGTCGCCCCGAGTTTCCAGATGGCGAATATGGTCTCATAGAATTCGAGGCCATTTGGAAGGGCCATCGTAACGAAGTCGTCCAGGCCGACGCCCAGGGCCGCCATCAGTCTCGCCCGGCGATTGGAACGGGCATCAAGCTCATCATAGCTGACAGCAGCATCGTCCAGCAGGAGTGCAGTGCGGCCTGGAGACTGGCGTGCGTGGTGAGCCAGAATGGCGCTGAGCGGAACCTGAAGAGCTGACATGATGAAGCCTCCTTTTCCCGGCGCCTCGTCCTGCTGAGGGGACGTTCCAATGCGACGGGGAACGGCGCTTTCACTAACTTAGTGATAAATGAATGAAAAGAGGTGATGATTGAAAGCACCGCCCGGCGTCCGGCCAGCCCAGGTCTGCCACGACCCCACGCGCACCAGGGTTCTGGAACATCCGGACTTCCCCCTCCCGCCCCTGGACGAGACGATCGATCTGGCTTTGCGGTTGGGTGCGCGGACCAACCCGGCGATCAGATGCGCCGGCGTCGCACTCAACACCTCCGTCCTTACGGAGCCGGATGCGCGGCGCGTGATCGCCGAAACACCGGCTCTTGTGCGCGTGCCTGTGGCCGACCCGATGCGCGGCGGTGCCGAGTTCGAGGCCTTGCTGGACGCCATTGTCGGCTGATTGACGCTTGACGACCCCGGTGTCCGGCCCGCGACCTGGAATCTGATTTCTCTATAAGGGTTCCGGCCCGTGCGGCGGCCGCCGCTCTGAGAGCCTGGTGGGCTCAGGTCGGTGGCGG
>CAXBHG010000054.1:0-14432 GCA_963975385.1 uncultured Brevundimonas sp.
TTCCAGATGCCGATGCGCGAGGACTGGAACAGGAAGCCATTGACCGAGTCATCGGCGATCCGGCGCTGGATGTCGCCCAGCAGCGCCAGTCGCGTCGCCTCGTCCGGGGCCGCGTTCAGCCGGGCCAGAAGGGCGTCGAACGCCGCGCTGTCGTACCCGAAATAGTAGTCCTTGCGACCATAGATGTCGTAATCCATCGGCTCGACGTGTTCGACGATGGTCAGGTCGAACTGGTGGCGTTTGAACACCTGGTCCAGCCACTGGGCCCACTCCAGATTTTCGATCTTCACCCGGATCCCGGCCTCGGCCAGCTGCGACACCAGCACCTCGCCGCTGCGCCGGGCATAGGGGCGCGGCGGCAACCGCAGCGTCACATCGATCCCGTCCGGATAGCCGGCCTCGGTCAGCAGGGCCCGCGCCCGCGCCGGATCGTGCGGATACAGATTGGTCAGGTCGACATAGCCGGCCCCCTGCCGGGCAAAATGGCTGCCGATGGGTTCGCCGAAGCCGAACATGGCCCCGTCGATCAGCGCTTGCCGGTCGACCGAATGAGCGATCGCCCGGCGCACCCGAACGTCGTTGAACGGCGCGACCCGGTTGTTGATGCCCAGGATGACCTTGCCCTCCGAGGCCCCGACCATGACCTTGAAGCGCGGGTCGCGGCGAAACTGGGCCACGTTTTCCGGCGCGGGATAGTTGGGAAAGGCGTCGATGTCGCCGGCGCTCATCGCGGCGAAGGCGGCGCTCGGGTCGCTGATAAAACGGAATACCACCGCGCCGATGCGCGGCGTGCTGCCCCAGTAGTCGTCATTGCGCGTCAGGGTCAGGGCCGCGCCCTTCTGCCATGAGGCCAGACGATAGGGGCCGGTGCCGACCGGACGGGTCGCATTGGTCGCTGCGGATCCGGGGGCCACAATCACCGCGTCGCCCCAGCCCAGCAGGGACGGCAGGGCCGCGACCGGGCGGCTCAGCTGCAGACGCAGGGTCATCGGGTCGATCACCGACACTGTTCTGATCGGCTCGAACAGGGCCTTCTGGGCATTGGTCGATTCGGGCGCCGTGATCCGGTCCAGCGAGAATTTGGCCACGGCGGCATCGAACGGGGTTCCGTCCTGGAACCGCACGCCCCGACGAAGATGAAAGATCCAGGTCAGGCCGTCCGGCGAGACGTCCCACGACTCCGCCAGCGCCGGGGCCGCCAGCCCGCTGGCGGTGATGCGCGTCAGGCCCTCGAAGATGTTGCCATAGACGATCTCGTCGACAGCTGCCGCGGCCCCGACCGTCGGGTCCAGATTGGGCGGCTCCAGCGGCAGGCCCAGCACCAGTCGGTCGCCGGTCGGCGATGCCTGGGTCGCCGGCGGCGCGCCGGGCGCAGCCGGAACGGTCCGGGCGGCAGCAAAACTGCCGAAGCCACAGATCAACAGCGCCGCACCGACGGCGGCAATGCGCCGTCGCCAGCCCCGACCCGGTCCAGGCCGGCGGGGCCCGGACGGATCAGGCGAAATGGTTGCGGTTACCGTTGCGGTCCTCATCCCCGACCTTCTTCCCCACAATCCGGCTGCCCGCCCCCCGCCGGCCGTGGATCCGTCTGCGATCCGGGCATCAGCGACGGCCCGGCGATCCGGACCGCCGCCCTGGGCCTCAGTACTGATAGCTCAAACGCACGCCGAAGGTGCGCGGCCGGCCGGGTTGGGCGATATCGGCCGTGGTGAAGAAATTGCGCGTCAGGTCGTATTCCTGGTCGAACAGGTTGCGGACAAACAGGGCGGCGGACCACGGCCCGGTCTGCGGCGAGATCATCACACTGGCATTGACCAGCCAGTAGGACGGCACGTCGTATTTCACACCCAGCCACGACGGATATTCGTCGCGGAAGCTGTAGTTGACCTCGCCCGTCACATCCAGACCGTCAACCAGCCAGTCATAGGCCGCCGAACCGCCATAACTCACCGCCGGGAACGGGATTTCCTCGCCCGACTTGTCGACGAACACCGCCGCATTCGCCAGCCGCGACGCCGGCACATCCAGGTCGAAGAAGTCGGTGTATTCGCCGTGCTTGTAGCTGATCGACTGGGTGATCCGCAGGTTCGGAACGGGCCGCCAGGTGCCTTCCAGCTCGGCCCCGTAGATCTCCGACGACGGCACATTGGCAAATTTGCCGACCGGACCGTTCACCCCCCACACGGCCGACAGCACCTGCTGGTCCGTATAGTCGTAGAAATACGCCGCGCCGTTCAGCTGGAACGCGCGGGTCGGATCCGCCTTGAACCCGACCTCATAGGCGAGCAGGATTTCAGGACGGAACGGCTCGATGCCGCTGGCGCTGCCGGTATTGTAGGTGGTGAAACCGCCCGACTTGGCCCCCCGGCTGAAGGATCCGTAGATCAGCAGATTGTCGCTGGGCGTGAACTCCAGCGCGATCTTGCCGGTCAGCGGGGTCATCTCGGTCTCGACCGACGTGGGCGGAAGCGCCGTGGCCCCGCCGAACGCCGTGCCGAACCCGTTGAGGTTCCGTGTCTCCTCCTCGTAGCGGAGGCCACCGATCAGCTTGAACCGCTCGCTCAACGCAAATTCCGCCTGACCGAAGATGCTGACGGACTCAACTTCCTGGGCATAGGCCACCTGGCCATAGGTGCCGTACACATCGATGAAATCCGATGAGTAACGCTCGTCCAGCTCCTGTTTCGAATAGTAGACGCCGGCGACCCAGTTCAGCGGGCCGTCGACGGCCGATGACAGGCGGAATTCCTGTGAGAAGACGGAGACGTCACTGCCGAAGAAGGTGTCCGCCTCGACCGAGGGCGAGGAGTCCCAGTCCCCGTATTCGCTGCGGTCCAGGGTTTCATAGCTGGTGATGCTGGTCAGCCGCATCGTCTCGAAATCATAGTGGCCGTTCAGCGACGTGCCCCAGGACGAGTTATCCCGTCCGGGCTTGGCATTGACGTCGCGCCCCATCTCGGCGGCGAAACGGGGGGACAGACCCCAGCCGGTCGCGCGATGGTCCGTATCGGCGGGAATGGTGACACTGCCCGGTCCCCCGAAGCGGGTGACCAGCGTACTGAGCAGGTACAGGCCCTGGTTCTCGGACCTGTCGACCCCGCCGTGCAGATCCAGGGTGAAGGACAGGGCGGGCGTCGGGTCAAAGGTCAGAAGGCCGCGTACCCCGGTCCGGTCCGCGTCGCCCAGCGACTCCCCGGTATCACGATTGTACTGGAACGCCCCGCCCTGCTGGGTCATGGCGGTCAGCCGGCCCTTGACGTTGTCGCCGAGCGGCCCCGAGACATAGCCCTCGACCTGAACGGCATCAAAGGTCGCGTATTCCCCCTTGATCCCGGCGCTCATGACCTCCGTCGGCCGGCGGGTTACAAAGCTGATCGCCCCACCGGTGGTGTTGCGGCCGTAGAGGGTGCCCTGGGGTCCGCGCAGCACCTCGACCCGGTCGACGTCAAAGATCAGGCCCTGGGTCATCACCGGGACCGGATAGGCGACCTCGTTCACATAGACGCCGACGGTCGGCGAATTGTTTGAGGCATAATCCTGAAAGCCGACGCCGCGCAGCCGGAACTGGGCCGCGCCGCCACCGAAGGCCGGCTCGATCTCGAGGTTCGGCGTGGCGGTCTGCAGCTGATTGACGTTGGTGATGCCGCGGTTGGTCAGCTCCTCACCCGACAGCACGCTGAGCGCAATGCCGACGTCCTGGGCCGCCTGTTCCCGCCGCTGGGCGGTGACGATGACGTCGTCGATGGTCGTGCTCGCCTGGGGTCTGGCTGACGGGGCCGTCTGGGCCGCGGCCGCGGTCGAGGCAGCGACCGCAAGAACGATAATCGAAACCCCTGGGCGATAGTGTCTCATGGCAATTTTCCCGTCATTTTGGACGTGGTGGTCAGTGGGCTCGATGAATCGCTTCGGACAGGCAGTCGAGCATCTGCGCAATCTGGTCGGGCAAAACGGTCAAGGGCGGCGACAGGGCGATCGTATCGCCGGTCACGCGAACAAGGACCCCCTCGTCGAAACAGCGATGGAAGACTTCGGTCCCCCGCGCACCGGGCGCGCCGGGCCGCGCCGACATCTCGACTCCGGCCACCAGTCCCAGATTTCGAATGTCGATGACATGCGGAAGATTACCCAGACCGTGCACCTGCTCCTGCCACAGGGGGGCCAGGTCAGCCGCACGCTGGAACAGGCCCTCATCGACATAGATGTCGAGCGTCGCCAGACCCGCGGCTGCGGCCAGCGGATGGCCGGAATAGGTGTAACCGTGAAAAAACTCAATGCCGTCCTCACTGGCGTTGACCACCATGTCATGGACGAACTCGCGAACCCCGACAGCCCCCATCGGCACAGCCCCGTTGGTCAGCCCCTTGGCGCAGACGATCATGTCCGGTGTGACATCGAACAGTTCGGCGGCGGTCCCTGCGCCCAGCCGGCCGAAGGCGGTGATGACCTCATCAAATATCAGCAGCACGCCGTGGCGTTCACTGATCTCGCGCAGTCGCTCAAGATAGCCGACCGGCGGCACCAGAACGCCCGTTGAACCCGCCAGCGGCTCGACGATGACGGCCGCGATGGTTTCGGCTCCCCGCAGGGCAATCAGTTCCTCGAGTTCATCGGCCAGATGCCCGCCCCATTCCGGCTGTCCCCGCGAGAAGGCCGCATGCTCCAGGCTGTGGGTGTGCGACAGATGATCGACACCGGGCAGCAGGGTGAAGCCACGCCGGTTGTTCTCCAGCCCCCCCACCGAGATGCCGCCGAAGCCGACCCCGTGGTAGCCGCGCTGGCGACCGATGAACCGCGTGCGCGACGGCTGGCCATTGGCGCGATGGTAGGCCAGGGCGATCTTCAGCGCAGTGTCGACCGCCTCGGAGCCCGATCCGGCGAAGAACACCCGATTGATATCGCCGGGGAACAGGTCGGCCAGTCGCGTGGCCAGCTCGAACACCTTGGGATGGCCCAGCTGAAAGGTCGGCGCATAGTCCAGCGTCGCCGCCTGGTGAGCGATGGCATCGACGATGGGCGTGCGCCCATGGCCGGCGTTGACGCACCAAAGGCCGGCCGTCCCGTCGAGCACCGGACGCCCCTCGGGCGTATAGTAATGCATGCCCCGGGCCGAGCCGAACTGGCGCGGGGCCTGTTTGAACGCCTTGTTCGCCGTGAAGGGCATCCAGAAGGCGCCCAGATCGATCGCTCCATTCTCCATCGTGGCCTCCTTCCTCGTATCAACATTAGGCGGCCCGCTTTCCCGGACCCGCAAGCCTATTTCTTTTCACCGGTATGGGGCTGATATAGCTAAGTTATTGTCGGAGACGATTGGAATATCGATCAGTCGCATCGATTTGGGATCAACCGCCCCCGGACATTGCCGCCGGTGCTCACGCGTCCGGAAGGACGGTTCACAGTCCCCGGTCAGGAGCGGAAAGCGGATACGGTCGGTGACCGGAAAACACGGGTCCGCCCGGCGACGCTGCGGTTCGGCACCTTCCGGCCGCCGTCATTCCTTCAACTCCCGGCGAGAACCACGGTGGGGCTGGCGATGCCATGTTCACGGAAGGCGCGCCGCACCCGCAGCGTCACATCGGTCTGGAAGCTTTTTTCGTATTTGGCCTCAAACACATAAGGGCGCGCGGTGACGCGGACCAAAACGAAATTGCCCTCCAGCACCTGCTGCGCCAGCACGGGTGCGGGTTCGTCAAGATAGGCATAGGGGCTGGTCAGACAGGCTTCCTGGACCAGGGTCATGGCCAGGTCCAGATCCTCGTCGGCACCGATCACCATCTGGAACGGCACCTGCATCTCCAGCGCCCCGTAGTTGCCGCTCGAGGTGACGTCGGTCAGCACCTTGTTGTTGGGGATGGTGATGACGTTGTGGTCCAGCGTGTTCATCCGCACACTGCGCAGGCCGATCTTGATCACGTCGCCGTACTGGCCCGCGTATTCGACCCGGTCCCCGACCTGGAAGGGCCGGTCGAACATGATGGTGATCCCGGCGATCACCGCCGCCACCAGATCGCGCATGGCGAAGCCGACGGCAAAGGCCAGACCGCCGCCGACGACCGTCAGGGCGGTGGCGTCCATCCTCAGGCTCAGGCGAACGGCGATGACGATGGTGATCAGATAGACGATGAAGCGGGACGCGGATTCGACCTTCTGGATGGTCGGCCGGCGGCTGACGAAACGCTCGCACAGACTCGCCGACAGGTGTTCCAGTCCCCGCAGCACGACAATGGCCAGGGCAAAGACCACGACCGAGGCGGCCACTCCGCCCCACTGGATGAAGCCGGCCAGCTGGCCGAGATCGACCTGCGCCTGGGCCAGGGCCGGGCCCGCTGCCGACAGCAGCAGCCCCCCGGCCAGGGCCAGCGGGCGCAGGATCGATGATATGCGGCGGGTCATACGCTGCTCCCCAGATGGCGCCGGACGAGGCTGCGCGTCAGGGCCCGGTACCAGTCCCAGGACACCCGGTATCCGCCGTCGTCCGGTAACAGATGTCCATCCTGAACGCCCGATCTCAACACGTCGGTGACCATGGCCGGCGACAGGCGCGTGGCCGCAACGATCTCCGCCGGCGTGGCCCCCGCCCGCCGCAGCACGGCGCGATAGACGAACAGGGCCTCCAGCGGCAGGCGTTCGATCGCCGCCTCGGCCACCGGTTGCAGCGGACGCACGAAGACGCTGCCGTCGGCAGCGCTCCCCAGCACCGTCCGCCACAGGTGCAGGGCGACGCCGGGATTGCCGTCCGACGCGTCCCACAGCAGCAGCATGAAGGCGGCGTTCTTGGCCTCCACCGCCTCACGCCGGTCGATGTCGTCCAGATCCGCGATATCCTCGATCATCCGGTCATAGCCCGGCGCAATACCGGCCTCGGCGGTACGGGACTGCAGCAGTTCGGCGATCGCCGTATCAGTCCAGTGCGGAACCGTAATCACCGTGCTGAAAGTCGTGCGCACATTGCGCAGGCGGCAGACCAGATCCCAGACCGCGCTGTCGATCGCCAGCACCCACAGGGTCCGGTCGGCCGTCGCCCGGGCCCGGTCGAGACAGGCGTCGAACGTCGCCAGCCCCCCGACGTCGAACCGCACCAGTGCGTCCAGATCATCGACCAGCATCGCCGCCGGTTCGGCCACCCGGGTGCGCGACGCCGAACGACGCCCCGCCTCCCCTGCGACGAGCTCCGATGCCGTGACCAGACGCGCATCCACAATTCGTTGCTGCAGCTGCCGCAGGGCGGCACTCTTGCCCGACCCCCGCTCACCGACCAGCACCACCAGCCCCCCCGTCTCACGCTGGACCAGTTGATCCAGCATGGGCTCCAGCCGGGACCTGACCCAGGTCGCGCCGTACACGTCCGGCGACAGGCTGGCGAACGCGTCCTCCGGAAGGTCGGTGAGGTCCGACACCGTATTGCGACCGCTGCGGCTCAGTTCCTGGCGGAACAGGAAGGCCAGGGTCCGCCGGACCGAGATGAAACGGCTGCCGACGGTGCGCGCGGTGCGGGCACCGCTACGGATCACCACATCAGCCGTGCCCAGAAGTGCCGCCAGCGCGGCGGTGCGGCCGGTCCGGTTGGCCAGGACCCAGCTCTGCAACGCATTGGGCCGCCGATGGCGCTCCAGCTGTTCAAAGACCACGCCGCGCCACCAGATCACCAGTACCAGCAGGGTCAGCAGGGCCGCCGGCCAGCCGGTCGACGCCACCCAGTTGTGGAAGGCCCCCTCACCGACCAGCCGGGCCGTCAGGGTCAGGACCAGGATGAAGCCCACAATGACATTGGTCACCAGCCGCATCGAACGCCGTCGCAGCGGGCCGAGCTCACGCGCGCGCCGCCCCAGCCGGTCGTTGCCGGCCCCCAGCAGGGAGTCCAGCAGCCGGGTGGCCACCGCCGCGATCAGGACCCAGCCCACGACCAGGCCGATGATCTCGACTTCCAGCAGATTGCGCACATGCGCCGGCAATGACGCCCGCAGCACGAACAGCATGATCAGCCATTCCAGCGGCCCCCGGACCGACATGAACAGGCGCAGGGCCCAAAGTCGCAGGTCCGGTGTCGACCGCAGGGTCGCCAGATTCTTCTCCTGCAGACTCTGCTCCCAAAGCGGCAGAACGCGCCGCGCCGTGGCCCGCCAGATCGCGAAACCTGCCAGAGCCAGGATCCACAGCAGGGTCGAGGCTGCCAGCAGCGCGCTCGCCGACAGCAGGTCCCGCGCGATTACGCCCGAGCGCGTCGCCTCCACCAGCGTATGGGCGTGATAGCGGATGATCAGCACCAGATGCTCGAACTCTGCCGACACCTGGTTCCAGCCCGCCGGGGTAAAACCGGTGGTGGCCCGACGCTTGTCGGCCGACAGATGCGGCAACAGGTCCAGCCGGGCTTCATTCAGGGTGGTCAGCCGGGCCAGCAGCAGCCGGGACTCGGTCCGGTTGTTGTCATAGAGGCGCACCAGCAACTGCGCGCGGCGGGCTTCCAGCGCACGGCGCTGCGCCCGCACGGCGGCCCGTTCGGTACCCGGTGCCAGGGAATCGGCGGTGGCCGGCGGCAGCGCGGGTACGTCGGCCTGGTTACGCATCGCATCCAGTGTGGTGCCCAGGTGGCGGCGCGTGGCCCGCAGTTCCGTCCGCAGGTCGCCATAGACCGCGTCCGCCGTCGCCGGATCGCTGCGGGCCTCCAGTGCCTGTTGCCGCAGCCCCAGGGTGGCTTCGGTCTCAAGCGCCTGCTGTTGCGCGCGCGCATCCAGCGTCGCCTCGACGGCCGCCAGGGTCCCGGCATAGGCCACCAGCTGACGCTGCTCGGTCTGAATCTGTTGCTGGGCGGCCGACCGGGCCCGGCTGGCGGCATCCAGACGGGCCTGCTGCTCGGTGGATTCCGGCAGGGTTTCAACGGCACCAGCCTGCGCCGCCGCCGCGGGCGGTGTGCCCGGCGCAAGGACGGGGTCGACGCGCGGGACCGCATGAACCGCGCCCGCCGCGGCAATCACAAACAGGGCCAGGGTCAGGGCGGTGGCAGATCTCACGGGCGCAGCCTTTCCGACCGGTCGGGGGTCACGGTTCGTGCCCCGACATTCCGGTCGACAGTATCACCCCTTGCCTAGCAGTTTCAGGGCGGTCGGCAATGTCCGGATCATCCCGCTCCCGCGGTCCCCGCCGGGCAGGAACGATCAGCACGTGCATCGCACCGGCTGATGGACGATGGTGAGGTCGCCACAATCTGCGGGAGGTATCGTTTGTCGCGTCTGATCGAGGAACTGGACTACCGCCCGACGCCGATGGGCCCGATCATCCTGCGACGGCGTTGGGTCTCGGCCCTGGATCGCGACGTGGTCGAGGTCATTCTCGGCGAAGAGCATCTGATGTCGAGCCTGTTCACGGTCGGCGAAACGGAACTCGCCACCCTCGGCCTGGCCAGGGCGACCGGCACCGGGCTGAAGGTCCTCGTCGGCGGACTGGGCCTCGGCTACACGGCCCAGGCCGCCCTGGCCGAACCGCGGGTGGCCTCTGTCGAGGTCGCCGATGCGATCGAGGCCGTCATTGACTGGCATCGCGCCGGTATCGTCCCGATCGGCGAGAGCCTGGGGGCCAACCCACGCTGCGTCCTGACCCACGGCGACTTCTTCGGTCTGTTCGATGAAGCGCCCGACGAGGGCGGGCGGTACGACGTCATCCTGCTGGACATCGACCATTCGCCGTACCGGCTGCTGAACCCCGCCCACGCCCGCTTCTACACGCTCGAGGGCCTCACCCGGATGAAGCCGTGGCTGACGCCCGGCGGGGTCTTCGCCCTCTGGTCCGACGACGCACCCGACGCGGCCTTTCTTGAACTGCTCGGCCAGGTCTTCACCAACCCGGTCGCGCAGGTGGTCCCGTTTGCCAATCCACTGACCGGGGAATCCTCGACCTGCACCATCTATGTGACCGGCGGCTAGGTCCCGTTTCAGGTAATCTCGGTCAGCCAGCTTTCCCAGCGGCGCTGACTGTCCTCGCTGTCGCCGGGTGCGGTCGCCGCAACGGCCTTTCGATAGGCCAGGGTGGAGACGCCATAGGCTTCGGAAAACGCCCGCCCCATGGCCGTCGCGCTTGAGAAACCGAACTGGGTCGCCAGCTCGTCCAGGCTGGCACCTGCCCGGCGGTCCATCGCCACACGGACGCCTTCAAGCCGCCGGTCGAGGATCAGTCGCGCGATCCCGCCTTCCATCTCGAACAGCCGATACAGGCCGGACCGCGAGATACCGGTCGCCTTGCTGATCGAGTCCACTGACAGGTCCCGATGGCCAAGGTTGTCGAGGATATGTCGCTTGACCGTCTCCCGGCGCACGAAATCCTTGCGCCGGGCCTCCCCCCCGCCCGAACGCTCGGCGGTGGCCGAGGACAGCACATCGATGAACGCCCGTCCCAGGCTGGCCAGGACCTCCCCGCGCAGCAGGTCGCCGTGGCGGGCCAGCGACTGCATGAAGTCCGCCAGCACCAGATTTTCCGGGACCCTGAGCACCCGGCCGTGCAGGCCGGCGTGGCTCCCCAGGGCTACACCGACCAGGGTCCGCGCGACACTCGCGGTCAGGACGTGGGCGTTGAAAAATTCTGTCCGGGATGGGCGCAGGGTATCGGTCAGATAGATGTCGGTCGGCCCGACTTCCTCGAAGGCACTTTCCGGACCGCCGGTGACCCGCCCCGCCAGGACCAGGGTGATGACGATATGGTCAAAGCCGTCGGTGCTCGCACGTCCGGTCCGCGCATGAACCACGCCCGAGAGGATCCGTTCAAACAGCAGCAGATTATCCATCCGCCATGCCCGCACCCGGGCATGAAAATCGCCCTCGCCGCGACTGACGTCGGAGCCGCCGCTGTAGAGCCGGACATATCTGTCGAAAGCCTCGCCCTCTGAGAGACCGGCGCTTGAAAACTGGAACTGGTCAGGCATGGGACACGTCTTCGGAACGGACGGTTTCGGTGCTTGCGGCGCGGATTTCGGCGGCGAGACCCGCCCAGCCGGCCCTGCCGGACAGGACGGCGACGATCACGACCACGGCCGCTCCCGTCACCACGATCGCAAGGGCCAGGCTCAACCCAAGGCCGCTCGATGCAATACCGTCACTGACCAGCCCGGTGATCATCGGCCCTGCCGCAGTCCCGAATACCGTCACCAGCACCAGAAACAGGCTGTTCATGCCCCGCTGCAGCGGCGCGGGCGCAAGCCCCTGAAAGCCGATCAGGGCCATTGCCGCACCGAAACCGCTGCTGGCGATCAGAACCACCAGACAGGCCGCGGCCAGGCCGGGTGTCGGGGCCAGGCTTAGGCCGATCGCGGACGGAACTGCGAGAGCGGCGCTGACCCCCAGGGCCGGACCGGGTCCCTGCAGACGGAACTGCCGCGAGGTGCCGCTGCGCCCTGCCAGCAGATGCCCTGCCGGTGCGGCGATCAGGGTCACCGCCCCGACGAGCACGGCGGCGCTGGCGGGATCCATGCTGAACTGACGGCCGATGATGGACGGACTCCACGCCGCCAGCGACTGAACGATCATCACCATGCCGCACGCCGCGGCCATATACAGAAACAGGCTCAGGGGCCGCTCTCCGACCCGGCGCAGGGCGTCGAGCACCCCGCCCCCCGACCGCACGGGCACCGGCATCGGCCCGGTCGCCCGCCGCGTCAGAAAGGCCACGGCCAGAAGCAGATTCGGGATCAGCATCACCAGGGCGGCGACCCGCCAGGGTGCCATGGTGACCGCCAGACCGGCGGCGGCGGTCAGGCTCAGCACCAGCCCGCCCAGAAGGATACCGCCACTCCGCCCCGTGGCCGAACCGGCGGTAAACATGCCGACCGGCTGGATACCCGCGATCGGAGCGGCGGTCGCCAGCATCGCCAGGGCCATCGGCGCAAAGGCCGCCTGACCCACCCCGAACACCATCCGGGCTCCCAGCAGGGTCGGATAGTCGGGAGCAAGGGCGAACGCGACCGCAGCCCCGGTCCACACCAGGATGCACAGGCCGACATAGGTGCCGGGCCGCACCTGCCGCGACGTGCGTCGTCCGGCCCACAGGGTGGCCAGCACATAGCTGAGAATGAAGGGCACGCCCTGCAGGGCCCCCAACTGGGCGTCGCTGAGCGCGAAGGTGGCCTTCAGCCCCGGCGCGAATACGGCGGGAATTGCGCGGTCGGCATAGCCGACGAAATGCGCCAACCCCAGAAGCACCACCAGACGAGGTCCGGTGGTGGCGATAGCCGTCCGCCCCCGGCTCACGTCCGGATCACCAATACCGCGGTTTATCAATCACTTTTGCAGCCCCACCCGGCCAAATGAGGCGAGAATCGGCGACCTGTCCAGCCCTCGCCGATCAATGACATCCGAACGATTCAGGATGCGCCTGGCGGGCCACCGCGCGGCCTCGCGCGCACTGCCCCGGCAGGGGACGGCTGCGCGTGAATTTCCCGGGCCCGGGCTTCCACCTCGGCGAGGATCAGCGCCAGTTCATGGTCGGTCAGATGCTCGATGCCGATAAACCGCTCCTCCGCCCCGCGCACCGCATGCAACAGCTCATCCAGCTTGGCGTGCATCGCCGAGGCGTCGCGATTCTGGGTATTCTGGATCAGGAAGACCATCAGGAAGGTGACGATCGTCGTCCCGGTATTGATCACCAGCTGCCAGGTCTCGTTGAAACCGAAGACCGGTCCCGAAACCGCCCAGACCCCCACGATGCCCAGACAGGTCAGGAAGGTCCACGGCTTGCCGGCCAGGCGGGCGGTGGCGCTGGCGATACGGATGAACATCCTCTCCATTGTGGCGCAACGATCCGGCCGTTTCCGGGTTCCGGCGATCGCCGGCCGGACCAATTGTCTCTACAGGGGCGGTGCCTGTCTGGAAGGCAGGGCGTGCAACACCTATGTCTGGCGTGATCACTGAAATCCCGCCACCGGAGACTCCCATGAGCTTGCGCATCAACGATATCGCGCCCGATTTCACCGCCGACTCGACGTCAGGCCAGATCAGGTTCCACGACTGGATCGGTGACGGCTACGCGATCCTGTTCTCGCACCCCAAGGACTTTACCCCCGTCTGCACCACCGAGTTCAGCGCCGTGGCCCAACTCGCCGCGGAGTTCGAGAAGCGCAACACCAAGGTGATCGGGGTCTCGGTCGATAGCGTCGACGAGCACGTCAAATGGAAGGCCGATATCGAAAAGGTCGCGGGCGCGCCGGCGAATTTCCCGATCATCGACGACACTTCGCTGAACGTCTCCAAGCTGTACGACATGCTGCCCGCGGAAGCCTGGCTGCCGGACGGTCGCACCGCCGCCGACTCCGCCTCGGTGCGCACGGTGTTCATCGTCGGCCCCGACAGGAAGGTCCGGCTGACCATGTGCTACCCCATGTCGGTGGGCCGCAATTTCGCGGAGATTCTGCGCGCGCTCGACGCCGTGCGGGCGACCGAGGGGGTCCCTCTGGCCACCCCCGCCAACTGGATCCCGGGCCAGGACGTGATCGTCGCCCTTTCGGTCTCGACCGAGGATGCCGGGGCGAGGTTCGGCGAGGTCGACGTCAAACTGCCCTATCTGCGCACGGTCAAGGCCCCGGCCTGATCGTCAACCCCGCACGACAGAAAGCCCCGGCCACCGCGCCGGGGCTTTTTCATACGCCGGGAGCCGGGCATTCACGGGGCCCGGCGGGCGCGGGTCTTCTGCTCATAGGCATGGCCCAGCGACAGGATGCGGGCGTCGTCCCATTTGCCGCCGATAAAGCTGATCCCGACGGGCATGCCGCGGTCGAATCCCATCGGCACGGTCAGATGCGGATAGCCGGCCACCGCCGCCAGCGAACTGGACGAGCCCTGGGACCGGTCATCGTCGGTCGGATCATTGGTCCAGGCACGCGACGTCGTCGGCGCGATCAGGGCGACGACGCGGTGGTCGGCCATCATCCGGTCGATACCCTCGGGCCCGGCCATGCGCAGGGAACTGGCGCGGGCCTCGATATAGGCCGGGTCGTCCAGCCCTTTCGTGGCCTCGGCCTGCAGGAACAGCTCCTGGCCGAACAGCACCGTTTCGCGCGGCTCGGCGTCATTGAAGGCGATCAGATCCGCCAGGGTCCGGGTCGGCACCTGCTGCGGATCGGTCGAGGCCAGATAGGCGTTCAGATCGACCTTCAGCTCGGTCATCAGCACCAGACGCGAGGCAGTGCCGATCGCCCGCAGGTCCGGTCCCTCGGTGATCTCGACCAGTTCGGCCCCCGCATCGCGCAGGGCCTGCAGGTTCTGCTCGAACACGGCCCGGGTCTCGGTGGAATAGTTGCCGATCAGGAAGCGCATGACCCCGATCCGCGTCCCCCTCAGGCTGTCCGCGTCCAGCGCCGCGCTATAGTCGACCTTGCGCGCATCGGCCTCGATCGTGGCCGGATCCAGCGGGTCCGTGCCGGCGATCACCGTCATGATGATGGCGGCGTCCTCGACCGT
>CAXBHG010000055.1:0-14205 GCA_963975385.1 uncultured Brevundimonas sp.
TCGTGGCCTCATGCGCGGGGCCGACGCTGGTCATGGCGCAGGATGTGGCGTGGCCAGATCGCTCAGCTGCTTTCAGCGGAACGGGGAGCCCGGCGACTCCGGCGTGCCGTATAGCCGTCCACCGCGAAATTGACGCGGAAGCTGATGAAGCGGGGTGGAACGGGTGCGTCCGGATCCGTTGTCAAGCCGAGACGAGCGCGGCGGGTCCCACTCAGGGCCGCCTCACCGAAATGGCCGCCCTGCGGGTGTTCGGCTTCGACCACGCAGGACCGCAGGGTACCATCCGGATTGGTCAGGCAGGTCAGAACGGCGAATCCCCTGGCAAATCGGGTGTCCGGGTAGCGCCCCTGCGGTCGCCGCACCCACTCCAACCCGCCGGGGAGACCGTTGCGACCGATATCCTGAATCTCGGCGTCCCGGGGGTCCACCAGGGGACGGTCGCAGGCGGTCAGGGTTTCGTCGATGGCTGCGCTTGAGGCCGGCAGTTCGAGGACGTACAGCAGGTTGCGCCCGCCCTCTGCGGCACCCGGGACGCGGATTTTCAGCGTGCCGCCATCGCGCAGTTTGCGGGCGAACTCGGCGGGGCGGCTGCTGACCGCGATACGTGACTCAGTTGCGACGTTCCAGGTCTGCTCCCGGGGTTCGCGGTCTCCGAAGGCTACGTCGAGCGGGCGGGTTTCGTACTCGGTCGGGGGCAGGCCCGTGATCAACGCCTCATAGGAGCGATTGACGCACCGGACGGCGATGCCGAGTCCGTTGTCGAACGGCGTATAGGCCATGGTCATCTGCTGGGCCGGATCGCGCAGGATGTCCCAGTCACGAGCCTGTTGGGCCATTGCCGGTTGGGCCACGGCTACAATCAGCGCCGTCAGAAGCAACACACGCATCAGACTGTCTCTCCGGAATGAAAGGCAACCCTTAGGTGTGTTTGTCGCGCCGTCAACGCGAAATGCGGTGAGGTTGAGGCCTCCACCGCGCCGCCTCAGCCCGCCGGGGCGACCGTCTGTTCGATGGCTCCGAAGATCGAATGGTGGGTGTCGTCCAGCATCTCGATCCGCACGGTGTCGCCGTGCTTGAGGAAGGGGGTCTCCGCCTTGCCGCGCAGGATGGTCTCGACGGTGCGGACCTCGGCGATGCAGGAATAGCCCAGGCCGCCGTCGGCGACCGGCTTGCCGGGGCCGCCGTCGGTATCGCGGTTGGAGACGGTGCCCGAACCGATGATGGTGCCGGCGCACAGGGACCGGGTCTTGGCCAGGTGGGCGATCAGGGTGCCGAAGTCGAAGGTCATGTCGACGCCGGCGTCGGCCTTGCCGAACTCGGCCCCGTTCAGCTGAACCGACAGGGTGCCGTGCAGCTTGCCGCCGTTCCAGCGCGGGCCCAGTTCGTCAGGGGTGACGAAGACCGGCGACAGGGCCGAGGCCGGCTTGGACTGGACGAAGCCGAAGCCCTTGGACAGTTCACCGGGGATCAGGTTGCGCAGGGACACGTCATTGACCAGGCCGATCAGGCGGACATGGGTCAGGGCCGATTCGGCCGAGACGCCCTGGGGCACGTCATCGGTCACGACCACGACCTCGGCCTCCAGATCACAGCCCCAGGCCTCATCGGCCAGCGGGATAGGGTCGCGCGGGCCCAGCATGGAGTCGGACGCGCCCTGGTACATCAGGGGGTCGGTCCAGAAGCTGTCGGGCATTTCGGCGTTGCGGGCCTGACGCACCAGGGCGACGTGGTTCACATAGGCCGAGCCGTCGGCCCACTGATAGGCGCGGGGCAGGGGGGCGGCGGCCTCGCGCTCATGGAAGCGGCCGCGCGGCACGCCCTCATGCTCGAGGCTCTCGGCCAGGGCACGCAACAGGGGTTCGCAGCGCGCCCAGTCATCGAGCGCCGCCTGCAGGGTCGGGGCGATCAGAAAGGCGTCCGTGAACCAGTTCAGGTCCCGCGAAACGACGACGAGGCGGCCGTCCCGGCCGTGCTTGAGCGAGGCGAGTTTCATGCCTCAGGCTTAGGCGGTTTTGATCCGCGAGGGAACCGTTCGCTGTCAGTGATGCGCCGGTTGCTGGACAGGTGCTGTGTGGCAAAGGGCGTTGCGGGCCTTGCGCAGTTCGGCGAGGCGCAGGGCCTTGCTGGACCAGTGGTCGTGAAAGCTGCCGATGGCGCTGCGCAGGGCGGCGGCGCGCTCGACGTCAGTCATGTCGCGGTCGGTCGCGGGCGGGGATGCCGGGGGTGGGGTGGCCGGCGCGGTGTTGCCGCAATCCTCGCCCTTGACGACGATCTGGCTGTTCTGAAGCACGGTCACATGAGGCGTGCAGCCGGCGGCGGCAGCCGTGGCCCGGTCGTCCTTGATCTTGCCCTTGATGGCCTTGTCGAGGGCACCCAGCGGCTTGTTGAGGCCATCGGCGAGGGTCAGGACCGGACCCAGCCGGGCGGTGATCTCCTCACGCAGGGCCCTGGCCCGGGCCAGCAGCTGGTCGCTGTTGGCCCCCATGGCCAGAAGGCAGGCGGTGTTGATGGCCGTCCAGATATCATTGGCGGCATCCGGGTCCTTGCGGCCGAACAGGTCGCGGGCGAACCAGGTCAGGACAATGGCCAGGGCCAGCAGCAGCAGGACGGCGGCCAGCAGGACCGGCGACAGGCTGAAGAAGACGTCCGGCTCGACCGTGTCGAAGCCGGGGCCGCTCTGAAACTCTGACGGATAGTGCGTCATGCAGCCGATGCCCCAAGTTGTGCGACCGCATGTTGCCGCCACCAGCCGGATTGGCAATCGAAAAGGTTAACGCAGGTCGGGGAACAGGGTCAGCCCGGCGGCGTGATCAGGGCCCGGGCCTCGGCCGTCTGCTGTCCACCGGCGGCCCGGACCTCGACCTCGACGGCAATCGCGCCCTTCGGTTCATGGGACCAGAGGTAGCGGCGCTCGATCTCGACCTCGCGGCCGGAAGGGGCGAAGCCGGTGAAGGTGTCGCCCCAGGGGGTGATTCTTTTCAGTTCCGGCCATTTCAGGGCGCAGGCGGAGTCCAGCTCCTCGATGGCCATGACGGACAGTTCATCGTCGGCAACAAAGGCGGTCACAGCCATCTCCTGACCCGGGCGCAATAGGCCTGGTAGGCCGCGCCGAATTTGGCGCTGAGATAGCGTTCCTCGCGGGCAATGACAAAGCGATCCACGGCCAGCAAACAGGGGAACAGCAGGCCGAGCGCGAACCAGCTGTCCATGGCCACGGCCAGGCCGACATAGGTGATGGCGAAACCGACGTAGATCGGGTTGCGGCTGAAACGATAGGGGCCGTCGGTGACCAGGGTCGTCGACGGCTTCCACGGCTCGACCGCCGTGTCGCGGCGGCGGAACAGGCCCGCGGCCATGCCGTCCAGCAGGAGGCCGGCGATGATCAGGCCGATGGCCAGGCCGCGCCGGACCTCCAGCGTCAGGCCGAGGTCCGGACCCTTCAGCCAGACGTGCAGACCCCAGCCGATCGCGAGGAAGCCGAAATAGATCAGGGGCGGCGGCAGGACGACGCCGGGATGATCGCGCTGGGTCATGTCAGATCGTCTGTCCGGTGGGGGCAGTGAAGGCGGACGCGGGAGCGTCGCCGGTATTGATGACCTCCGATGGCTCGAAGATCATCACCTCGGCCTCGTCGTCGGCGGCGGTGCGATGCTCGACGCCACGCGGCACGACGATGAACTGGCCGGGACCGAGGGTCTCGACCCGATCGCGGAACTCGACCCGGAACCGGCCCTTCCAGACGAGAAACATCTCGTCGGCGTCGGCGTGGCTGTGCCATGGGAAGACGCCCTGTAGCTTGACCAGCCGCACGTCCTGTCCGTTCAGCTGCGCCGCCACGCGCGGCCGCCAGTGGTCGGCGAAGGCCGCGAATTTTTCGGCCAGGTCGAGGACAGCACCCTGGGTCACGGTCGCAGGTCCTCGTCGCCGTAGATGGCCACTGCGGCGGCATCGGTCGAGGAAACGGCACCGCGGTACATGCCGGAGGTGTTCATGGCGAAGGCGGGGGTTCCGTCCAGGCCCATAACAATGACCCCGCCGTCGCCGCCGAGGGAGCCGACATCGGCGATCTCGGCCTCGCCGGCGGCCTGGGCCGAATCTCCGGACGCTGTGCGGGCGCAGATGTCCCGCGCCACCGTCGCCCGGATGAAATACTCGCCCGAGCCCGTCGCTGACACGGCACAGCCGTCGGCGTTGGAGGCGTAGGTCCCCGCACCGAGGACCGGCACGTCACCGACCCGACCCCAGCGTTTGGCGGTCATGCCGCCGGTCGAGGTGCCGGCGGCGAGCCGGCCCTGGCTGTCCAGCGCCACGGCCCCGACCGTGCCGAATTTGCGCTCGTTCAGCGGCGGGGCGGCCCCGGGGGCGAGCCCCGGGGTGACCATGTTATTGGCGGCCATCGGCCCCTGTGCCCCCGCTGGACGTTCCGGAATCGGCAGGTTTTGGGTCCGTAGCGCCGACTCCAGCCCCCGCCAGCGGCGCTCGGTGAAGAAGAAGGCGGGGTCAACCTGTTCCAGTCCGACCGAGGCGGCGAAGCTGTCGGCACCCTCGCCGATCAGCATGACGTGCGGCGACTGCTCCATCACCGCCCGGGCGGCGGCGATCGGGTGGCGGGTGGTGGTCAGGCCGGCGACGGCCCCGGCGGTCAGGTCCGAACCGTCCATGACGGCGGCGTCCAGCTCATTGCGTCCGGCGGCGGTGAAGACCGCCCCGCGCCCGGCGTTGAACAGCGGGTCATCCTCCATCAGCTCGATGGCGGCCTGGATCGCGTCGAGCGACGAGCCGCCCGCCGCCAGCACCGCCGATCCGGCCTCCAGCGCGCGGTGCAGGGCCGCGCGGTAGGCGGCGTCCTGCTCTGGCGACAGATTGGCACGCTCGATGACCCCGGCCCCGCCGTGGATGGCAAAGGACCAGGCAGGGGCTTGCTGGGCCGAGGCGGCCCCGGCGAGACCGGCGGCCAGACAGAAGGCGAGGATGGCGGACTTCATGACGGGCCCCTCCCGGGCAGGCTTGGCGTGGCAGCTGTTATCGGCGGGATCGTAGCGGCCTGTTGCGGCCGTTACGATCCCGGGACCGGGCCTAGGCGTCGACCTTGATGACGCCGCGCCGGATCTGGTCCAGCTCGATCGAGTCGAACAGGGCCTGGAAATTGCCCTCGCCGAAGGCCTGGTTGCCCTTGCGCTGAATGATCTCGAAGAAGATCGGGCCGAAGGTGTCCTGGGTGAAGATCTGCAGCAGCAGGCCGTCCTCGTCGGAGCCGTCGATCAGGATGCGGTTCAGCCGCATGCGGGCGACATCCTCGCCGTGACCCGGCAGGCGTTTGTCGATCAGGTCGAAATAGGTGTCGATCGTATCCTGGAACGGGATGCCGCGGCGCTTCATCTCCTCGACGGTCTCGAAGATGTTGTCGGTGTGCAGGGCGATGTGCTGGATGCCCTCGCCGTTGTAGCGGCGCAGGAATTCCTCGATCTGGGAGTTGTCGTCCTGGCTCTCGTTCAGCGGGATGCGGATGGCGCGGTCGGGCGCGATCATGGCCTGGGACAGCAGGCCGGTCGCCTTGCCCTTGATGTTGAAATATTTCTGCTCCTCGAAGGCGAAGACGTCGCCGTAGAAGCCGGACCAGGTGCGCATCTGGCCGCGTTTGACGTTGTGGGTCAGGTGGTCGAGGCAATACAGGCCGACCGAATTCTTGCGCTCGGCCTCTTCCCAGCCCTCGATCTCGTCCCAGCCGTCGTACAGGGAGCCGCGCTCACCATACTGGTCGACGACGTAGAGCAGCGAGCCCCCGATGCCCTGCAGGATGTAGGGATAGCCGCCGCCGAGGGCACCGCCGTCGGCACCTTCGGCCGGCTTGGCACCGCGCGACACGGCACCTTCATAGGCGGCCTTGGCGTCATTGACGCGGAAGGCCATGCCGTTGGCCGAGGGGCCGTGGTCGGCGGCGAATTCAGCGGCCTGACCCTTGGGGCTGCGATTCACCAACAGGGTGATGTCGCCCTGTTTGAGGCGCACGGCATCGGTCTTCGGGTTCACATGGGTCTGGGTGAAACCCATCAGTTCCAGTCGGCTGATCATCGACTCGGGCTCGGGGCCGGTGAATTCGACGAATTCAAAACCGTCGACGCCGAGAGGGTTTTCCTGGTCGAGTCGGACGGCGGCGTCGGATTGGGGCGCGTCATGCATGGGAGCGTCTCCTGAAGGGGTCGCGGCGCGACGCCGCTCTGTGGCGCGGAACCTAGTGATCCGGACCGCCTTCGCCAACCCGCCAGCCGAACACGATCCGGAGGGTGCGTCCGTCCGCGACGCCTGCTAGAGGCGGGTGGACGACCCGAAAGGACCCCATGCTTCGCAAGATGTACGACTGGGTCTTCGCGCTTGCGCGAAGCCGACACGCAACCCCCGCCCTGGCGGTCGTCTCGTTCGCCGAGAGTTCCTTCTTTCCGATTCCGCCCGATGTGATGCTGTGCCCGATGATCCTGGCGCGGCCCGAGCGGGCCTATTTCTATGCCGGGGTCTGCACCGCGGCCTCGGTGCTGGGCGGGATTCTCGGCTATGCGATCGGCTATTTCCTGAATGACGTGGGCCTGTGGGTCCTGAACCTGATGGGGCATGGCGACGGGCTTGAACATTTCAGGGCCTGGTTCGCCGACTGGGGGCTCTGGGTGATCCTGATCAAGGGCCTGACCCCGATCCCCTACAAGCTGGTGACCATCGCCTCGGGCCTGGCCGCCTTCAGCTTCCCGGTCTTCATCGCGGCCTCGGTGGTGACGCGCGGGGGGCGGTTCTTCCTCGAGGCCTGGATTCTCAAGAAATTCGGGCCCGCCATGCTGGCCGTCGTGGAGAAGCGGCTGGCCCTGTTTTCGGGCATCGGCGTGGTCCTGCTCGTCGCCCTGATCGTTGTGGTGAAGCTGCTGTAGCGATCCATCGACGGACCCCGCGCGGCGGTCTATGAATAGGCCGATGACCGACCTGTTTCGTCTCCTGACCCGATGGTGGACCGCCTTCGCGCTCGGCATTTCGCTGGCGATGCTGGCGACGGCCCATGCGTTCGAGCATTTTGCCGGCCTGTCGCCCTGCAATCTGTGCCTGCGGCAACGCGAGGTGCTGTGGGGGGCCGTGACCATCGCCCTGGCCGCCACCCTGTGGGCCCTGGTCAGTCGGGCCAGCCGCGGCACGCCGCGGATTGCGTCCTTCCTGCTGTTTCTCGTCTTTCTGACGGGGGCAGTCACGGCCGCCTTCCATGCAGGCGGTGAACTGCAGTGGTGGGAGCTGCCGGCGACCTGCGCGGCCGGGGCCGCTGATATTGATCTGGAGGCCCTGACCTCGCTGGCGCTCGGCACCGGCCCGGTGGCGCGGGTGGCCATGTGCGACGCCGTGGCATGGAGCTGGCTGGGCCTGTCCATGGCAGGATGGAATGCGCTGATTTCGGCGGTCCTCGCCATCATCAGCCTGCTGGCCGCCAAACGGCCCAAGGATGCCCGTGCCCCCGCAAAGTGACGCTGACGACCGCCGCATTCCCCTGCCCCGACCGGGCCGGGGTGCCGGTCGCGCGCGCCGGGCCGAGATCCTGAGGGTCGATCACGCCGGGGAATATGCCGCGGTTCACATCTATCGGGCCCAGCAGGCCGTGTTCCAGGGGCGGGCCGGACACGAAGCCCTGGCCGCTGACATGGGCGAGATGGGCGCGCAGGAGGCTGTGCATCTGGCCCGCTTCGAGGCCCTGCTGAACGCCGAACGGGTGCGCCCGACGCTGATGACCCCGGTCTGGCGGCTGGCGGCGACGGCGCTGGGGGCCGGGACGGCCCTGATGGGCGAGAAGGCCGCCCACGCCTGTACCGAGGCCGTCGAGAGCGTGATCGAGCAGCACTATGCCGAACAGATCGCCGAGCTGGCCGATCGCGATCCGGCCCTGGCCGCCGAGCTGACGCAGTTCCGGGACGAGGAACTGGCCCACCACGACCATGCGGTCGAACAGGGCAGCCGCGAGGCCCCCGGCCACCGGCTGCTGAGCGCCGTGATCAAGGCCGGCTGCCGGGTGGCGATCAAGGTCAGCGAACGGGTCTGAGCGACCGCATCTGACGATCAGGGCCGGGGGGTGGCCAGATCGAAGGCCAGCAGCAGGGTGCGCTGTTTGTCGCTGAAATTGTCGTCGGACAGCAGATACAGCCGGACGCCGCCCGGGGTGGTCACGGCGGCTATGCCCTCGAAATTGTCGACCGTGCCGGGCTGTTGCAGCGTGATCAGGACGGGGCCGAGATTGCCGTCCGGAGCCATGCGGCGGACGCGGGCCCTTACATCCCCCGGGGGACGGAAGCTGCGCTCGATCACGAACCAGCCGTCGCCGGCCGGATCGCGATCCAGTCCGGTGATCCGGTAGTCAGAATCGGCCAGCAGGGGCTCGGGCGGTGCGACCACGGTGCGGCAGCCGGCGGGGGTGCAGTCCCAGACACCGCCGGACTCGCCGGCCGCGCGCCAGCCGCCGGGGGCCGCGCTGAGCCCCTCCATCCCGTCATTGTTCGGGAAGGCGAAGTCGGGGCCCGGGACCGGGACGGGCGCGCGGTCAAGCCGGGCCAGCGAGCCGTAGTTCCAGATGCGGTGGTCGCGCTCGAAGCTGATCAGCAGGTCGCCGGTGGGGGTGATCACCAGGCCTTCCGCATCGCCGTCGCCCTTGTCGGTGATCGGGCTGCCGTCGGTCAGGGTCAGGCGACGGATACGGGCCTGGTCAAGGCCGGTCAGGCGACCACGTCCGTCAAGGCGCAGGCGGGCCCGGGCCAGGTCGCCGGCGTCGGACACGCTGATCAGGTCTCCGTCGACGATCTTCAGGTCTGACAGACCGTGCAGGGGCGTTCCGGGGCTGACGATATCGATGCCGCCCGCGAACCGGACTCCGGCCGTCAGCCGGGCTCCGGGTAACAGGCCCAGGCCGACCGTGCGGGTCTGCGCCGCAACCGGGGTCCAGCCGTCGGCGGAGGTGGCGACCCAGGGCGCACCGGGAACCGTGGCGCAGGCGGCCACGGCCAGGGCGGCGACCAGAACACGGATTTTTCCGACCAGGCTCATGCGGCCTTCCGGGACCGGGTCCGGCCCTTTTCAGCCGCGACCGTCTTGGGCTTGGCGTCGAACAGTTCAGCGAGTTTCTCGATCATGACACCGGCCAGCTGTTCGACGTCCACAATGGTCACGGCGCGACGGTACCAGCGGGTCACGTCATGGCCGATGCCGATGGCGATCAGCTCGACCGGCGAGCGGGTCTCGATCTCCTCGATGACCTGGCGCAGGTGTTTGTCCAGATACAGGGCGGCATTGGCCGACTGGGTCGAGTCATCGACCGGCGAGCCGTCGGAGATGACCATCAGGATGCGACGCGCCTCCGGCCGGGCCTTCAGCCGGTCGTGAGCCCAGGTCAGGGCCTCGCCGTCGATATTCTCCTTGAGCAGCCCTTCGCGCATCATCAGGCCCAGATTCTTGCGGGCCCTTCGCCAGGGGGAGTCGGCGGCCTTGTAGATGATGTGACGCAGGTCATTGAGCCGGCCGGGCATGGCGGGCTTGCCGGCGCTGATCCAGGCCTCGCGCGACTGGCCGCCCTTCCAGGCGCGGGTGGTAAAGCCCAGAATCTCGACCTTGACCCCGCACCGCTCCAGCGTCCGGGCCAGGATGTCGGCGCAGACGGCCGCGACCATGATCGGCCGGCCGCGCATTGAGCCGGAATTGTCGAGCAACAGGGTCACGACCGTGTCGCGGAACGGGCTTTCGCTCTCGGCCTTGAAGGTCAGAGGGGCGGTCGGGTCAGTGATGATCCGGGTCAGGCGGGCCGTATCCAGCACCCCCTCCTCGAGATCGAAGGCCCAGCTGCGGTTCTGCTGGGCCATCAGCCGGCGCTGCAGCTTGTTGGCGAGGCGGGCGACGATACTGCTGAGGGCGGTCAGCTGCTGGTCCAGCAGGGCGCGCAGTCGGTCCAGCTCCATCGGGTCGCACAGGTCGGCGGCGTCGATGACCTCGTCATAGGCGGTGGTGAAGACCTTGTAGGCGTCGACCACCCGGCCGTCATCGGTGGTCTGCTGACGGTTGGGCAGGGCACCGTCGTCCAGTTCGGGTCCGTCCTCGGCGGCGTCGCCCTCGGGATCGGCCGGGCTGCCGTCGGGGCGGGCGTCGCGCTCCTCCTCGGCGGACTGGTCGTCAGAGGTCCCTTCCATCGACTGGCCGCCCTCGCCGCCGGCATCCTCCTCGTCGTCCTGATCATCGGCGGCGTCCGGATCCTGGGGATCGGGCTCCTCGTCGCCCTGGTCCTCGGAGGCGTCGTCGCCGCGCCCGTCGCCCGGGTCCATGTCCAGCGCCCGCAGCACGTCACGCAGCTTGAGGGCGAAGGCCTCCTGATCGTCGGCGGTCGCCGCCAGGGCGTCCAGCTGGTCGCCGGCGCGGGATTCGATGTCGGGACGGACCAGGTCGACCATGCTCCGGGCACCGTTCGGCGCGGGCAGGCCGGTCAGGCGCTCGCGCACCAGCAGGGCCAGGGCCTCGGGCACCGGCACCTGTTCGGCGTCGGCGGCACGCAGGGCTCCGCTCCTTTCCAGCCGGGTCAGCAGGGCCGCGCCCATATTGGCGCGCACCCCGGCCAGGGAGCGGGAGCCGACGGCCTCGACCCGGGCCTGTTCGACGGCCTCGAACACCTCGGCGGCGCGGCTGTCGGCAGGGCGCAGGCGGGCGTGCAGGCTCTCGTCGTGATTGGCCAGCCGCAGGGCCAGCCGGTCGGCCTGGCCGCGCAGGGCGGCGCTGTCGGGTCCGGACGGGTCCCGCGGGGGATGGGGCAGGGTCAGGACGCCGTTGGCCAGCCGTGGCCCCTCGGAGCCGAAGGTGACTTCCAGTTCGGCCTGCTCCGCCAGGGCGCGGGCCGCATGGGCCAGCGCGCGCTTGAAGGTCTCGGCAGGGGTGTCGGCAGCGGCCATGGGGGAGACATAGCGGAGATGGCGCGCAGGGGAAGGGCGACATCGTCATTCTCCCGCCCCGGGCGGGGCGGGAGTCGGGTGCCTCAGGCGGCGTTGGCCTCGATCGCGGCCTTCAGCTTGGCCTGGTGGGCGCGCATGCCCTCGACGATCAGTTCGGCCGCCTCGCCGGCGTCGCCCCAGCCCTTGACCGTGGTCTCCTTGTTCTTCTCCAGGTCCTTGTAGCGGGTGAAGAAGTGCTGGATCTGCTCGACCATGATGTTGGGCAGCTGCCGGTAGCTGGCGATGTCGGTGTAATAGGGGTGCAGGGCGTCGACCGGGACGGCGAGAATCTTCTCGTCCATGCCTTTTTCGTCTTCCATGATCAGCACGCCGATCGGGCGCGAGCGGATGACACAGCCAGGCACGACCGGGGTCGGGTTCAGCACGATGACGTCGCAGGGGTCGCCGTCGTCCGACAGGGTGTGCGGAACAAAGCCGTAGTTGCCGGGATAATACATGGCGGTGTGCAGGAAGCGGTCGACAAACAGCGCGCCCGACTCCTTGTCCATCTCGTATTTCACCGGGAGACCGCCTTGCGGAATCTCGATGATCACATTCAGGTCCCAGGGCGGATTGGGGCCGACGGGGATGGCGTCGATGTTCATGGTTGAACCGTATTGTGCGACTGCGAAGGGGAGGCGGGCGTGATAGTCCGGGTCGGGCCGGGGAGCAAGGCTGACTTGCTCGTGAACGGATCCGGCGGCAGGACAATGGCGAAGCCCGCCGCATGGAGTGGACGATGACAATTCCCGATATCGCGGCGCTCAGCCTCTTCATGCTGTGCTGGCTTGGCTACGGGCCGCTGCTGGATGTGCTGGCCAGGCGCAGCGGCACGCTGAACGACGATATGGTGATGGTCCGGCGCGCCTGGATGCGGGTGATGGTCCATCGCGAGGTCCGTATCGTCGATAGCCAGCTGATGGGCCATACGATCAATTCGGCCTCCTTCTTCGCCTCGACCAACCTGCTGCTGATCGCCGCGGTCGGCGGGATATTGTTCGGCGGCGAGGGCGCGCTGCGGGGTGTGGCCGCCGTGGGGGCGGAGGCGGTGCCCTTGCCTCTGCTGGAGGGCAAGCTGGCGCTGATTCTGGTCTGTCTGGCGCGCGGCCTGCTGGATTTCATCTGGTCGATCCGCCAGCTCAACTACACCCTGGCCGTGATCGGCGCGGCCCCGGAAATCCATGAGGAGGCGGAACGGGTCGCCCTGGGCGAGGCGGCGGCCGCCCTGCTGAATCCGGCGCTGAGCGCCTTTAGCCAGGGGGTGAGGGGTTATTATTTCGCCCTGGCTTCTGCGGCCTGGCTGTTCGGCCCATGGTGGCTGGCGGCGGGGGTGGCCTCGGCGTTCGCCCTGCTGATCTGGCGGCAGGCCGGCTCGCCGGCGGCGCGGGCCGTTCGCACAGCCCGGCGACTGCTGGACCTGAAATAGGGTTTGTTGCCGCGCTGCGTCCGGTTGGGGGCCGAATTGTGCGCTGATAGCGATAACAGACAGGTATTTCCGGTGAGATGTGCCGTAACAGTGCGTGATCGCAGGTGCGAAATGGTCTCTTGACGGATTGTGCGCTGCAACCTAACTTTCTCTACGACGCCTCCGGGCGTCATGCCCTTTCTGGGCGTTTCCTCCCTATAGACTTCAATGCCGCGCCCACGGGTGCGGCATTTTTTTATGGCGCGGTGACGCACAGGCCGGCGATGACACGCTGGAGCCCGCCAAGGCAGCGCGACCAGCCGGGACCCGGCTCCCGCGTCCGTTCCTCATAGTAGAGGCCGCGGTTCAGTTCGATCTGGATGGCCTCATAGCCATCGTCCGGCTGGCCCCAGATTCGCGTCGAATAGCCGCCTGGATAAGGCTGGTTGAGCGCCACCCGCCAGCCCAGGCGTTCGAACGCCGCCCGCAGGTGCCGGGTCAGGCCGGTAGTGCAGCTGGTGCCGAAACGGTCGCCCAGCACAACATCAGGGCCCGTCAGTCCCCCGTTGATGCGCGCCGGCATCGAGTGCCAGTCGATCAGCACGGCCCGGCCGTGGCGGGCGTGGGCGGCCTGCATCAGGTCGGCCAGAGCCGCGTGGTAGGGAGTGTGAACCCGCGCGAGCCGGTCATGGGCCTCCCGAAGCGGCAGGGTACGATCATACAGGGGCAGGCCATCCCCCCCGAGCCGCGGCAGGACGCCGAAGCCGGCCGCGACCTTGGCCGTCAGCGGGGCTGCCGGAACGCCGTCGATCAGCCGGGGATCCAGTTCGGTCGGGTCCCGGTTCAGGTCCAGATAGGCGCGGGTGATCTGACCGGCGATGATCACGGCCCCGTGGGTGGAGCCTGACTCGATCAGCCGGTCGACCAGGGCGTCTTCGGTGCCGTGCAGGGCGTCGGGAGGCAGGTCCGGACGGGCCCCCATATCCGTCGGGCAGAACCGGCCGGAGTGGGGTGAGGCGAAGACCAGGGGGCCGGGGGCGGTCCGGGGCTGCGTGGTGCGGAATCCCCCGGGCAGGATCGCATCGGCATCGTGAGTGGCCGCGGCTGTCATGTCTCGGTTCATCGGCCGCCTGTTTGCACCATTCCCCGAACCGTACACAGGTCGCGGCGCGGCATATTGCTGTTTTTCATGGCCGGTTTACCGTTCCCGGCCTAGCGTCAGGGTCAAAGATCAAGGGACGACCGGGGCATGGCGCGAATTCTGCTGGCTGAAGACGATGGTTCGCTGCGGGGATTCCTGACGCGGGCGCTTGAACGGGCCGGCCATTCGGTGGTCGACTGCGAGAATGGTGACGATGCCATTGACGCCCTGGACCAGGGGCCGTGGGACCTTCTGCTGACCGATATCGTCATGCCCGGTGCCGACGGGATCGAGGTGGCGCGCGTCGCCGCGGCTCGCCAGCCTGGCATCCGCATCATGTTTATCACCGGCTTCGCCGCCGTGGCCCTGACCGCTGCCCAGGCCTCGCCCCAGGCCAAGGTCCTGTCCAAGCCCGTGCATCTGCGCGACCTGGTGACCGAGGTCGAACGGATGGTCGCCGCCTAGGCCGGTCGACGATCGGGCCGTCTGCGGCGTTCAAATTCATTTGTAAGCGGTTGCGGCGTCTTGGCTCTTGCAGTTCGCGCGGCGACCGGGTTATAGACCGCTCCTTCCCGTTCCGGACCCGTCCGGAACCGCTTTGGCGGATGCGTAGCTCAGCGGGAGAGCACCTCGTTGACATCGAGGGGGTCACAGGTTCAATCCCTGTCGCGTCCACCATT
>CAXBHG010000056.1:0-14112 GCA_963975385.1 uncultured Brevundimonas sp.
GCGCGGCCTGCGACGCCGCCGTCAGGATGTCGGCGACATCGCCCTCGCCCACCCCGGTGACCTTCAGGGTCCGGGCATGGACCACGGCCCCGGTGCGCAGCCGCGGGGCCACATCTTCCAGCATGGCGGTCATGATCTTGGGTACCCCGGCCATGACGAAGACATTGCCGATCTGGAAGCCGGGAGCATCGGTGACCGGATTGGCGATCAGGGTCCCGCCCTGAGGAATACGCGCCATGCGCCGCCGGGCCGCATTGAAATCGGCCGCGCCATAGCGCCGCTCCAGAATGGCCACCGCATCCGGATGCTCCGGCAGGGCCACGCCGAAGGCCCGGGCCACGCAGTCGGCGGTGATGTCATCATGGGTCGGGCCGATGCCGCCGGTCGTGAAGACATAGTCGTGGCCGGCGCGCAGGCTGTTCAGGGCATCGATGATCTGTTCCGCCCGATCGCCCACCGTGCGCGCCTCCAGCAGGTCGATGCCCAGGGCCGCCAAAAAGCGGGCGATGGTGTTCAGATTGGTGTCGCGGGTGCGACCGGACAGGATCTCGTCACCGATGATCAGGACGGCGGCGGTGGGGGCTGGAAGGGTCATGACCGATCCCTAGCCGCCCTTGCCGCATCCGTCATCCGGCCCCATCTCCGGGACACGGTCATCGGACCCCGCCTCGAAAAGGACCGGTGTTCCGTGCTAGACTTACGTTCCAGTGATGACAGGCGGGCATGCGCCCGCCCCGCCGACTTCCCCGAGACCCGAAAATGTACGAAACGCCTGAACTCGACCCCGACGCCTATCTGCGCTCCGGCACCATCCGCATCCATGATGAGGAAGGCTTCGAGGGCATGCGCAAGGCCGGGCGTCTGGTGGCCGAGGCACTCGACATGATCACCCCCTTCGTCCAGCCCGGCGTCACCACCGGCGAGATCGACGACCGGATGCGCGAATTCACCCTCGACCACGGGGCCCTGCCCGCCTGTCTTGGCTACAAGGGTTATACCCGGACGGTCTGCACCTCGATCAACCATGTCGTCTGCCACGGTATTCCCGGGGACAAGGTCCTGAAGGAGGGCGACATCGTCAACATCGACCACACGGTCATCGTTGACGGCTGGCACGGCGATTCCAGCCGCATGTATCCGGTCGGCGAGATCAACGCCCGCGCCCGCAAGCTGATCGACGTCACCTATGAGGGGATCGAACTGGGTCTGGCCCAGGTCAAGCCGGGCAATACCTTCGGCGACATCGGCTATGTCATACAGCGCCATGTCGAGGCCGCCCGCATGAGCGTGGTGCGCGACTTCTGCGGCCACGGCATCGGCCGGCTGTTCCACGACAATCCCAATGTCCTGCACTACGGCCGCAAGGGCGAGGGCGCGACGCTGAAGCCGGGCATGTTCTTCACCATCGAACCGATGGTGAATCTGGGCAAGCCGGCGGTGAAGGTCCTGTCCGACGGCTGGACCGCCGTGACCCGCGACAAGTCGCTGTCGGCCCAGTGCGAGCACACCATCGGCGTCACCGAGACCGGTCTGGAAATCTTCAGCGCCAGTCCCAAGGGTATCTTCCGGCCCAAATTCGACTGATCCCGCTGGACGGTCGTCATCACCAGCCGCTCCTGTTCGGGGTCCGGCCGCCGCAGCCCGGTCGGCGCGCCGGCAGGGCCCCGGCTTCAGGAACCCATGAGGGGTCGTGCGTTTGAAACGTCATATTTGAGGACGTCGCTTCTCATCCTGCCCGTCCACCTCTTCAGGAACGCCGTCGTCTCCAGGCTCTCAAGATGGGGGGTCAGCGATTCCTGGTCCTGCCACCGCTCAACGACCAGCACGCGCCCGGCAGATGCATCGTCCACTGTCACCGAATAAAAAAGACAGCCCATTTCGGCTTTCGTACCGGGGGTGATCGTCCGAACGTCGGCGATAAACGCATTCACATCAGACGGATCCAGGTGAATGTAGCCCAGCAGAACGATCATCACCGCCCGACCGTAAGTACGAGCTTGCCCTGGATGTGCCCACGGGCGGCGCGTTCGTGAGCCTTGCGGGCATCGGCGAGCGCAAACGTGCTGTCGATGACGACGCGGACCGTACCCGCATCCAGCAACCGTCCCAATTCCGCGAGCTGCAGGCCGTTCGAGCGGACCTGGGTCATCGAGACCGTGACGCCCAGCTTTTCGGCCTCCCCGGCGTCGGAAAAGCCCGGGAACACCGGGAACAGGGCACCGCCACGCTTGAGTGTGCGCAGGAAACGACCCGTGGTCGGACCGCCGAGGGTATCGAGGACCAGATCAACATCATGCGCGACCGCCTCGGGAGGGGTTCTGGTGTAGTCGATGAATTCGTCGACTCCGAGCGCGCGCAGGACTGGCTCATGCTTGCCGGAGGCCACTGCGATGACCCGCGCGCCCTTCCATTTTGCCAGCTGCACCGCGAAATGCCCCACGCCGCCCGCGGCACCGTTGACGAGCACCGTCCTGCCGTCGAGGGGCACCGGGCGGTGCAGCGCCGGTTGAAGAGGGTTCGGATGCTCGTGCCCGAGCTCGACCAGGAACTGCCACGCGGTGAGCAAGGCCATCGGTGCCGCTGCGGCCTGCACGTGATCGATGCCGGCCGGCTTGCGCGCCAGGTCCGATGCAGGGGCAGCGACGTACTCGGCATAGGCGGCACTCTGCCCGAAACTGGGAAAGCGGATCATGCCGAATACCTCATCGCCGACGGAGAAGGCCTGCACGTCTGCGGCGACGGCCTCGACGACACCTGACACATCCGACCCCGGAATGACGGGCAGGGGCACCGGCGGCCTCCATTCGGGCGGAAGCATTTTATACCCGTCGCGCAGGTACCAGTCGGGGGGATTGATGCCGGCTGCGTGAACGCGAACCAGCACCTCACCCGGCTTCGGTTCGGGACGCGGTGCGTCCTCATAATGCAGCATCCCGGGCCCGCCGAATTCATGCAGCCGGATCGCCTTCATCGTGTTTGTCGGCATCGCATTGTCCTTCACGGCAGATGTGCTACCCCAAGACGGAGCACTGATCCACATATCCGGAGCAGCGCTCCGTTTGTCAAGTGGAACCGATGCGCGCCGACGCCAGAAAGAACTACGATCACCTGCTCGCCGTAGCGCGCGACGTCGTAACCGAGCACGGTGCCGACGCATCCCTGCGCGACATCGCCCGCAGAGCCGACGTCGGACTCGGCACCCTGTACCGTCACTTTCCGACGCGAGAGGCGTTGCTCGAAGCCCTGCTCCGCACAAGCTTCGACCAGCTGACGGCAGGGGCAGGCGGACTCGAAACGTCAGGCCCCCCCGACGAGGCCCTCGTGTCGTGGCTACGCGAGGCCGTCGCGGTCGCGCACAATTACAGCGGCGTTATCGCCGCGCTGGTGGCCGCCATCGAGGACCCGGAGTCCGCACTCCATACGTCATGCGTCACGATGCGGGCGGCCGGCACGCGACTGCTGGCCCGGGCCCAGGCCGAAGGCATGGCGCGGACCGACATCGACGGGACTGACCTGTTCGCGCTGGTCGGGGCGCTGGCCTGGCTGGGCGACCAACCCGCGCTCGCGCCACGCGCCGATCATCTCTTCGACGTCATCGCCGGCGCGATCCTGACAAATCGAGCGAAGTCGATCGGCACATTCCGGCCCAAATTCGACTGATCCCGCTGGACGTTCGTCTTTTGTTCTGACATCGTCGCCGGACCTGTTCCGGAGGCCGCCCATGTCCAGCGTGCTGCCCTTCCCGATTGCCCCGTCGCGCACACCGCGTGCGGTGGCCCGCGCTCCGGCTGTATCCAGACCCCATCACAGCGGCCATCGTGAGCGGCTGCGCCGGCGCGCCCGCGACGCCGGGCTGGCCGCCCTGCCCGACTATGAGCTGCTGGAGCTGTTCCTGTTCCGCAGCCTGCCGCGTGGCGACGTCAAGCCGATCGCCAAGGCGCTGCTGGCGCGGTTCGGTTCTCTGGCGGCGGTGCTGGCCGCTCCGGTCGAGGCCCTTGTCACCGTCAAGGTCGAGGACAGCCGCGGCAAGCCCACCGGCCCCGGCGTCGAGACCGCCCTCGACCTGACCGCCCTGCATGAAATCGCCCGCCGCATCGCCCGCGAGGAACCGGCCAAACGGCCGGTGATCTCATCGTGGACCGCCCTGCTGGCCTATGTGCGGATGGCCCTGCAGCACGAAGCGCGTGAACAGGTCCGGGTCCTGTATCTGGACAACCGCAACCAGCTGATCCTCGACGAGATCCAGAACCGGGGCACGGTCGATCATGCCCCCGTCTATCCCCGTGAAGTGGTGCGCCGGGCGCTGGAGCTGTCGGCCAGGGCCATGATCCTCGTGCACAACCACCCGTCCGGCGACCCGACCCCGTCACGGGCCGACATCGAGATGACCCGCCAGGTCATCGACGCCGCCCGCGTCCTTGGTCTGGAGCTCCATGACCATCTGGTGGTGGGCCGCGACGGCGTGGCCAGTTTCAAGCAACTGGGGCTAATGTGATCCCGCGCCCCTGTCCGGAGTTCCCCCATGACCGTCCTGACCACCGACCGCCTGATCCTGAGCCCGGTCGCCGTGTCCGACTTCGACGACCTGTGCGCGCTGTGGGCCAATCCGACCTTCACCCAGTACATCATGGGCCAGGGCCTCTCGGCCGAGGATGTCTGGTTCCGCCTCTTGCGTGATCTGGGCCACTGGCAGGCGATGGGCTACGGCAACTGGTCCATCCGCCTGAAAGACGGCGGGGCCTATGTCGGCAGCGTCGGCGTGCTGGATTACCGCCGCGACCTCGACCCGCCCTTTGACGCCCCCGAACTGGGCTGGGGGGTCGCCCCCGCCTTCCAGGGCCAGGGCTATGCGGCGGAAGCCCTGACCGCCGCCCTGGCCTGGGTCGATGACGAGCTGAACGCCCCGCGCACCGTCTGCATGATCTCCTCGGACAATGTCGCCTCGCACCGGCTGGCGGCCCGGGTCGGCTACCGCCCCTATGCCGAGGGCACCTACAAGGGCGGGACCGTGCAACTGCTGGAGCGCCGCGCCACCTGAGGCCTGCTGTAGTGCCGCATTAAGGTTTTCGGTTCATCATCCTGCGCGAACGCCCGGAGGCCGCGCCCACCATGCCCATGCCCGTTGAAACCCTGCACGCGCATCTGGCTGACGCCTTTCCCGACGCCGAGATCGTGATCGACGATCTGGCCGGTGACGGCGACCACTATCGCGCCCGCATCGTCTCGTCCGCCTTCGCCGGCATGCCCCGCGTGCGTCAGCATCAGCTGGTCTATGCGGCGCTGAAGGGCAAGATGGGCGGCGAACTGCATGCGCTGGCGCTGGAAACCGCCGCGCCCGCGGCCGGAGACGCCTGATGCGGTATCGTCCTTTCGGGCCGACCGGGGCCGCGGTCTCGGCCGTCACGCTCAGCCTCGGCATCGACAACATCGCCCGCGGCCCGACCGCCGCCTGCGAGCTGATCTATGCGGCGCTGGAATCGGGTATCAACAGCTACCGGCTCGAGACGGCCGACCCGGTCCTGGCCGAGATCGTCGGCCACGCCCTGCAGCATATCGACCGCAAGCTGGTCACCGTCAGCCTGGCCCTGGGCCGCGGCGACGGCCGCCGGGGCTCCGACCGCGACTTCACCGCCGAGGGCATGACCGGCGCGATCGACCGGGCCCTGAACGTCTCCCGCCTCGGCTGGATCGACATGGTGCTGCTGGAGGAGCCGGCCGACGACGAACTGCCGCAAAGCTCGCTCAACGCCCTGAAGGCCCTGCGCGCCACCAACCGGGTGCGTCAGCTGGGCGTGTCCGGCGACGGCGAGGTGATGGACGCCTATGTCTCGACCGGGGCGTTCGACGTGCTGGTCACCCCGTTCAACCTGAACTCCGGCTGGCAGATACGCTCGCGTCTGCGCGCCGCGCGCGATCGCGACATGGCCATCTTCGCCTATGACTATTTCCCCTCGGCCCTCGATACCGAGAAGAAGGCGGCCGCCCTGGACCGGCCGGTCAAGAAGGGTCTGTTCGGCTTCGGCGGCGGCGGCGGGCGGTCCAGGGACGATCCGCTCAAGGATGTCGGCACCTTCGCCTTCCTGCACCGCACCCCCAACTGGTCGGCCGAGGCCATCTGCCTGGCCTATGACCTGACCGATCCGGCGATCTGCAGCATCCTGGTCCAGGCCAATGACGCCGAGCGGCTGAACGCCCTGGCCCTGGTGCCCGAACGGGACATGCCGCCCGGCCTGGCCGCCCAGATCGAGATGGCCCGGGTCGCCTGCGCCGGTTCCGCCGCGGCCTGACCCCGTCGCCGACGGTCACGATCTCATGACAGACCGCCCCTGCCCTTGACCCCCGGGCCCGGCGTCCCTAGCTCACGGGCCTCAGCGAAAGGCCATTCCGTGACAGATCAAACGACCGCGACCTCGACCGACCCGATCCACGCCTTCATCGCGGGGACCGTGGCCGAACATGACGTGGTGCTGTTCATGAAGGGCACGCCGGACGCGCCGCGCTGCGGCTTCTCCTCGCTGGCGGTGCAGATCCTCGACCACCTCGGCGCGCCCTTCGTCGGCGTCGATGTGCTGCAGGACGCCGGTCTGCGCGACGGCATCAAGGCCTTCACCGACTGGCCGACCATTCCCCAGCTGTATGTGAAGGGCGAATTCGTCGGTGGCTCCGACATCGTGCGCGAGATGTTCGAGGCCGGTGAACTGATGACCCTGATGACCGAGAAGGGCGTCCCCCTGGGCGAAGCCTGATGGCCCGCGCGCCGCTCGCGCCGCGCGCCGACCGCGAAATCTTCACCCTGCCGCTGGAGATCCGGCCCGAACACATCGACGACAATGGCCACGTCAATAACGTGATCTATGTCGGCTGGCTGCAGGACGCGGGCATGGCCCACTGGAACGCCCGCTTCTCCGCCGAGGACCGGGCCCGCTGGTCCTGGGTCGCCCTGCGCCACGAGATCGACTATCTGCGCGGCCTGTTGCCGGACTCGACCGCCACGGCCCGCACCTGGGTCGGCGACCCGCAGGGGCCGCGCTTCAACCGCTATGTCCGCATCGAGGACGGCCAGGGCCGGCTGTGCGCCCAGGGTGTGTCCGAGTGGTGCCTGGTCGAGGCGGCCACGCTGCGGCCGACCCGGATCCCGGCGACCATGCTGCCCGCCTTCGAACGCCGCTAGAGCCGCAGCGGATTGGCGACGCGCGCCGCCTGACCGGGCGCGAGGCCCAGCTCGCTGTAGGACCAGCGCAATTCGACCCCGTCAGCGACGATAGCCTTGCACGGGTCCTGCCGCGTGCGCGTCAGGGTAATGTCGACCGGCGTACCCTCGGCCACCGACACGGCGAAGTCTGCGGCGCTGGTACAGCCGTTGGAGTCGACCCGCGCCACCAGGGCCCCGTCGGCGAACCGAATCGACCTCAGGGTTTCGGGAGTCTCGACTGTGCTGATCTCGGTACCGGACTCCATCCGCACCACGACCGCCTCGCCCGAGTCATCGGCATAGATGACGCAGCCGCCCAGCAGCGGCAGACAGGCTGCCGCCGCGATCAGGACGCGGCTCATTCCGGGGCGTCGGCCGGGGCGGTCTGGACGACGCGGGTGACCGGCTTGTCGGTGGCGATGATGATGCAGCCCGACAGCAGCGGGGCGGTGATGGCGAGGGCAATGATGAGGCGCAGCATGGGTCCGTTTCCTTGGGTGAGCAGAGCTTGGCCTTTAGATGCCCGCGCTTCCGTCGGATGACACGTGAATAATCGGACAGGCTGGGCCCGGCCCGGTTGGGTCCACTCAGTCGGCCGGTGTCTCATAGCTGTTGCCGACCCGGACGTCGGTTCCGGGCGACAGGCCCATTTCCTCGAAGGTCCAGCGCACCTCGACCCCGCCGGGAACGGGTTTGTCGCACTCGTCCTCGCTGACCCGCCACAGGGTGATGGTGGCCGCGCCGCGATACTGGCTGACCACGGGCAACAGATCGTCACGGGTGGTGCAACCGTTCGACCCGACCCAGAATACGGCCTGCCCCTGGCCGATGGCCGCGGCCTGGACCGGCTCCTGCGTTCCCGGCACCGAGACGGCGGCCGGGCCCGAGCGGGTACCGCGCAGCAGGGACTGGACATTGGCGCAGCCGGACAGCAGCGCCCCCGTCGCCGCCAGCGCCAGCAGCGTCCTCATGCCGGTCGAGCCCATGCCCTTCCCCTTTCCAAGCTTCCCTAGCGTCATCGCTCAATTCGCGCCCGGGCGCATCCGTAAACTGCCCGCCCGGCCGGATGATCCCCAAATCAGGATCACCCGGCAGCGGCCGCAATGAGAAAAGGCCCCGGAGCGATCCGGGGCCTTTCCAGTCTCTGCGCGGCGAAGCGCGCGGCAACCGAACCTACGAGGAGTAGTATTCGACGACCATGTTGGGTTCCATCTTGACCGGGAACGGCACGTCGGCCAGTTCCGGCACGCGCACGACGCGGGCCGAAAAGCCACGGTCGCCCAGTTCGATGTAGTCCGGCACGTCCCGCTCCGACGACTGCTGGGCCTCGAGCACCAGCGCCATGTTGCGCGACTTTTCCTTGACCTCGACCACGTCGCCTACCTTCAGGCTGTAGGAGGCGATGTTGACCTTCTTGCCGTTGACCGTGACGTGACCGTGGTTGACGAACTGACGCGCAGCCCACGGGGTCGGGACGAATTTGGCGCGATAGACGGTGGCGTCCAGACGGGCCTCCAGCAGACCGATCAGGGTCTCGGCGGTGTTACCCTTGCGGCGGGCGGCTTCGTCATAGGTCTTGCGGAACTGCTTCTCGGTCAGGTTGGCGTAATAGCCCTTCAGCTTCTGCTTGGCCTTCAGCTGCAGACCGAAGTCCGAAACCTTCTGCTTGCGACGCTGGCCGTGCTGGCCGGGACCGTAGGAGCGCTTGTTGACCGGAGACTTGGCGCGACCCCACAGGTTTTCACCCATGGCACGGTCGATCTTGTATTTGGCGCTGTGGCGCTTGGACATTCTGTTCTCTTCATCATGATGCGGCCCGGCGCTTCCGAGATTGGAAGCACGATCTCAACGGCGGTCCACGCATCGTCCGTAGTGAATTCACGCGCAGGACAGGGTCCGGCGCGGGAAAGCGGGGCTTATGCCGGTCCGGCCGCCCCGGGTCAAGCCGAAGTCAGGCCTCGGGCACCCAGACGAAGCCGTCGCCTTCGCGTCGGACCCGCCCCACGCCCGGGAACGGGAAATGATAGCCGTACAGGCGCAGGTTTTGCGACGCGGCCCGCTGCAGCAGGGCCTGGCGACTGGCGATGGCGATCCGGGAATCGCCGTCAAACACGATCGGCCATTCGGGACGCTGCACCGAGATCACCGAATGATGCATGGCATCGCCGATATACAGCAGCCGATCCTCGCCCGAGACGATCTCGAAGCCGCTGTGGCCCGCCGTGTGACCCGGAATGTCCACGGCGGTGATATTCGGGGCCACGACTTCGCCCGGGGTGAAGGTCTTCACCTTCGGCGTGACGGCCCGGACCAGGCCGGCCATGGCCGCATCGCCCTTCAGGGCCGTCCATTCGTCGGCGCTGATACGCAGGGTGGCATTGGGAAAGCGCAATGCCCCCGCCGCGTCGACCAGGCCGCCGACGTGGTCGCCGTGACCGTGTGAAATCAGGATGTCCGTGATCTGACCCGGCTCGACCCCGGCCGAGGCCAGTGACTGGAACAGGCGGTTCTCCGTGCCCATCGCTCCGCCGGCCCCGGTATCGATCAGCACCGTATGGTCGCCGTCGCGCACCAGCAGCGGATCGATGAACAGATGGACCGGGTCCGCCGGCAGGGCCGCGGCGGTCAGGACCGCCGCCACATCTTCGGGGCTACGCCCCATGCCGAAGGTCTGGTTGTCGTTGCGCATGTCCAGCTCGCCGTCCTTCAGCGCCACCGCCTCCAGCGCGCCGATATGGAAGGTTCGAATGTCAGCGACGGCGTCCCGGACCGGCGCGCCGGCCGGCTCGCCCTGGCCGTCTCCGCCGGGTGAGCACCCCGTCAGGACCGAGGCGAGGATCAGGCCCGCGGCGGCGAGCTTGGCATGAAAGGTCATGGGCGGAATCCGGTGCGCGGGGAATCTTTGATGACGCCTAGATGGGGCGCACCGGCGGGGCCGCCAGACCGTCGAAATGCGAAATTTTTCCGACGATCCGGCGACGCCCGATCAGGCGGCGGCGAAGCGGGCGTTGACGGCGTTCCAGTTCACCACGGTCCAGAACGCCTTGAGGAATTCGGGACGACGGTTCTGGTACTTCAGATAATAGGCGTGCTCCCAGACATCGTTGACCAGTAGGGGCGTGCCCTTCTCGGGCGCGATGTCCATCAGGGAATTGTCCTGGTTCGGCGTGTTGATGATCTTCAGCTTGCCGTCCTGCACGATCAGCCAGGCCCAGCCCGAGCCGAACTGGGTCGCGCCGGCGCTTTCGAAGGCGGCCTTGAAGGCGTCCATGCCGCCCAGGTCACGGTCGATGGCGGCGGCCAGCTCAGCCGACGGCGTACCCGCCTCGGCGATCGGGGCCATGCCGTCCCAGTAGAAATTGTGGTTCCAGTAGCCGCCGCCGTGGTTGCGGATCGCCTTGGGCAGGGTCGAGACGATGGCGAACAGCTCTTCCATCGTCTTGCCCTGGGCCTTGGGCTCGGCGTCGACGGCCTTGTTCAGATTGTCGGTATAGGCCTGATGGTGTTTGTCGTGATGGATATGGAGGGTCTCCTTGTCGATCACGGGCTCCAGCGCGTCATAGGCATAGGGCAGCGGGGGCAGGGTGAAGGCCATGGGGAGGCTCCTTGTCGATCAGAACGGGGGACGCCTCATCTAGGAAGGCTTCCTGCCGAACCCAAGGCGGGGCGGGCAAATTCGTTCCGCAAGGCCGTCGGACGCGTCGGGTCAGGCCCCGGGCAGATTGGCCTTCAGACAGGCCCGCACCTGACGGCGCAGCTCGCCCGGCGACGCGGCCATGTCGATACCCTCGGCCTCCAGCACCGCCTTGACCCCGGCGTCCAGTCCGTTGGGCAGGGCGGCGATGACCTTCACCTCGGCCCTGGGGTGCAGGCACAGGCCCAGCTCCACGCACAGGGCCGAGAACATCGGGGTGTAGTCGGGGGTCGCTTCGGGCGGGGTGGTCATCAGCGGACGGCCTCCAGCCGCCGGGCGTGAAACGCCACATGGTCGGCGATGAAGCTGGCCATGAAGAAATAGGAATGGTCGTAGCCGGGCTGCATCCGCAGGGTCAGGGTCTGGCCGACCGCATCTGCCGCTGCCTGTAGCAGTTCCGGCTGCAATTGCTCGACCAGAAACGGATCCGCATCGCCCTGATCAATCAGGATGTCGTCGAAACAGCCCTCGCCCATCCCGGCCTCGATCAGCCGCGCCGCATCGTGTTCGGCCCAGATGTCCCGGTCCTCGCCCAGATAGGCGGTGAAGGCCTTTTCGCCCCACGGGCAGCGCGTCGGCGAGGCGATCGGGGCGAAGGCCGAGACGCTGGCGAACAGGTGCGGATGGCGCAGCGCCAGCGTCAGCGCCCCGTGGCCGCCCATCGAATGGCCGCTGATCCCGCGCACCCGGGTGGTCGGGAACTCGGCATCGATCAGCCCGATAAGCTCACCGGTGACATAGGACTCCATGCGGAAATGCGGCGTCCACGGGCCTTGCGTCGCATCGACATAGAAGCCCGCCCCCTGCCCCAGGTCATAGGCCGGATCATCGGCGACGCCCTCGCCCCGCGGCGAGGTATCGGGGGCGACGATGATCAGGCCGTGCTCGGCCGCGGCCCGGTAGGCCCCCGCCTTGGTGGTGAAATTATCCTCGGTACAGGTCAGGCCCGACAGCCAGATCAGCACCGGGAACGGCCCCGCCCCCGGCGGCACGAACACCGACAGGGTCATCGGCGTGCCGGTCGTGGTGCTGTCGTGTTGCAGATAGCGGAGGGTGCCGCCGTGGACGATGTGGGTCTTCAGAACCTCCACGGCGGCCCCTCCTTCAGTTTCAGTCGTGATCCTTGCCGGCCGTCTTTTCGCCGCGCGACAGGGCGAAGACAACACCCGACAGGGCCGCCAGGGCGATCAGGTTGGGCAGGGCCATGGCAGCATTGGCGATATCGCCCATACGCCAGACGAATTCGACGTGCTGGAACGAGCCGACGAAGATCATCACCACCCACAGCAGACGCCAGGGGATGGCCACCTTCTGGCCGAACAGATAGGTCGCCGCCCGCTCGCCATAGTAGCTCCAGGTCAGCAGGGTGGTGAACACGAACAGGATCAGGGCGACCGAGGCGACCATGCCGCCGAAGGTGGTCGTGCCGTACAGTATCTGCGGGAAGACCGACGAGAAGGCCGCCAGCGTCATCTCGAACCCGCGCAGGTCCGAGTTCCAGACATGTTCGACCGTGCCGTCCCCGGCGGGGAAGGCCCCCTGCACCGTCAGCATGACCAGGCCGGTCATGGTGCAGATGATCATGGTGTCGATGAAGGTGCCCATCATCGCGAACCGCCCCTGACGGGCCGGGTCGTCGGTGCGGGCCACGGCGTGGGCCATCGGGGTCGAGCCCTGGCCGGCCTCGTTCGAGAACAGGCCGCGCGCGACACCGGCCCGGATGGCCATCATCACCCCGGCCCCGAGGAAGCCGCCGGTCGCGGCCTGGCCGTTGAAGGCGCTGTCGAAGATCAGGACAAAGGTGGCCGGCAGGTCGGCGATGTTCAGGATCAGGGCCGCCAGCGCCATCACCAGATAGGTGATGGCCATCACCGGCACGATCTTCTCGGCGATGCTGCCGATCGATTTGATGCCGCCGATGATGACGACAAACACGGCCGCCGCGACCAGCAGGCCCGCGCCCCATTCCGGCACCGGCGCCAGGCCGGTGATGGAGTCGGCGATCGAATTGGCCTGGATCATATTGCCGGTGGCCACGGCCGAGAACAGGGTGCCGATGCAGAAGAACACCGCCAGCCAGCCCCAGTGTTTGCCCAGACCCTTGCGGATGTAGCTCATCGGTCCGCCCTGGAAGGTGCCGTCCTCACGCTGTTCGCGGAAGCGGATGGCCAGCGATCCCTCGGCAAAGGCCAGGGCCATGCCGAACAGGGCCGTCACCCACATCCAGAACAGGGCCCCGGGTCCACCCAGGGTGATGGCGGTCGCCACCCCCGCCAGATTGCCGGTCCCGACCTGGCCCGACAGCGCCGTCGACAGGGCCGCGAACGGCGAGATCTCGCCATGGGTGGACTTCTCCTTGCTGAACAGGCCCGCGAAGGCCTCGCCCAGTTTCAGGATCGGATAGAAGCGCAGACCGATCATGATCCACGCCCCGACGCCCAGCAGCACCAGCACCATCGGCGGGAAGGCCAGCACGGCCTCGCCGTTCCAGGTCCCGCCCCAGATGAAGTCGCTGACGTTGGTTACCTGGTCGTAGAAGCCCTGCAGTGCCGCAGGTGCCGTTGTCTCGGTCATCCGCCATTCCCCCCGGAGTTACGATGAAACGCCCACCTTAACCGGATGGACCGGAATTGGAATTCCCAAGGTCGGTCAGCGGTTTCCGTTCAGGCCCGCCGCCCCGCCCTCACCCGACCCGGTGCAGGGCGCAGATCTTGTTGCCGGACGGGTCGCGCAGATAGGCCAGCTGCAGGGTGCCGAACGGCCCCTCGCGCGGGCCGGGCGGATCCTCGATCGCCGTGCCCCCGGCAGCCACACCGGCCGCGTGGAAGGCGGCGACCGCATCCGCATCCTTCGCGGCAAAGCCGATGGTGCCGCCGTTGGCGTGGCAGGCCGGTTCGCCGTCGATCGGCTTGCCGACCGCAAAGGCCCCCATCCGCGTCCGCCACCACCAGCGCCCCTTGGCGTCCGGCCCGGTCGCCGGATCGACGCCCAGCGCCCCCAGCGCCGCATCATAGAATTTGCGCGACGCCTCGATGTCGTTCGCGCCGACGGTTACGTGGGTGAACATGGCGGCCTCCCTGCCTTTGCTTCAGGCTAGTTTTTTTAAACAACTAACTCGATAAGGCAAGCGCTAGAACACCACCACGCTGCGGATGCTCTCGCCCGCATGCATCAGGTCAAACGCCTTGTTGATGTCTTCCAGCGGCATCGTGTGGGTGATCATCGG
>CAXBHG010000057.1:0-13848 GCA_963975385.1 uncultured Brevundimonas sp.
GGAGCAGGGCGTGTTTGACGTCGAGGAAGGCGCGGTGGGCCTTGGCCAGGACCGAACCGTCCTCCTCGGGCTCGCCGCCCAGGGTCAGGACCGCGCCCTTCAGGTCACCGGCCAGGCCCTGACGCTCGAAACTGCGCTGCTCGAACAGGGTCTTGAAGCGCCGGTCCTCGGTCTCGCCGGCGGCCTCGCGATAGCCGTCGGCGCTGTCCAGGGTGGTCTCGATCAGGCCGTTCAGCACGTGGATGTCGTGGGATTGGGGCGTACTCATGGGTGTGCCTTTCGCTGTGGGAGGAACAGCAGGAAAAGCGCGGTGGCCCCGGTTTGGTTTCAGCTTGGCCGTTCAGAGTTTGGTGCGCAGCGACCATAATTCGGGGAAGCAGCGCCGCTCCAGGGTCGAGGCCAGATAGGCCACGCCCTCGGTGCCGCCGGTGCCGCGGCGGCGGCCGATGATGCGTTCGACCGTGACCACATGTTTGTGCCGCCAGGTCAGCAGGGCGTCGTCCAGATCGACCAGTTTCTCGGCCAGCTGGTACAGGGGCCACCAGCGGGTGGTGTCGCGATAGACCTCCAGCCAGGCGGCCTCGACCCCTTCCGAGGCCACATAGGGCCGGCGCACATCGCGGTTCAGCACCTCGGCCGGCACCGGCAGACCCGCCGCCGCCAGTTGCGACAGGGCGTCGTCATACAGGCTGGGCGCATCGAGGGCGGCGGTCAGGGCGGCATGGGCCCCGGGCCGGTCGACGTGGAATTTCAGGAAGCTGTCGTCCTTCAGCCCCAGCATGGTCTCGAAACGGCGGAACTGGTCGCTCTGGAAGCCGGACGAGGTCCCCAGCGAGCCGCGAAAGCGCAGATAGTCGGCCGGGGTCATGGTGGCCAGGATGTCCCAGCTCTGGGTCATCACCGCCTGGATGCGGCTGACCCGGGCCAGGCTCTTGTAGGCCGGCACCAGATCGCCGGCCCGTACCAGCGTCTGGGCCAGGGCCACCTCATGCAGGATCTGTTTGAGCCACAGTTCCTTGGTCTGGTGGATGATGACGAACAGCATTTCGTCATGTTCGTCCGAGCGCGGGCTCTGGGCACCGAGCAGGACGTCGAGGTCCAGATAGCTGGCGTAGGTGACCCGATCGGTGTCGTCGGGAGTGGTATCGGAGGTCTGGTCGGTCATGACCGATCCATACCGCTGTCCGCCGGTCGGGAGCCAGTCCCGGACCGCCGATTCCGGATCAGGGCTGGCCGGCGGCCCCGGCCTCGCGCGGGCCGTTGAAGGCGTCGCGGGCGTTCTTGTAGATGAATCCGTAGGTCGGATAGACGGTCGACCCCAGGTCGTTGATCGGATTGTACCAGACCTTGACCCGGCTCCAGTCCCCGTCGCCGGACACGTCGACCACGGTGACGTTTTCCTCGACCTTGCCGCGGCTGCCGCCCCAGTTGGCGTGGGTGACGCGAATCACCCGGTCGGTCAGGATGTCGGAGACCACGGCGACGTGGCCGCGGCTCATCCGGCCCTCGGGACGGAACACCAGCACCGATCCGGTTTCGGGGGCGTTGCCGGTCCGCAGGCGATTGACCGCCTGGCTCCACCAGGTCCAGGCGTCGCCGAAGATGTTGATGCCCGAGAACATCCGGGCGAAGGTCACGCACTGCCAGTAGGGATCATCGGCCTTGGCCGGTGCGGCACCCAGGGCAAAAAACCCGAGGCAGGCTGCAACCACGGCGGCGGTGATCCGTTTCGTCATACTGGCGTGTTTCCGATTGTTTCCGGGAAAGTAGCCTTAGACGATAGTTTCCGAAGGTTGAAGAACCCTTTCCGGGGAATTTACCTTGTCGGCCGTATCCGTCTGCGCCGCGCGTCGCCGGTCGGCCATGCGCCGCAGCGCCGTCCGCGCCGGGCGTTCGACCAGATGATAGGATGCGGCCGCCACGACCGGCAGCAGGGCGACGACCACCAGCCACACACCCAGCGACAGCCGCTTGTCCTCGGCCCCGGTCAGGCGGGCTGCGACGTTCACCGCCAGGATCTGCCACGGCACGCAGACCATATAGATCGAATAGCTGATCTCCCCCAGATAGACGGCCGGCTTCGACGCCAGCCACCCGGCCCGGTCGTTGTCCAGCGAGGCCAGGGCCAGGACCAGTCCCCCGGCCAGCAGCACGGTGATCCCGTCCCATAGCGCCAGCGAGGCACTGATCGCCACGAGGCCCGCATAGACGGCCACGGCCACGCCGGCCCGCTGCAGCGGGGCGCGGCGATAGACCAGGTACAGGGCGCAGCCCAGGGCGAAACAGGGCACGATCCGCAGCGCCCCCCAGCGGAAGGTGGCCTCGGTCAGCGCGTGACCGGCAAGGGCCTCGAACGCCAGATACAGACCGATCAGCAACAGGGCCGCCCCGGCCACCGCCGCCTTCGGTCGCGCCCGCAGCCGCCAGGCCACGAAGGCGAAGGCCGGAAAGGCCAGATAGGCGAACCATTCGGCCGAGATGGACCAGGACGGATGGTTGAACCCGGCTGCCGGTGCCAGGCCCCAGGCATGGGTCATGGTCAGTTGGGCGGGCAGGGAGGCCCAGCTCAGAACATCGCCATGGATGGTCATCCCGGCCGCCACCGCCGCCAGCCCCAGGGCCATCACCCCGGCCAGGGTCGCCAGATGCAGCGGATAGACGCGCGCCACCCGCGCCCACAGAAAGCCGCCATAGCGGAAGGTCTTCTCGCCCGCCGCCTGCAGATAGACATGGCTGAGGATGAAGCCGGACAGGACGAAGAAGGTCTCGACCCCCAGATAGCCCTTGGTCACCGCCACCGGCACCAGGCCGAGATTCAGGTCCGGCCAGAAGGTGTACATCACCACCCAGGCGGCGGCGAAAAACCGCAATGAGGTCAGGGCACGCAGATCAGCGGGGGGCGCGGTCGGGGTCATGGCACCATCCTGCCGGACCATCGCTTGGGGAAGGGTTAAGCGGGCGGCCGGGGAGTTGCCGCAATTTCATGATCGGCCGTTTTTCGGGTAGCGTTGGTTTTTGTGGTGGCCGGCCGTGGAGCACGTGCAGGGGCCAATCCGGTTCAATCGGCCACACACAGTCCCGAGGGGGGACATCATCATGAGAAGTCTGGCAGTCCTGTATGGTGCCGCGGCCTACGCCGTATTTTTCGCGAGTTTTCTGTATGCGATCGGGTTCGTCGGCGGGTTTTACGTACCCAAGACCATCGACAGCGGGGGTGGGGGCTCCGTGACCGAGGCGCTCGTCGTCGATACCCTGTTGCTGGGCCTGTTCGCGGTTCAGCACAGTCTGATGGCCCGCGCCGGGTTCAAGACCTGGTGGGCGAAGATCGTGCCGCCGGTCATCGAGCGCTCGACCTATGTCCTGCTTTCCAGCCTGGCCCTGCTGCTCCTGTTCTGGCAGTGGCGACCGATGCCCGGGGTTGTCTGGTCCGTCGGGTCGCCGACCCTGGCTGCCGCGATCTGGATCGTGTTCGCGCTCGGCTGGATGATCGTCCTGCTGTCGACCTTCCTGATCAATCATTTCGACCTGTTCGGCCTGCGTCAGGTCTGGGCCTATCGTCGCGGCCAAATCATCCCGCCGAGCGATTTCCGCACCCCGCTTTTCTACAAGGTGGTGCGGCACCCCATCTATCTCGGCTTCGTCATCGCCTTCTGGGCGACCCCGACGATGACGCTCGGCCATCTGTTCTTCGCCGTGGCGACCACGGCCTACATCCTGATCGGGATCCAGCTCGAGGAGCGCGACCTGATCGCCTATTTCGGCGATCGCTATCGCGACTATCGAACCCGGGTGTCCATGCTGTTGCCGATCCCGCGCCGCGCCGGACCGCCCCGACCCTAGGGCGCGTTTCGGGAAGGTCCGGCCTTGTCGACCACCAGTCCCGACTCCCCGGCCGTCGCCAGGGCCGAGACCGAGGCGGCGCAGCCGGTCAGGGTCTCGCCGTCCACCTTGACCACGGCCGTCAGCGGATAGGTGCGGTCGCTCATGCCGTCGGAACAGGTGGTGGCGATCAGGGCGACTGTCAGCGGCTTGCCGGTGCCGGTGGTCGCCTCATAGCGGGCGGTGGTGCCCTGCAGCAGCGGTCCGGGATTGTCGGCCGTCTGTTCGGGGCGATCCACGCCGGAATAGACGATGCCCTCGGGCTTGATGGTCACCGCCCAGAACGGCTCATTGCCCAGGGCCCGGATCGGCCGGCCCAGATCGACCCCGGCCAGGGTGGCGGGCGAGACGTCGATCGGCGGGGCCGCGGGGGTGTCCGGCGACGGGGAGCATGCGGCCAGGGCGAGGGTGGCCAGGCTGAACAGGGCAGGGATACGCATGACGGGCTCCGGGCGATTGCCCGTATGGAGCGCCGCCGCCTGACAGCGGTCAAGAGGGGGCGCCGACGGTCCCCGCCTGCCCTATGCTGGCCGCATGACGATTCGCGTCGACGCCCCCGTTGTACCGCCCGCCGCCCGCCCGCCGGTGGCGTGGGAATTCTTCGCCGGGGGCGGTCTGGCGGGCATGGGTCTGGCCGGGTTCCGGGTCGGTCTGGCCAATGACATCGATGCGATGAAGGCGGCGGCCTTCCGGGCCAACCACCCCGGCATTCCGCTGCATGAAGCCGATGTCTGGTCCCTGTCAGCGGCCGGTCTGCCCGGGACGCCCGACCTGTGCTGGGCCTCGTCCCCCTGTCAGGATCTCAGCCTCGCCGGGGCGCGGGGTGGACTGCAGGCGGTCCGGTCGGGGGCCTTCTGGGGCTTCTGGCAGCTGATCCGGACGCTGGATGCCGAAGGGCGTGCCCCGCCGGTCATCGTGGTCGAGAATGTCGCCGGCCTGCTCAGCTCGGGCGGCGGGCGTGATTTCGCCGCCCTCTGCCAGGCCATGGTCGACGCCGGTTACCGGGTCGGGGCGCTGGAGATGGACGCTGCCCTGTGGTTGCCCCAGTCCCGACCGCGCCTGTTCATTGTCGCCATGCGCGGCGTGGCGGGGGCCACCGCGCCCGGACCCGTCACCCCCTTCCACAGCCGCCGGCTGGTCACCGCCCAGGCCCGCCTGCCGCGGGCGGTGCGCGACGCCTGGGACTGGTGGGCGCTGGCCGTCCCGGCCCGGCGCAATCTCGACCTGTCCGCCGTGCTGGAGCCGGACGACGCGGTCGACTGGTTTGATGCGGATCGCACGCAAGCCCTGCTGGCCCTGTGCGCGCCCCTGCACCGGATCCAGCTGGACCGCGCCCTGTCGTCGGGTCAACGCCAGGTCGGGGCGGGCTATCGCCGCGTCCGCACCGAGGCGGGCCGAAAGGTCCAGCGGCTGGAACTGCGGTTCGACGGCCTGGCCGGCTGTCTGCGCACCCCGGCGGGCGGTTCGTCGCGGCAATATGTGGTGGTCTGTGCCGACGGCGCGATCCGGGCCCGCCGCCTGACCGGGCGCGAGGCGGCGCGGCTGATGGGGGTCGATGACGCCTATGCCCTGCCGGCGGGTGAGGGGGCGGCGCTGAAACTGATCGGCGATGCCGTCGCCGTGCCCGTGGTCCGGGCCCTGGCCGACGGCCTGCTGCGCCCGGCCCTGTCCGGCCGCTAGGCTTCCGGCGGGGGCGGGGCGGTGTCGTCCCCGGGCGGCCGGTCGGCCCGGGCGTCCCAGCCGTCGCGATCCGAGCGGAAGGCCAGGGTCATCAGGACCCAGGCCAGGGCGATCGAGCCGCCGATGCCGACGGCCATGGCGATCCAGCCGTGCAGCGACAGCGGGCCGCCGCCGATCGCGGTCCAGATGCGCGCCGTCCCGACCGTGCCGCCCGCGGCCAGGGCCACGACCAGCACGGTCAGCAAGGTGCGCCTCAGCAACCGCGGCATGGCCGGCCTAGCGCCGCACCCATTCGCCGGCGGCGTTGCGGTACCACTGGCCGGTGGTCATGCGCGGCAGCAGCTGGCTTTCGAACATCCGGGCCCCGGCCACGTCGGCGGTCGTGCCGGCGGCGACGGCGCTCTCGGTATAGACCTGGCGGCGGGCGGAGTTGATGGTCTGGACGGCGACGGTCAGGTCGGCGTTCGGGGCCGGAACGCGGAAGCCCAGATAGCCGTCGGCCTGTTCCCCGACCACGCCCTGGGCCTTGGCGGCGTCGACCATGGCCTTCTGGGCGGGGGTCTGGGCGATGGCGGCCCCGGCGGCGACGCCCAGGGCGGCGATGGCGGCCCCGACGACGAAGATCTTGCGCATGTTCATCTGAGCGACTCCCTAGAACAGGTTGGGGTTTTCGACGAGGAGGTCCTGGAGCTCCTTGTCGAGGCGGATGCGGACGTCGGCATCCAGCTTGGCGTAGATCTGGATCGGGTCGACCTGCAGCCGGATGGTCGGGGTACAGGCCGTCAGCCCGGCGGTGGCCAGGCCTCCGGCGAGCAGCAGGCCGAGATGGCGCTTGGTGATCATGTCGTGGCGCTCCGGGGGTGGGGAGGTGCGATTGTGGGACTCAACGCGACTCGGGGTGAATGGGTCCTGAACGGTGACGCTCAGGGCTGGCGCGGCCCGACCCCGCCGTTGCGGGCATGGTTCAGGTCCAGCAGGTCACTGACAAGCTGGTTGACGTTCAGCGTGGTGTCCAGTGTCAGGTCGATGGCCGTGCCCGACGGCAGGGGCAGGGTCTCCTTCAGGAAGTCGCGCCGGATCAGCTGCGACAGCGTCAGCCGGATCTCCTGTTTCTGCGGTGGATCATGGCGGCCCTTGATATGGAACAGCACCGACAGCCGCCCCTCATTGAGGCTGTTGACCTCGGCGGTCAGCACGTCGAAGGCCAGGTTCTCCATCGCCTGATAGGCCAGGTCCTCGACCGTGCCCGGCGGCACCGCCCCGCCACCGCCGGCCTCCAGGTCGCTCAGCGCCGTGCGCTGGATCGACAGCCGCCCCGGCCGCGCCGCGAACAGCGACCCGCCGGTGACCCGGATTCCGCTGGCGGGGTCGGAGACGAAGGGCAGCCGGCCGGACACGACCGCATCCATCTGCACCCGGTCGCCGAACCCGGCCCCGGCGATGATCTCGCCCAGCTGCACCTGGTCCAGCACGATCACGCCGGTGAACGGCAGGCTGCGGTCCAGCGGCAGGCTGAACGGCTCGATGCGGATCGTCCCGCCGGCCACGACCAGCTCACCGCCCGCGACGGTGATCGCCGCCGCATCGAGACCGAACACCAGATCCAGATCGGTCAGGGGCGCGAACGACTCCAGCCGGCTGGCGGTCAGCACCTGGCCCGGGGCCGTGACCAGTGGCGTCAGGCTGGTAAAGGCGATGTCGCCCTTCAGCCCCGTCACCGGTCCGGCCGGGCTGATGAAGTCGAGGCCGGGCACGGTCAGCAGGCCCGAGCTGGAACCTTCACTGTCGGCGGCCCAGTCGATCCGCCCCTCGAACCGCGCCGTGCCGGTTACCGGCGGCCCCAGTAGCTCGGCCAGCGGCGTCAGTTCCGCCGGCTGCAGTCCGCCCTCGGCAAAGACCAGTTCCGGCGTGGTGATGTCGATGCCGCCGGTGCCGCTGCGCCCGTCATGGTGCAGCACCAGCCGTCCCAGCCCATGGCCGCCACGCGCCAGGTCGAAGGTGCCGCGCCAGGTCTCATCCTCCAGCCGCGCCGCCCCGCCGGCCTCGACCGGATAGAAGCGCACCGGGCTGGTGGTGTCGGCGACCCGGGCCGTGTCGATCCGGGTGTCGAGGCCGATCCCGGCCGGCCCGCCGGTCGCCGTCAGGGCCCCGGCCACGCCGGTGAAACGCATGGCCAGGAAGGCGGCTTCGGCACTCATGCCGCGCAGCACGCCCCCGGCCTGCCAGCGGCCGTTCGCCACGGTGACCAGCGGTCGCCCGTCGGGGCACAGGTCGCCGGTAATGTCGGTCACGTCATTGTCGCCCAGTTCCAGCCGCGCCACCGTCGTGGCGACACAGTCGGCGGAACTGTAGGTCAGGGTGCCGCGGTCCGAGGCCAGCACGCCCCGCGTCTGCAGGGTCAGGCCACGGGCCAGGTCGAAGTCCAGGGCGGCGCGTCCGTCCAGCTCGGCGCGGAAGCCCCCGGGCGTCAGCCCCCAGGCGGGAATGGCGAACTCCGCCTCGGGCAGGCCCGGTCCGCGCGTCGCCGTCAGGTTCAGCGCGCCGCCGCCCGCCTGTCCCCGGGGGGCCGCAAAGACCGGACCGGCCGCCGGGGTCAGGGTCAGAACCCCGCCGCTGGCCGGGGCCAGTCGCACCGGCCGGTCCATCACCAGCCGCACACCCGGCTCTCCGGCCGACAGGCTCAGGCCCGGGGCGCTCACCGAAAAATCGCCCAGCGCCCGTTTCATCGCCGCCAGGTCCGGCAGATCGTCGGCCGCCCCCGCGCCGAACAGGGGCCAGGCCCCGTGCGCCGCCTGCAGCGATCCCGCCGCCTCCAGCCGCAGTCCGGCATCGAAGATCAGGTCCAGGTCCAGCGCCCCGGACACCGTCTTCAGGTCCAGGTCGCTCCACACCAGGCGCTGTGCGGCCAGCCGGACCGGGCCGCTGGCCTCAACGGCCGCCCCGCGCCCGCCGACACTGAATTGCGATCCCGCCAGCCGCACGCCGGTGCCGTCGACCCCGGCCCCCCGGGCCCGCGCCGCGGCCAGGTCCGCGACCCCGTCCAGCCGCCAGCCCAGCCCCCTGTCCGAATGGTCGATCTCGGTCCGGGCCTCCGTCAGGCCCAGCCGCGCGCCCCGCAGGTCCAGGTCGCGGCCCTCGATCCGGTCGGACGTCAGGCCCAGATCGCTCCGGCCCGACAATTTGAGGGCGTCGGTCCAGCCCGTGACCTGTCCGGCGAAGTTCAGGCCGGCCACGGCCGCACCGGCCTCGAACTCGCCGGCGGCGATCCGCTCGCCGGTCAGCCGGGCGTCCAGCCTCGCCACGCCGTCGACCCTTTTGGCCTTGGTGTCCGGATAGGGCAGGTCGCCGGTCGCGTTCAGCCGCAGCCCGCGCCCGCTCCAGCCCGCCTGCGACGCCTGGTCCGCGACCGCCGTCAGCCGCAGCGCCACCCGGTCACCGGTGGTGGTCAGGTCCAGCGTCCCGGCCAGACCCCGGGCCATCCGGCCGTCGGGGCCCAGTGCCTGAGACGGCAGGACCGCCGTCAGCTGCATCAGACGGCCGTCCTCGATCCGGGCGTCGGCTCCCAGGGCGACCGGTCCCTGATCGGTGGTCAGCCGGACCTGACCACCTTCGATGAGGATGCGGGGCCCGGGCGTCTCCTCGCTGGGCGGCCTGTTCATCACATCGGTGATCAGCGGATCCAGCGAGCCGAAGGAGAGTTTGCCGTCGTGCCAGCGTGTCCTGATCACCGGTCGCACCAGACGGATGCGGTCGGGGGTCAGTCCGGCTCCCGCCGACGACCACGGCAGGGTGATGCCGTAATCAACCTCGACCCGGTCGACGACCAGATCCGGGTTTGCGGCATCGCCCAGCCGCACCCGGGCGACAATCCCGTCCAGCGTCACCCGTTCGACCGTGAGGTCGGCCTCGATTCCCTGGCTCGACAGCCAGCCGACCAGCACCTCGCGCGTCACCGCCCGGCGGTTCAGATACAGGGCGGCCAGCAGGATCAGCAGGCCGACGATCAGTCCGAGGGCGATACGGCGACCGCGACCGGTGGTCGCACCGCGCCGCCGCCTGCCCGCGCTGCCGGCCGGGCCGTCCGTCACAGGTCGCTCCCGGCGTGTCCTGAATCGGGACGGCCGAAGAACAGTTCAGCCTTATGGCCCATGTTGAGCATTGCGAACGTTGCTGATTGAACACTGTAGCGTGGCACTTCAGACACTTTCAGTTCGGCGGCGGCAACGGGCGCACAGGTGAGTCGTTTGAGGCGCGACTTTTACCCTAACGCCGTGAATAGACTGTTCGCTCCCGACCTTACAGGGCAGGTTGAACTGTCTGATACCGCTGAAACGTCCTGCGGTTAATCATTTGTAACCCTGATGCTTCCCATGATGGGATTCACGGGTTATATCGCTCGCTTCGCGACCTTAAGGGGCTCCTGGGCGCGATCCTTGCTTGAAGTGACTTGGCGCCGCGTGGCGTCGTAGTATGTCGGGGACCGATGGCTCAGTTCGACCCACGTCGCCAACCGATGCGTATCGCACCGCACGCCCTTACGGCGGTGGCGGCGATCTCGGTGGCCTTGCTCGCCGGACGGGTTTACCAGCCGGCCCATGCGGTCGAGGCCCCGTCCCTGACCCAGCAGGAAATCTCCGTACTCGAGGCCCAGGCCTTCGCGACGGCCGGCATGCCCCAGGGGCTGACGGCCCCCGAGGCCATCCCGGTCCAGATTCGCCGCGGCGAAACCTTCGAACAGGCTGTCCGTCGCACCGGGATCGGTGCCGAGGAAGCCAGCGCCGTCGCCGCCACCATCGCCAGCGCCTTTGATCTCAAGGACCTTCGCGCCGGTCTCCGCTTCGAAACCGCCATCTCCCAGCCCCGCGCCGGTCGCGGCGACGCCCGCCTGATCGGCCTGACCATGCGGACCGGTCCGGCCAGCCAGTTGACCGTCTCGCGCAGCTTCGACGGTGCGCTGCGCCTGCGTGCCCTGGACGAAAAGGTTACGGACGAGACCGTCGTCCTGCACGGCGAGGTCAAGGGCTCCCTGTCGTCCTCGGCCCAGCGCGCCGGGGCTCCGGCTGCGGTCCGCCGTCGTGCGATCCAGCTGTTCGCCCACAAATTCGATCTGGACCGCGATATCCGCGCCAGCGACGACTATACCTTCGTCTTCCCGCGCTCGGTGACCGAGAGTGGCCGCACCGTGGAGTCGGGTGAGCTCCTCTATGCCGAGCTGAAGGGCGTGGTCTTCTACCGCTTCAAGGTTCCGGGCGAGCGCGAGGCCCAGTATTTCGACGCCACCGGCAAGAACATGCGCTCGACCATGATGCGCACGCCGCTGGATCGGGGTTTCCGCATCTCCTCGACCTTCGGCTTCCGCCGTCATCCGATCGCCGGCTATCGCAAGATGCACCAGGGCATGGATTTCGCCGCCGGAACCGGCACCCCGGTCATCGCCCCCGCCGACGGCGTGGTGGTCGAGGCCCGGCGCTGGGGCGGTTACGGCAACTGGCTGCGTATCCGCCATTCCAACGGCCTCGAAAGCGGCTACGGCCACCTGTCGCGCTACGGTTCGGGCATCCGCGCCGGCCAGCGTGTCCGTCAGGGCCAGACCGTCGCCTATGTCGGCTCGACCGGAGCCTCCACCGGCCCGCACCTGCATTACGAGATCTGGCGCAACGGCCAGCGGATCAATCCCGCCGGCATCCGCACCTCCGAGGGCACGATCCTGACCGGGGCGAACCTGACGGCGTTCCGCGCCGAAAAGGCCCGCATCGACCGGATCATCGCCGCCGGTGGTGAAAGCAAGCCGGCCGTGCTTCAGGCCTCGGTCGAAGGCCTGCGCCCCGCCCGCGCCTAGGGCGCGCCTCCGCCTGTCGTCAGCTGACCGGCTCCGCTGAACCGCGCGTCCGCATGGCCTCCACCGCCTCGACGAGTCGTGACAGGTCCGCCGGTCCCGACAGTCGGTGATCGCCGCCCTCGATCAGGTCCAGCCGCACATCGCCACCGGTCAGCTGTTCGGTCAGGGCGATCGCGTGCCGCCACGGCACCACCGCATCCGCCCGCCCCTGCAGGATGTGCACCGGGGCAGCGAGGGCGATCGGCGCGTCCAGCAACAGCCAGGTCCGCGCCTCCTCGAACATCGCCCGCGTCAGCACATAGGGGCCCAGCCCTTCCTCGACGATCACCGTCTCGCCGTCGCGCAGGATCGCCTGCCGTTCGTGGTCGGCCAGGCCCGGCCACATCAGCCGTTCGGTGAAATCCTGGGCCGGATTGACCAGCACCAGTCCCGCCATCCGCTCCGGCCGCGCCAGCGCCAGCAACAGGGCGACCCAGCCGCCCATCGACGACCCGACCGGCAGGACCGGTCCGTCCAGACTGTCGATCAGGGCCACGGCATCCTCGCGCCAGCGCCCGATGGTCGCCTGTCGCCAGTCGCCCGACGACTGGCCGTGGGCGAAATGGTCATAGCGGACGAAGGCCCAGCCCCGCTCGCGGGCCGCGGCCTCCAGCACCAGGGCCTTGGTCCCCTCCATGTCCGAGCGGAAACCGCCGATCCACACGACCACGGGTCCGTCACCGGGGGTGGCGCGACAGGCCAGCCGCTCGCCGTCGGGTCGCGTCAGATAGCGGATGGTTTCGTCATTCATGTCCGTGCCTCTCGCCCAATCGTCCCCGGCCTGATAGCGAACCCTGACCCATGAAGCGAAGGCGAATGCACGTGCCCGACTCCAGGAACGCCCCGAAGGTGCTGTTCGTCACCTCCAACCGCATCGGCGACTGTGTCATTTCCTCGGGCATCATCCGCGAGATCGAACGCCAGCTGCCGGGTGCGGCCATCACCGTCGCCTGCGGTCGCCCGCCCGCCCCCCTGTTCCGCGCCGCGCCCGGCGTCGAACGGGTCATCATCCTCGACAAGAAGAAGGCCGCCGGCCACTGGCTCGACCTCTGGAAACAGGTCGTCGGCACGCGCTGGGACCTGGTCATCGATATCCGCGGCTCGGCGCTCGGCTATCTGATCCCGGCCCGCCGGCGCGTGGTCTACAACCGCCGCTGGGAGACCGGCCTGCGCAAGGTGGAAATGGTGTCGCGCCTGATCGGCTCACCGACGCCGCTGGATCCCGAGATATTCCTCGACGATCACTCCCGCGCCGATCGTGACGCCGTGCTCGCCCCGCAGCTGGCGGGCGGCCCCGGCCCCGGACCTATCCTCGCCCTCGCCCCGATCGCCCACCAGCCGGGCAAGAGCTGGCCCGCCGACCGCTGGGGCGAACTGGTCGAACGGCTCAAGGCGGACGCCCGCTTTGACGGCTGGCGCTTCATGGCCGTCGGCGGACCCGGCGACCGTCCCCCCGCGACCCCGGCCCTTGAGGCTGCCGGCCCGCGCGGCATCGACTTCATCGGCAAGGGCGACATCCTGGCCTCGGCGGCGGCGATCGACGCCGCCGCCCTGTTCGTCGGCAACGATTCCGGCCTGATGCATGTCGCCGCCGCCCTGGGGCGACCGACGCTGGGCCTGTTCGGCCCGACGGAGTGGTGGCTGTACGGTCCCTGGGGCAAGACGACCCGCACCGTCGCCTCCAATGAGACACGCGGGGCCTTTGCGCCGATCGAGGCCCTGTCCGTCGACCAGGTGTTTGCGGCCGTTCTGGCCCTGCATGCGGACTTCATCGCATCGCCGTCACCGGCTGCGCCTTGAAGTCAGGCCCTTTCACGGGCATATAACGAGCCTGGAGAACGCGATCCCGGATCGTGCGTTCGCTCCTGCAAGTCCATCTACCCTTCGGCCACACCCTTTCGACCACACAAGGAAACGACGCCCATTCGCCGTCCGATGAACCAGCCGCCCGTCAAGGACGGGCCGCCCATGAACCAGGATATCCGCGCGCCGCGCGTTCTGCTGATTGATCAGAACGGTGAGAAGCAGGGCGTCATGCCCACCTCGGCCGCGCTCGAGGCCGCCGAGGAGGCGGGTATGGATCTGGTTCAGATCGTTTCCACGTCCGAGCCGCCGGTCTGCAAGATTCTTGACTACGGCAAATTCCGTTTCCAGGAACAGAAGAAGAAGGCCGAGGCGCGCAAGCGTCAGAAGGTCGTCGAGCTGAAAGAGATCAAGCTCCGCCCGAACATCGACGTGCACGACTATGAGGTGAAGACCAAGGCGATGCACCGCTTCTTCGACGAGGGGGACAAGGTCAAGGTGACCCTGCGCTTCCGCGGTCGTGAAATGGCCCACCCGGAACTGGGCATGAAGCTGCTCAACAAGGTCCAGGCCGATTTCGACGAGATCGCCAAGGTCGAATATGCGCC
>CAXBHG010000058.1:0-13726 GCA_963975385.1 uncultured Brevundimonas sp.
CGATCAGGATGATCAGGCCGATCTGGCTGTAGATGTTGAGGCTGGACCCGGCCATCACCAGACCGAACAGCCCCCCGGCGGCCGCCAGCGGCACGGTCAGCATGATCACCGCCGGGGTGATCCAGCTCTCGAACTGGGCCGCCAGCACCAGGAAGACCAGCAACAGCGCCAGACCGAAGGCCGCCGCCACCGCACCACCGGCCTCCTGCTGGTCGCGTGCCGCCCCGCCCCACTGCACCGTGGCCACGCCCTGCGGCTGTTCGGCGGCGACATCACCGAGGAAGGTAATGGCATCGGCGATGGTCATGCCCGGATTGAGGTCCGCACTCAGCGTGATCGCCCGCTGGCGATCCAGCCGGCGACGATCCGGTGTATCGCCGGACGTCCGGGTTGTGACCACCGAGGCCAGCGGTACCAGCTGCCCGCCCCCGGTCGCCACATACAGGGCCTCCAGGTCCCCGACCGAGCGCCGGTTCTGGCGTTCGGTCTGCAGGATGACGTCATACTCCTGACCACCGCGGATATAGGTCGTCGCCCGCCGCGAGCCGAACATCGTCTCCAGCGTCCGCCCGATCTGCTGGGAGGAAACCCCGAGCGCCGCCGCCTTCTGCGGATCGACATTGACCAGCAGGCGCGGCGCATTGGGCTCATAGTTCAGTCGTGGTCGCGAGAATCCGGGATTGGCCTGGGCCCGGGCGAGCACCGGCTGGATCCACTGGTACAGCTCATCATATTCGGAGCCGGTCACCACCATCTCGATCGAGTTGGAATTGCCGCCGCCGCGCTGGAAGGCACCCGGCACGCTGGCATTGACCTGGGCATCGGTCTGGGCGCGCAGCTTGCCGTTCAGCTCCTGGGCGATTTCATCGGCCGACCGGGTGCGCTCGGACCAGTCCGTCAGGATCATCACGGCATTGCCCGAGTTGAAACTGCCTCCGCCAAAGCCCGGAGCCGAGATCAGATAGCTGTCGACCTCGCCGGCATCCTTGTACTCGGCCAGGATCGGCTCCAGCCCCAGCATGATGCGACGCGTATAGTCGAAACCGGCCCCCTCGGGCCCGTTGACGCGGATCGAGACCCGGCCCCGATCCTCGGGCGGCACCAGTTCATTGGGCAGGGTCACGAACATGGCCCCCGCGCCCAGGCCGATCAGCACGATCAGCCCGCAAACCCCGCCCACGGCGATGCGGCGCCCCAGCAGGGCCTCCAGCGAATTGCGGTACGACCGCTTCAACCCGTCCATCGCCCGGTCAACATTGCGGGCCAGCCAGCCCGAACTCCGGGCGGGCTTCAGGATCTTCGACGCCAGCATCGGCGACAGACTCAGCGCCAGGAAGGCCGAGAAGGCCACGGCCCCCGCAATGGCCGCCGCCAGTTCGACGAACAGCCGGCCGACATAGCCGGGCAGGAACAGCAGGGGCGCGAATACGGACAGCAGCACGATGGTCGTGGCCACCACGGCGAAGAAGACCTGCCGGGTCCCGCGTTCCGCCGCCACCAGGGGGGGCTCACCGAGATCGAGCCGCCGCTGGATATTCTCGGTCACGACGATGGCGTCATCGACCACCAGGCCGATCGACAGGACCAGGGCCAGCAGCGTCAGCAGGTTCAGGGAAAAGCCGAGCGGGGCCAGGATGATGAAGGTCGACAGCAGGCAGATCGGGGCCACGATCGATGGAATGAAGGCCGCGCGCAGACTGCCCAGAAAGATGAAATTGACCAGGGCGACCAGCACAAGCGAGATGCCGATCGTGATCCAGACCTCGTCGATGGCATGCGAGGTGAAGACCGAATTGTCGGAACCGACGACCAGTTCGGTGCCCTCGGGCAGCGAGGTCTGAACCTGCTCGAGCAGGGTTCGCACACCGTCGGAAATCGCCAGATCGTTGGACTGGGCCTGACGGGTGACGGCAAGGCCGATCTGATCCAGCCCGTTGCCGCGGAACAGGCGACGGTCCTCCTCGGCCCCCTCCTCGACCCGGGCGATGTCGCCGAGTCGGGTGACATAGCCGGTCTGGGCCTGCAGTGCGCCGCTGGCCCCGCTGGACAGCCCGGTCGCCGCTGCGCCCGACGCCGCTGCGCCCGCGGCCGATCCGCGGGTACCGATCGGCAACTGCCGGAAGTCCTCGGCCCGGGCATAGGTCCGGGCGACCCGAACCGTATAGTTCTTCTGCCCGGACTCCAGGGCCCCTGCGGGAAGCTCGACGTTCTGGCTGTTCAGCGCCGTCTCGACGTCGGTCACGGTCAGCCCACGGGCGCTCAGGGCCGCCGCATCCAGCCAGATCCGCATCGCATAGCGCTGCTCGCCATAGATCTGCACCAGGGCGACCCCGGGCACGGTGGCCAGCCGGTCGATCAGATAGCGGTCGGCATAGTCGGTCAGCTCCAGACGGTTCATGGCGCTGGAACGCAGGAACAGGATCATGATCGGCTGGCTGTCGGTGTCCGCCTTGGCCACCTCCGGTGGATTGGCCTGGTCCGGCAAACGCCCGACAACGCGCGATATCCGGTCGCGCACATCATTGGCGGCGCTGTCGATGTCCCGGTCCAGCGAGAACTCGATGCTGACGTTGGAGCGGCCGTCGCGGCTGGTCGAATTGATCCGCTCGACACCCTGGATGCCGGCGATCTGCTGCTCGATCGGTTCAGTGATCCGGTTCTCGATCACCTCGGCCGAGGCCCCGGCATAGCTGGTGCTGACCGAGACGATCGGCGGATCGACGTCCGGCAGTTCCCGCACCGGCAGGAAGAAGAAGGCGGCAATACCGATCACGCACAGGACGATGGCCGCGACGGCCGCGAAGACCGGGCGGCGGACGGCGACGTCGGACAGCATCATCGCGTCCGACCCTTGCCGGCGGCTGCCGCCTGCGTCGCGCCGCGCGGAGGCGTCTCCCCCTCCACCGTCACAGGTGCGCCAGGCTGGATGCGATTGAGGCCGGAGCCCACGATACGGTCACCGGGATTCAGGCCCGACAGGATTTCGACGTAGCCGCCCTCGACGGACCCGGTGCCGACCTCGACCCGCTGTGCGCTCAGTCCGCGCTCGCCGCGGGCGATACGGTATACGAAGGCTCCATCCCCTTCGTACTGGACCGCAGCCTCCGGCACGGCCGGTCCCTGACGCTGGCCATGGCTCACCACCACCCGCATCAGCATACCGGGTCGAATACGCCCGCCAGGATTGGGAATTTCCGCCCGGACCGTCACGGCCCGCGTCTGTTCATTCACGCGCGTATCGACCAGCGCGATGCGCCCGGGGAAGGACTCCTGCGGCAGGGAATCGGCGGAGGCAACGATGGCCGCTCCGGTGCGCAGGACGCCCAGATAGCGTTCGGGCACCGGAAAATCGACGCGGATCACACCGGTGTCGTCCAGGGTGGCAATCACTGCGCCCGGATTGATCAGGGTACCGGCCGTGACGCTGGTCAGACCCAGGGTCCCGGCGAACGGGGCGCGGATGACCCGATCGCCGCGCCGCGCCTCGGCGGCGGACAGATTGGCCTGGGCCGTTTCCAGTGCCGTCGCGGCCTGTTCGGCGGTTACGCGCGGGGCAATGCCGCGCTCCGCCAGGGCCTGGTACCGCTCATATTCGCGACGGGCCTGGGCCACCTGGGCGCGGGCCTGAATGATGCCTGCGTCCTCTTCCCGGGCCTGCAACTCCACCAGCGGGGTCCCCGCGGCGACCCTCTGGCCGTCGGTGAACAGAACCCGGGTGATCAGCTCGGTGGTCGATGAGGTGATGTTGACCGAGCGGCGGCCGCGCGCCGCACCCAGAACGCGGATCTCATCCGAGAACACCCGCTGGCTCACAACGGCCTGGGACACGACCTGCCCCCCGCCGCGGCCACCCCGTCCGCGTGCCCCCTCGTCCCCATCATCGGCAAGGGCGAATTTCAGCACGACGGCGAGGACCATCAGGCCCATCAGCACGGCTGCGGCAACAAGGAAGAAATGGCGTTTGATCACGCGGACATGGTCTCCTGACAGCGGTCGCTGACTTAACCGCTTACGCGACAGACGCAACTGGCGTCCCTGTAACGGATGCGGTGGCTGATTCCGTCGCCGCAATTGGACGCAACGGAAGAAAAGACGTCAGAAGCGCCGCCACAGGGCCAGAACCGCCCCGCTGGCCGCCGGAGTCTCTCGCCCGGCCAGGGTCTGCCGCCACCCGGCCTGGACACTCCAGCGCCCGAAGTGTCGGACCACTGACGTCTCGACATTCAGCCAGCGCGGTCCCGCGTTGTCGGCCGCCCCGCCGAACATCTGGCCCAGAACCATCCAGTGCGCGTTCAGGTGAATGCCCGCGGTTGCATCGGCCCGGGTCTCGTCCGGCAGGCCGTCGCGCATCCGTCGCGCGGCCTGCAAATCCACAAAGCCGCGCCCGTTGGCGACGGATCGACCGAGCGACAGTCGCGCCTCCCAGTCACGGTCACCGATCCCGGGGCCGGCATAGCCTGCGTTGCGCCCTTCGCCGCCGTCGGCATAGCCACCATACAGGCTGATCGCGGAGATTTCGTCCCGCCAGACCTGCCAGGTCAGGCCGATCTCCAGCGGTCCGCGGCCGTCATAGTCGACGAAGGCGTCCTCTCCCTGCTGCCAGTCGCCCTTGAACTGCACGGTCAACCGCTCGGTCAGGCCGTATTCGGCGAACACACCGACGGAACGCTCGCGGCGTTCGGCGGGCAAATCCGCCAGGCTACCGTCCGGGTCGAAACCCTGGTCGGCGGCCATATCCTCGTATTTGACGATCGCCAGCCCCTCCCCCGCAGGCCGGGTCCAGGGCCCCGCCCGCGCGACACCGGCCGCGCACGCTGCGGTGAGGCAAACCAGCCCCGCCGCAGCGACCTTCAAGCGTCGTATCCCGGAGATTTCCGGTCCAGCTGCCGCAGGGCACCGGGCCAGGCGAGCGAGGCGACCATGCCGATCCCGCCCCCCTGCTCCCGGGTCTCGGCCTGGGCCGCGTCGGGGGCAATCAGAACATTATCGCGTCCGCCGGACAGGGCGGCCACCTGCTGGGCACAGGCGCGTTCGAGGAAGAACATCCCGACCCAGGCCGCTGCCGCCGTGGGACCGACGGCGAGCGTTCCGTGATTGCGCAACAGCATGAGTGACCGGTCGCCGAGGTCGGCAACGATCCGCTGACGCTCGTCATGGTTCAGCGCCACCCCCTCATAGCCGTGATAGGCGACCTGGTGCTGCAACAGGCAGGCGTTCTGACTGATCGGCAGCAGGCCCTCGCTCTGGGCGGCGACTCCGACGCCGGCCACCGTATGCAGGTGGATCACAAACCGGGCGTCCTCGCGGGCCGCGTGGATCGCCGAGTGGATTGTGAAACCGGCCGGATTGATGAAATTCGTCGTCTCCTGAACGACGGTCCCTTCGAGATCGACCTTCACCAGCGACGAGGCCGTCATCTCCTCGAAATAATAGCCGTAGGGATTGATCAGGAAATGATGTTCGGGCCCGGGTACCCGGGCCGAGATATGGGTGAAGATCATGTCGTCCCACCCTTGCAGCGCGACCAGTCGATAGAGGGCCGCCAGATCGACCCGGACCTGCCATTCCTCGGCCGATACCCGGGATTTCAGGGACTGTGTCGCTCCGTCCGCCATGCTCGTGCTCCAGCTTTGCCGCCGTACGCGTCGGCCGGTCCCACGCTCGTCCCGACAGGGCCACAGGTCAAGACCGCGATGGCGGTGACCGGTGTCAGTCTTAACCAAGTCTTCATCGTCAAGAGAGACAGTTAACCTACTGCCTCACGCCAGCTGGGCCTGAAACCGGAGTCAGCCGTGACCGTTCTCGTCCAGCTCACGCCTTCATGGCCGTCCGAACAGAAGGCCGCGCCGCTCGGCGAGCTCCTGGCCCTCGCGCGCAGTCGGACCGGCGATGATCGCCAGAGGCTGCTCCTCGCCATTACCGCCCTGTGCGACGCCAATCCGCCCGCCGAGGAAATCTCCGAGGTTCTGGGCGAAGTCCTGCTCATGCTCGCCAATCAGGTCGAACGGGATGTGCGCCGGATCCTGGCCGAACGTCTGGCCAGGGCGGAGTGGGCTCCGCATGCCCTCATCAACATGCTGGCCCTCGACGAAATCGAAATCGCCCGGCCGATCCTGTCATCCAGCCCATTACTCCAGGACGAGGACCTGATCGTCGTTCTCGTCCAGGCGACGATCGAACACCAGATCGAGGTTGCCCGCCGCCCGTCGCTCAGCGGGCGGGTCGCGGATGCGATCATCGATCGTGCCGAACCGGCGACCCTGACAGCGCTGGCGTCCAACCGGACGGCCGAGATCAGCCCGGACGGTGTTCGGCGGCTGGTAGAGCATTCCCGCCGGATCGCCGCCCTGCGCGCGCCGCTGACCCGCCACCCCAGATTGACGGACACCCTGGCCGAGCAACTCTATCAGTGGGTCGGCACAGCGTTGCGCCAGGCCATCGGGGCCCGTTTCCAGATCGACGGCGACGACCTCGAAAGCTCCGTGCAGCAGGCGGTGGACAAGGCTTTCCGCGGCAGTCCGGCAGCGGTTGCCGTCCCGGGCAGCGTGGAACTCGAGGAGTCCGAGCGGCGGCTGATCGCCAAATTACATGCCGCCGACCAGCTCCGCCCCAGCTATCTCGTCCGGGCGGTTCGGGAACGGCGGCTGAACCTGTTCGTCCATGGACTGGCCGCGCTGGGCGGGTTTTCCGTCGCCGAGATTCGCAGCGCCATGAATTCCGCCTCGCCTGAAGCGATGTATTACGCCTGCTCGGCTGTCGGTATCGACCGGGCCGTCTTCGTCGCCATGATCAACGAGATCCGCCAGTTGAACGATGGCGCGCCGGGGACCTACGGTGCCCAGGTCTGGCTGCGCGGGTCGATCTCGACGAGTTCCGCAGCGCGGGCCTTCCGCGCCCTGATGCGCGACAGCGAACCCGCTAACGTTTGACTTCGGCATCGCGCTCCGCTTGCGTACATCGGTGAGCGCTTCATCCCCCCGACCGCCCTTGAAAATCGCCTTCGTCGCGAGTGAACGCCCCGAGGCCGAACAGGCCCGGGCCCGACTCGCGGCGCGATATGGCTCGGTCTCGCCCGCCGCCGCAGACGTCATCGTCGCGCTCGGCGGCGACGGCTTCATGCTGGAGACCCTTCACGACAACCTTGATCGCCGTACCCCGGTGTTCGGAATGAACCGCGGCTCCGTCGGCTTCCTGATGAATGATTTCGAGGAGGACCAGCTTCTCGAGCGCCTCGCCATGGCGGGGCACACGGTGATCCACCCGTTACAGATGGACGCCTGGGGCGCGGACGGCGAGGTCCACAGCGGCCTGGCGATCAACGAGGTCTCGCTGCTGCGACAGACCTGCCAGAGCGCCAAATTGCGCATCTGGATCGATGATACTGTCCGCCTCGAAGAGTTGATCTGCGACGGCTGCATGGTGGCTACGGCCGCCGGATCGACGGCCTACAACCTGTCGGCCCATGGACCGATCATACCGCTGGACGCCCGGATTCTGGCTCTGACACCGATCAGTGCCTTCCGTCCGCGCCAGTGGCGCGGGGCCCTGCTGTCGCACGAAGCGCGCGTGCGGTTCGACGTCCTCGAGCCGGAGAAACGTCCGGTCAGCGCGACGGCCGACAGCTTCGAGGTACGACGCGTCACCCGCGTCGACGTCCGCGAACGGCGTGACCTCGCCCTGACCATGTTGTTCGACGCCAGCCGTTCCTTCGAGGAACGGGTACTGGCCGAACAATTCAATAGCTGAGCAGTCACGGGTTCTTAACAGCGTCGCCGCCATGGTGGTTCGTCCAACCACGGGAGTTCTGACGTGAGCAACTCGGCCCAGGTCATCCGACCACCCAACACTCTCCGCATGAAGGTCGGCGGTGGATTCGGCGGCATCGACGCCAATGCGATCGCCAAGGCGGAGGAGGCCCTCAAGGCCATGTCCTCGCAATTCGGCGAATGGCTGAAGGACGAGATCGTCAAGCTGGAACAGGCACAGGCCACCATCCGCGAGACGGGTTATACCGCCGAAACCGCCGAAGGGCTCTATTTCCGCGCCCATGACCTCAAGGGTCTGGGCAGCACCTACCAGTATCCGCTGGTCACCCGTCTGGCCGGATCACTGTGCAAATTGCTGGATGATCATCAAAAGCGGATGGCCGCCCCCCTGATCCTGCTGGACGCGCACATCGATGCGATCCGCGCGGTTGTGCGCGACCAGATTCAGACGGACGAACATCCGACCGGCCGCGTCCTGGCCGAAACGCTGGAAGCCCGGGTCACCGCCCACCTGTCCTGAGTATTCGAAACAAACCCTGCCAAACGCCCGCCGGGCCCGGCGGGCGTTTTGCGTTCGACCGGGATCAGGCCGCCGAGCGGGCGGAGGTCGGCGTGGGCGCGTGGTCCAGCCGTTCCATCAGATAGGCAAGATCGTCGCGCGGTGCATTGGGCCTCTGGGTCAGAAAACGCTCCAGCATCTTTTGCCGGAATTCATCGCCCGATGTGTCGACGCCCTCGGCCTGCAGCGCCCGCCAGGTGTCAACGCCGGCGCGGATGGCGTGAAACAGCCGCGGCGGGAGACCGGCGCGATCATAGATCGCCTTCAATCCCAGCGGCCCGGCATCATGGACCATCAGCCAGGCCCGGTGATGCGGCGTCTGCGCCAGTTCCGCCAGCCCGTGCTCGAACAGGGCCATCTGGCCCCGCGCCAGCGCCCGCAGCATCAGGGACGGGCTCAGGACCTTGCGGGCGTTCAACTGCGCCACGAAGGTGGGCAGATCGGCGTTGGATGCCGCTTCGTCAACCAGATCCACCGTGGCGCGCTCACGGGCGAAACGGGCCAGTCGGATGGCCGTCTCGGGTGCCACGGCATGGCGGGTGACCAGATGCTCACGCACGGCCTCGCTGGCCAGATCCACCAGCCGTTCCGTCACGGACAGCGGCAGGACCTGACGGTAGGCAAGCGCCGCGACCACTTCGGCCGAGTCCCCGAACCGATCGACCGCAACGCCCATGGCCGTTTCCGAAAGATCGGCATTGTCGTTCGAGGCGAGGGTTCGCACAGCCGCCTCACAGCCGTCCGCGGCCAGGGCCGAAGCGAGGTCACGCGAAACCTTCGGTCGCGCGGCGATCGCCACCTGACGGACGGCTGACCCCGCACGGACGATCTCGATCAGGTCATCGTCGGTAAACACCGGTGAAAAGCCAATGATCGGCAGGGCCACACTGTCGACATCGGCGGCCAGTCGCCTGGCCACATCGTGCGGAACAAGGTCGGAGGCTTTCAATGTGACTGCCATCGCCCTGCGCACCATCTCAGCCGCGTCGGTCGCCATGACCCGCAGGATCTTCTGGGCCGCCTCGCGATCTTCGGCTGTCAGGGGGGCCCGGTCCATGCTGCGGCACAGCTTGTGTGCCGCGGCTGCGCGATCATCCGCATCCGTCGCCTTGATGAGACGACGGATATCGAACTCTGTCAGGCTCGCACGAAAGGCGGTCATCTGGGACGCTCGGGGTTTCAAACGCTGCGGGGAATCAGACTCTAGCTGAAGATGCAGGGTGAACCCGGATCGTTAATGCCCGGTTTACCAACGGCTGTGGATCAGCCTGCTCCGCGCGCCGGTTCGGGCCCGAAAGCTCCGCCGAAGCCGCCGGCCTTGCCGTCGCCGTTCTGGCCCAGCAGCAGGGACAGCAGTCCCTGGTCCTGTTTCAACCGATCCAGCCGTGCCGCCAGCAGGCGATCACGTTCCCCCATATCGGGAAGGCCCGGGTTCCCGGTGCTCGCGGCGGGCGCGCCGTCACCGGCCGAACGGTTCAGATTGGCATGGACCTCGGCGACGGTGGCCGGCCGGCCGTCGCGATAGAAGATCGATCGATTGGCCGCGGCCGCCTGGGGGAACAGGGCCACAGCGCTGGTTCCGGGGCGGGACGACATGGCCTCCATCAACTGGGCTGCGCCGCCCGGACCCAGGAAATGGGCGGCGTAGAGGTCGCCCGCCCCCGGCTCCCGACCGGTCCGACCGCGCAGATAGGCGGCGTTCGAGGCCGTCAGCTCGGCGGCCATGGTCGAGGCGGCCTGTGGGTCGAACCGAAGATCCAGCACCACATTGCGCGCGGAACCCTCGACCCGCCACCGACCGTCACCACCGCGGTGAATGAGGTCCGCATACTGGCCGTAGCCATGTTCTGCCCCGTGCTGTTTGACGGTGGCCAGCCAGGTCTGTTCGATGAACTGGAACAGGCCCGCCGCCGAAGAGGTCGGGGCACGGGCCGAGGGATTCATCGCGCTCTCACGGCGCGCGGTCTTCATCAGGAAGTCGAAATCCACGCCCGTCGCGCTGGACGCACGCCGGATGGCCGCCTCAACACCGCCCGAAGATGGAATCGCACCGATGGTCATAGTGCCGGACGCTGCGCGATCGTGGTTAATGAAACCCTAACGGGGTTCGCCCAAAACCTGCCTTAAGGGAAGCGCTCAACTGGGAGTCGGGATGCTGTGGGGACGGCTAACGACAGGGAGTGACGACCATGATGATCAAAGCCGCCGGTACCCCCGGACTGGTGAGTCCCCTCGAATTCGGTGAACGCCGCAAGCCGCTGTCCGCCGCGAACTGGGCCGCCATAGGCGTTGTCGCCCTGGCCCATGTCGGTGTCGGGGCTGCCCTCTATTATCAGCGGTTCGAGCTGCCGCCGGCCATTGTGACAGCCCCGGAAGCCCCGCCGATCAAGGTCATCATGTTCAAGCCCCGGACGCCTGATCCGGTGCCCGCACCGGAACCGCCGGCCCCGAACGCCCCGGTCCACAAGTCCAGCCCCGTCACAGGCCCGACCGACACGATCGCCGCCGTACCGTCGGACAGGCCGGCGGTGGACTTCAGCAACGTCATCAACCTGGGTCGTCCGGTAACTGACCCATCGGCCATCGGGACCGGCCCCGCGCCCACGGTGGTCGCGACGCCACCGTCGGTCATCAGCCATCCCCACTGGATCCGTCAGCCCAGCGGGGAGCAGCTGATGCGGGCCTATCCGCAGCGTGCGCTCCGGGCCGAGGTGGCAGGGACGGCGTCCCTGACCTGTGTGGTCCAGACCAGTGGCGCGGTCAGCGGCTGTGTCGTCACGTCCGAAACACCCGGTGGCTACGGCTTCGGGCGCGCAGCCCAGTCCCTGTCCCGCGAGTTCCGCATCAGTCCGCGAACGGTGGACGGCCAGCCGGTCGACGGCGCGCGGGTCAACATCAACCTGCGCTTCACCCTGCCTGACACCTAGCCAAACCGGCGCGGATCGAGGGCGGGGGCAAACGGCCCGGCCGCCCTGCCCTCGATACCGTCTGCCACCGTCCGCGCCACCAGCGGCCCCAGCAGCCAGCCGTTGCGGCGCGGGGCCAGCGCCAGAGACAGGCCGGCCAGCCCCGAAGGCCCGGCCATCGGCAAGCCGTCCGGCGTCGCCCCGCGCACGCCGACGCGCCACGTTACCGGCACGTCGTCCGGCTGACCGATCTGGGCCAGACAGGCATTTAGCATTGCCGCGCCCCGGGCCAGGTCCGGCGCCAGATCAGTACGGTCCACATCCATGGTCGCGCCGATCACCGCCCCGCCCGGACTGGGCGCGACATAGCCGGCCGGCCCGCGCACGGCGCGCTCGACCAGAGGCCGGTCGGTGACCGCGATCTGCCCCCGGATCGGCTGGACCTGTGAAACCAGGCGGGCGACCGGTTCCGGCAGTTCCAGTCCGGTCTCCGCCCCCGTGGCCAGAATGACCGACCGGGCCGCCAGACCCGAGCCATCCGCGAGCATCGCGGTCCAGCGGGCACCATCCGTCGTCAGGCTGAGGACCCGGCCGGGCAATACGGTCAGACCCGGCAACGATCCCAGACGCGTCAGGGCCGCGTCCGGCTCGGTACGCCCGTCGGCCGGGGTCACCACGGCATCGTCGGTCCGTTCAGCGGGAAACCCCAGCCAGCGCAGTTGCGAGGCGACGGTCTCCAGATCCGGTCCACGCCATTCGGCACCTTCGCGATACAGCGGCAGGTCGAAGGCCGTGGCGAAGGCGCTCCACTGGGCGCGGGCTGCGCGGAACAGGTCACCGCGATCCAGCCGCCCGTCCGACCCCCGCCAGTCGGCCAGGGTCTCGAAGGCCGGGGCGATCATGCCCGCAGCCACGGCTGAAGCATTGCCGGAGCCGGGGTCGACCACAGTTACGCCGTGGCCACGCCGCAGCAGTTCCGCAGCCGTGGACAGACCCAGGACGCCGGCACCGATGACCAGGACTTCGGTTGAGGAGGACACCGGCTGTCCTTCGCCCTCCCGCGTCCTGATTTCAAGCCATGCCGTCTATTCGGCGGCGATGGCGGCGGCCCGTTCGACCGACAGCCTTTCGGTCAGGGCCGCATGCTGGGCCCACAGGGCGGCGGGCAGCCGCTCGCCGAAGCGTTCGAAGAAGGCCGGGATCAGGGCCGCCTCCTGGGTCCAGACCTCGGCGTCGACATCCAGCAGGGTCGACAGGTCGTTGTCGGACAGGTCCAGGCCCGACAGGTCCAGCGAAGCGCGATCGGGGGTGCGGCCGACCGGGGTGTCGACGGCCCCGGCCTCACCGTCCAGGCGCTCGGCGATCCATTTCAGCACGCGCGAATTGTCACCGAAGCCGGGCCAGACGAATTTCCCGTCCGCGCCCTTGCGGAACCAGTTGACGAAATAGATGCGCGGCAGTTTGGCGGCATCGGTCCGGCCGCCCATCGACAGCCAGTGGGCGAAATAGTCGCCCATATTGTAGCCGCAGAACGGCAGCATGGCGAAGGGATCGCGGCGCAGCTCGCCGATGGCGGTCTCGGCCGCGGCCGTGCCTTCGGAGGCCACGGTCGAGCCCATGAAGACGCCGTGCTCCCAGTCGAAGGCCTCGGTCACCAGCGGCACCGCCGAGGCGCGGCGGCCGCCGAACAGGATGGCGTCGATCGGCACGCCCTTCGGGTCTTCCCATTCAGGGGCGATGGCCGGGCACTGACCGGCCGGGGTGGCGAAACGGGCATTGGCATGGGCCGCCGGCTCGCCCGAGGTCGGGTCGTGCGGCTGGCCCTTCCAGTTGGTCAGCCCCTCGGGGACCTCTTTCGTCAGGCCTTCCCACCAGACGTCGCCGTCGGCGGTCAGGGCGGTGTTGGTGAAGACGGTGTTGGTCGCCAGCGTCGCCAGGGCATTGCCGTTGGTGTTGCGACTGGTGCCGGGGGCGACGCCGAAGAATCCGGCCTCGGGATTGACCGCATACAGTCGCCCGTCGTCACCGAAACGCATCCAGGCGATGTCGTCGCCGATGGTCTCGGCCTTCCAGCCGGGCAGGCTGGGCTGCAGCATGGCCAGGTTGGTCTTGCCGCAGGCCGAGGGGAAGGCGGCGGCGACGTATTTGGCGCGGCCCTTCGGATCGGTCAGCTTCAGGATCAGCATATGTTCGGCCAGCCAGCCCTCATCGCGGGCCATCACCGAGGCGATGCGCAGGGCGTAGCATTTCTTGCCCAGCAGGGCGTTGCCGCCGTAGCCGGAGCCGTAGGACCAGATCTCGCGGGTCTCGGGGAAGTGGACGATCCATTTGTCGGCATTGCAGGGCCAGGGCACATCGGCCTGGCCCTCGGCCAGGGGGGCACCCAGCGTATGGACGGCGGGCACGAACGGGCCGTCCTCGCCCATGGCCTCCAGCGCGGCGCGGCCCATCCGGGTCATGATGCCCATGGAGACGGCGACATAGCCGCTGTCGGT
>CAXBHG010000059.1:0-12741 GCA_963975385.1 uncultured Brevundimonas sp.
ATCACCACGATTGAACCGCCGGCCCCCGCAAGGAGGCCGGCGGTTTTCGTTGGGGATCCGTGCGGATGGCTGGTCAAAGCGGGGGGCGGCGGCTATCCCGGCCGTCTGCCACGGAAGGGGATGCTGAATGCGCGTCGCAATGATCGGAACCGGCTATGTCGGCCTGGTGTCGGGGGCCTGTTTCGCCGATTTCGGCCACATCGTCTGCTGTGTCGACAAGGACCCGTCCAAGATCGACCGGCTGAACCAGGGGCAGATGCCGATCTTCGAGCCGGGGCTGGACGATCTGGTGGCCAGCAATGTGCGCGACGGCCGGCTGAGCTTCGCCATTGACGGGGCCGAGGCGATCCGGACCGCGGACGCGGTCTTCATTGCCGTGGGCACGCCCTCGCGGCGCGGCGACGGCCATGCTGACCTGTCCTATGTCCATGCCGCCGCCGAGGAGATCGCCGGCCTGATCGACGGCTTCACCGTCATCGTCACCAAATCGACCGTTCCGGTCGGTACGGGAGACGAGATTGAACGGATCATTCGGGCGCGCCGTCCCGATGCCGAATTCGCCGTGGTCTCCAATCCGGAATTCCTGCGCGAGGGCGCGGCGATCGAGGATTTCAAACGGCCTGACCGGGTCGTGGTCGGCACCGAGGACGATCGCGCCCGGGTCGTCATGACCGAACTCTACCGGCCGTTGAGCCTGAACGAGACGCCGATCCTGTTCACGGCGCGCCGGACCAGCGAACTGATCAAATACGCCGCCAACGCCTTTCTTGCCCTGAAGATCACCTTCATCAACGAGATGGCGGACCTGTGCGAGGCCGTCGGGGCCGATGTCCAGCAGGTCGCGCGCGGCATCGGTCTGGACAAGCGGATCGGCTCGAAATTCCTCAATGCCGGCCCCGGCTATGGCGGGTCCTGCTTCCCCAAGGATACCCTGGCCCTGGTGCGGACCGCGACCGACGCCGGCAGCCCGGTGCGGCTGGTCGAGACCACGGTCCAGGTGAATGACGCCCGCAAGAAGGCCATGGCCGACCGGGTCGCCCGGGCGCTTGGCGGCGACATCGCCGGCAAGACCGTGGCCCTGCTGGGCTTGACCTTCAAACCCAATACCGACGACATGCGGGACTCACCGGCGCTCGATGTCGTCCCGGCGCTGGTCGCGCGCGGTGCCCGGGTCCAGGCCTTCGACCCCGAGGGCATGGCCGAGGCCGCCCGGCTGCTGGACGACGTCCAGTTCACGGACGGGCCCTATGAGGCGGTCGCCGGGGCCGATGTGGTCGTCATCCTGACGGAATGGAACCAGTTCCGGGCCCTGGACCTCGACCGGATCAAATTGCTGATGCGCCAGCCGGTGATGGTCGACCTGCGCAATGTGTATCGCCCGGACGACATGCGCGCCCGCGGCTTTCACTACAGTTCCATCGGCCGGGCCTAGCGAACGGCGGAGCGTATCAGGCCGCCGTCCGGGGCCCCGGACTCGCGGGAGGATTGATCGAGGACGGCCCGGCCTGCCCCGATCACCACGGTCGCTGTCAGGGCGGCGGAGGCGATGGCAATCGCCGCCAGCTTGAGACCGTCGATGAATTCCTTGTGCTCAGGCCGCACCGCTGTCCCTCGGATCGATCGTCCGTCACAGGGAGCATGCGGCTGCGCGATTCGCAAATCACGGAACCGCGTGCGGCGGGAACCGGGCGCGATCCTGTCCTTCAACGACAAGGGCGGGCGGCACCGGTGTGCCGCCCGCCCTGCTGCGTCCGTCGCCGGAAAGCTCTAGCCGCGGAACGGGCGGATCAGGATTTCCACGCGGCGGTTCATCGCCTTGCCTTCAGCCGTGGCGTTGGAGGCGACGGGTTCGCTCTCGCCGCGTCCGTCGACATAGAGGCGATCGGCCAGAACATTGCGGCTGACCAGATACTGGGCGACCGACGAGGCCCGGCGGCGCGACAGGTCGAGGTTATAGTCCTCGGCCCCGTCGGAATCCGCATGGCCGATGATGTCGATGGTCGACTGGTCATAGCGGTTCAGCACGCCCGCCACATCGTCGAGCGTGGCGTAGAAGCGCGTGTTCACGGCCGACTGGTTGGAGGCGAAGGTGACGTCCGACGGCATGCGCAGGACCAGGTTGTCCCCCTGGCGGGCGACACCGACGCCGGTGCCGGACAGTTCGGCTTCGAGTTCGCGCTGCTGCCGGTCCATATAGGCCCCGACCGCCGCGCCGCCCAGAGCGCCGATCCCCGCACCGATCAGGGCGTTCTTGCGGCCCTGTTCGCTGTTGGAGGTGTTGGTCAGATAGCCCAGCAGGGCCCCGCCGATGGCTCCGCCGATCGCGCCGGTCGCCGTATTGTTGCGCCGCGGGGTCGAGCTGTAGGGATCCATGGTGGTGCAGGCTGCGCCACCGAGCAGGATGGCGATGCTGGCGCCGGTCAGAAGGAGTTTGGTGCGCATGAGAATGTTCCCTGTATGAAAAAGTCGTCAGCCGCGACAACGTCATCTTACGGTGAAGGTTCCACCCTGTACCGGGCATGAACAGCCGGGCGGCGGACCACTTTTGCCAAGACGGGGTGTTCGGGCGTATGGAAATCGCCCCGATTTTGTTGAGGCCACGCCTGTGAGCACGACCCTGACCGCTTCCGCCGTCGACACCGCCGATACCCGGGCCATCACCCCGGTCTCGATGACCCTGTACGACACTGATTTCCAGCGCTTTGCCGACACCCTGGGCCGGTCCTTCAAACAGTACGGCTTTGCCGTCGTGTCGGATCACGGGCTGGATGAGGGCACGATCGATGCCGCCATCGATGACGCAAAGGCCTTTTTCGCCCTGCCGGAAGAGGTCAAGCGCGCCTATCACCTGCCCGGGACCGGCGGTGCCCGCGGCCTGACCCCGTTCGGCGTCGAGGCCGCCAAGGACGCCAGCGCGGTGGACCTCAAGGAGTTCTGGCACGTCGGCCGCGAGCTGCCGGAAGGCCATCCGTATCGCCAATACATGCGGGACAATCTGTGGCCGGCCGAGATCGCGGGCTTCAAGGCCCATCTGTCCGGCATGTTCGACGCCATGGATCAGCTGGGTCGCAAGATCCTGAAGGCCATCGCCCGCTATCTGCAGCTCGGCGATGACTTCTTTGAGGACAAGGTCCAGCTGGGCAACAGCGTGCTGCGGATGCTGCACTATCCGCCGGTGCCGGCCGACGCCCCGGGGGTCCGGGCCGGGGCCCATGAGGACATCAATGTCATCACCCTGCTGCTGGGGGCCGAGGAGGCCGGGCTTCAGCTCAAGGATGCCGACGGCGACTGGCTGGACATCGCGCCGCCGCCCGGGGCCCTGGTGGTCAATATCGGCGACATGCTGCAGCGACTGACCAACCATGTGCTGCCGTCGACGACCCACCGGGTGGTCAATCCGGCTCCTGAACGGCGCGGCTTCGCGCGGTATTCGACGCCCTTCTTCCTGCATTTCAACCCGGACTTCGTGATCGAGACCCTGCCGTCCATGGTGACGCCGGAAAATCCCGACCGCTATGTCGGCAAGGCGATCATGGCCGAGGATTTCCTGATGGAACGGCTGCGCGAGATCCGGCTGATCTGACGGGCCGGACCACCTAGCGGGATATCCTGAGCTTGGTGATGTCGCGTCCGATGGCGTTGAAGGCCTCGGACAGTTCGGTGCCGCTGCCGGCGTCGTAGAAGCCGCTGGGGGTTGAGGCGCAATACTGGAGCAGGGCCCGGGCGTTGCCGCTGTTCCCGATCTGGAAGCCGACCGTGTAGACGATGATGCCCTGAACCTTCATCGCGTCGCACAGGGCCCGGCTCTGGGCATAGGGCTCGCCATTGTCGGGGTCGCAATTGTTGCTCTCGGAGTTGGACGCATTGTAGCCCCGCGCCATCACGCCGTTGCAGTAGGGGGCGTTGAACTCGCCGTCGGTCATGATGATCACGGCCTTCAGGGTCTCGGCGGTATTGTAGGCGGCCCCGGCCGATGACGGCCACAGCGAGCCGAAATTCGGCGACACCATATACCAGCCCCAGGCGATGCCGATCTGGCCGGCGGTCGACCCGCTGACCGACAGGCTGTCGATGTTGGCCTTGATGCCGCTGATGTTGCTGGAGAGCGGCTGGACGGTGCTGCTCATGCAGTCGCCGTTCGGGTCCGGATAGTTGCGGCCGACCCGGGCGGCGCTGGTCGGGGCGGCGTCGGTATAGGCCTGGCGGCCGGTGCGTTCGGTGACGCAGTCGCTGATCCTGTGCGTCGCGAGGTCCCGGTTCTCGTTCTCGAAGGCATAGTAGGTACAGCCCGGCCGGGCACACCAGGACTGGCCGCCGGACCGGTAGGTGGTCAGTCCGGCCGGGTCCCTGTCGATGGAATAGGTGTCGCGCGTGGCATTGCCTACACGATGGGTCCCGGTCATCCCGGAGACGCCGGTGATATAGACATGTTCATTGTCGTCCAGGCCGTGCCGGGCCGACGTCACGATCACGGAACAGTTGTCGTCCCCGCATTTCTGGACCCGTCCCGATCGCCCGAACAGCCGGCCGTAGTTACGCCCGTCGATCCGGTTGCCGCTGCGATCATTCAGCTGGAAGGTGTTGCTGTTACGGCCGGCGACGACAAAGGCCCTGTTGTTGATCTGGGTCATGCCACTGACGCCCGAGATCCAGACCACATCACCGTTGGTGAAGCCGTGCCCGCGGGAGGTGATCACCACGGGCCGGTCGCGGCTGGCGCGGGTGATGCTCTGTTGCGGGCCGGTCAGGTTGATCCCGATGTCCGTGATGGCGGTCGCGCCGGTGACCGTGCCCCGCACCGCGTTCAGATAGCGGCCCGGATTGACCGAATAGGACCAGGGCACCAGCGCCACCCTGGAATAGTAGGGCGTCTGGACCGGCTGCACGATCAGATCGACAAGGTCCTTGGCCGCGGCTTTCAGGTCCTGCAGCTTCTGGCCCCGCATGGAGCCGGACATGTCCAGGGCCAGGGCGACCTCGATGTTCCGCGACGAGCGATCGACCTCGGAATGGGCCCCGACCGGCAGGTAGTCGTCCATGAATTTGCCGTAGGGCGGCAGGAAGATGTTGGCGACCAGGGTCTTCACATCGACCTTGGAGCTGGCGATCACCACATTGTCGTTGTCGAGGGTGAAGCTGGTCAGGTCCTCGCGCAGGATGATGTCCGGATAGGCCTGAAGGTTGCTCCTGAGCGAGGCCAGCCCGACCCGGGACAGTTCCGCATCGGTCGTATACGGCGATCGCGCGGCGGCCAGGGTGGCGGCGTCCAGCGCGTCCTGCAGATTGACCCGCACGGTCGAGGCGCGGTGGATGTCGACCCCGCCGAGCGTCATCAACACCAGCACCGGCAGGGTCAGGCTGAAGATCAGGGCGACATTGCCGCGCGCATCGGACGTCAGGCGACGAAGAAAGCGCTTAAGGTCAGAAAGGAGGGGCAGGTCATCCCGGTCTGCCATGGTCGTCGATCCCGCCATGTCGCCGGGCAGGAGGGCCCGGCTGTAAGCGCGCAAGCATGGAGCCGCGCGGTTAAGGCTTGATGATCCCCGATGATTCTAGCGGGATATCCTGAGCTTGGTGATGTCGCGTCCGATGGCGTTGAAGGCCTCGGACAGTTCGGTGCCGCTGCCGGCGTCGTAGAAGCCGCTGGGGGTTGAGGCGCAATACTGGAGCAGGGCCCGGGCGTTGCCGCTGTTCCCGATCTGGAAGCCGACCGTGTAGACGATGATGCCCTGAACCTTCATCGCGTCGCACAGGGCCCGGCTCTGGGCATAGGGCTCGCCATTGTCGGGGTCGCAATTGTTGCTCTCGGAGTTGGACGCATTGTAGCCCCGCGCCATCACGCCGTTGCAGTAGGGGGCGTTGAACTCGCCGTCGGTCATGATGATCACGGCCTTCAGGGTCTCGGCGGTATTGTAGGCGGCCCCGGCCGATGACGGCCACAGCGAGCCGAAATTCGGCGACACCATATACCAGCCCCAGGCGATGCCGATCTGGCCGGCGGTCGACCCGCTGACCGACAGGCTGTCGATGTTGGCCTTGATGCCGCTGATGTTGCTGGAGAGCGGCTGGACGGTGCTGCTCATGCAGTCGCCGTTCGGGTCCGGATAGTTGCGGCCGACCCGGGCGGCGCTGGTCGGGGCGGCGTCGGTATAGGCCTGGCTGCCGGTGCGTTCGGTGACGCAGTCGCTGACCAGGTGGGTGGCCAGGTCCCCGTTCTCGTTCTCGAAGGCATAGTAGGTGCACCCCGGCTGGGCGCACCAGGACTTGCCGCCCGAGGTGTAGGTCGACAGCGATGTCCCCGGCAGGTCGATCGTGTAGGTATTGGCCGTGACGTTCCCGACCAGATGGGTCTGGTCATTGATCTGGGTCATGCCCCCGACGCCGGTGATGTAGACATAGCTGTTGTTGGCCAGACCGTGACCGGCCGAGGTGATGGTGATGGAGCAATCGTTGTTCTGGCAGCGCTGCACGCGGCCGTTGCTGCCGGAATGGTTGCTGTAGTTCCGCCCGTCCACCCGGCTCCCGTCCAGGGTGTAGAGCTCGAACGTATTGCTGGTCTTGTTCCTGACCACATACGGCTTGTTGTTGAGCTGGGTCATGCCCGAAACGCCCGAGATCCAGACCACCTCGTCGTTGGCGAAGCCATGTGCGTTCGAGGTGATCACCACCGGCCGGGCCTTGGTGGCACCGGTGATGGTTTTTTGCGCGCCGGTCAGATTGATCGCGGCCCCGGCGATGTTGGTGGACCCGGTGACCGGGCCCCGCACGGCGTTCAGATAGCTGCCGGGATTGACCGAATAGGACCAGGGCACCAGCGCCACCCTGGAATAGTAGGGCGTCTGGACCGGCTGCACGATCAGATCGACAAGGTCCTTGGCCGCGGCTTTCAGGTCCTGCAGCTTCTGGCCCCGCATGGAGCCGGACATGTCCAGGGCCAGGGCGACCTCGATGTTCCGCGACGAGCGATCGACCTCGGAATGGGCCCCGACCGGCAGGTAGTCGTCCATGAATTTGCCGTAGGGCGGCAGGATGATGTTGGCGACCAGGGTCTTCACATCAACCTTGGAGCTGGCGATCACCACATTGTCGTTGTCGAGGGTGAAGGTGGTCTGGTCTTCCCGCAGAATGATGTCGGGATAGGCCTGCAGATTGGCCCTGAGCGCTGCCATTCCGACCCGCGACAGGTCAGAGTCCGATGAATAGGGCGAGCGCGCGGCGGCCAGGGTGGCGGCGTCCAGCGCGTCCTGCAGATTGATGCGCACGGTCGAGGCGCGGTGGATGTCCACGCCGCCGACGGTCATCAGCACCAGAACCGGCAGGCTGAGACTGAAGATCAGGGCGACGTTTCCGCGCGTCTCACGCTGGAAACGTACGGCGAAGGCCCGGGTGGCCCGGCCGCAGGATCGGATCCAGTTCAAGACGCCCATGGTCAGGTCGCAGGCCCCGTGTGCGGGCGCACCTTGCCCCGCAACCGACGTACAATGACCGGGTTCGGTTAAGGGAAGCGCTACGCGGTACGGTTAACGGTCCGCGCAGCCTCCCGGGCGTGTCAGCCCTCCCAGCCGCAGGGCTTGCCGCGGTTCTGTTCGGTCAGCCAGGCATTGAGCGGGGCGAAATACTCCGTCACCGCCGAGGCGTCGTTGCGGGTTTCGCCGGTGAAGGCGGCCATGGCTTCCGGCCAGGGCCGCGACTGGCCCATCTCCATCATCGCATTGAAACGCTGGCCGACCTCTTCATTGCCGTAGATCGAGCAGCGGTGCAGCGGCCCGGTCCAGCCCGCCTGTTTGCAGGCGGCGCGCTGGAACTGGAACTGGTAGATGTGGGCCAGGAAATAGCGGGTGTAGGGCGTGTTGCCGGGGATGTGATATTTGGCCCCTGGATCGAAGGCCCCGTCCGGACGCGGTCCCGGCGGCACCAGACCCTGGTATTTCAGCATGTCGGCCGACCAGGCGTCATTGTATTCGGCCGGGCTGGTCTCGCCGTTGAATACCCCCCAGCGCCAGCGGTCGACCATCAGGCCGAACGGCAGGAAGGCGATCTTGTCCAGCGCCATCTTGAGCAGGAAGGGGATGTCCTCCGCCTCGCCCGGGACGGTGTCCAGCAGGCCGATCTGGTTCAGATAGGTCGGGGTCAGGGCCGACAGGCCGACGAAGTCGCCGATGGCCTCGTGGAAGCCGTCGTTGGCTCCGTTCTTGAAAAGGAAGGGCTGATCCTTGTAGGCGCGCTGATAGTAGTTGTGACCCAGTTCGTGGTGGACGGTGTAGAAGTCGTCGGCGTTGACCTGGGTGCACATCTTGATGCGCAGGTCGTCGCGATTGTCGACGTCCCAGGCCGAGGCGTGGCAGACGACCTCGCGGTCGCGCGGGCGGGTGATCTGGCTGCGTTCCCAGAAGGTCTCGGGCAGGGGATCCAGGCCCAGGGAGGTGTAGAAGCCCTCGCCGGTGCGGACCATCTTCGTGGCGTCATAGCCGGCGCGGGTCAGCAGTTCGGTCATGTCATAGCTGGACGCGCCGCCGGTGGTCGGGGCCACGACGTCATAGATATTGCCCCACTGCTGCGACCACATATTGCCCAGCAGGTCGGCGCGGATCGGCCCGCTCGCCGGCTGCACCGCGTCGCCGTATCTGGCGTTCAGACGGGCGCGAACGTAGCAGTGCAGGTTTTCGTAGAAGGGTTTGACCTGCTCCCACAGCCGGTCGGTCTCGGCGGCGAAGGCATCGGGTTCCATGTCATAGCCCGCGCGCCACATCGCCCCCGTGTCGGCGAAGCCCAGGTCGCGTGAGCCTTCATTGGCGATCTCGACCATGCGGGCATAGTCGTCGGCCATCACCGGCGAGATGGTGCGCCAGCCCTCGTACAGGGCCCTGGTCTCGGCCGGGTTGCGACTCTGGGCCAGCATCTCGGTTGCCTCGTCGAGGGTGATTTCGCGGCCCTGGTACTCGAATTTGCCGGTCGCATAGGTCGAGTCCAGCCGGGTCGTGATCTCGGCCAGCTCCGCGGCCGCGCCGGGCCGGTTGGGGGCGGGCAGGACGATGCCGAGGCGCAGCAGGTTCAGCTTGCGCCGCACGTCTTCGGGCACCTGCACGTCGTTGAAGCGCGCGGCTTCGGTCGCCAGCTGGACCTGAAGCTCGGTCACCTGGGCGTTGGCCCGCGATTCCAGCCACATGGTGTCGAAGGTGATGTTGGTGGCCCGCACCCACTGCACCCGGGCGGCGTATTCGAGCAGGTCGGCCAGTTTCGCCTCGGCGTCGGCGACGAAGGCCGACGCGCCGGCGGCGGTAACGGGGAGGGCCTCGGCGCCAGCCGGGGCGGACCCCTGTGCGCCGGTCGCCGGAACCGTCGCGCGGGTCATGCCCGCGCAGCCGACCGCGGCGATCGCGAGGGTGCAGGCGGCCGCGGCCGTCATCAGCTGACGTTTCATGGGGAGTCCTCCGGATCGCCGGGGTTTGGGCCCCGCCTGAATTTGATGCGCCATGGGACGCAACTGCGCCGGTCGCGTCAAGCTTGGCGGTTCAGCGCAGCACGCAGGCGGCCAGACCCTCGTTGCGCACGGTGCCCATCGCCGCCTGCACGCGCGAGGCGCGGCGACGGACATAGGGGCCGGGCTTGCCGGCGTTGTAACGGCGGGGACTGGGCAGGATGGCGGCCAGCCGCGCGGCCTCGCGCGCGGTCAGCTGATCGGCACCCTTGCCGTACCAGTGGCGCGCCGCCGCCTCGGCCCCGTAGACGCCGGGGGCCCATTCGGCGACGTTGAGATAGACCTCCATGATCCGGCGCTTGGGCCAGACGGTCTCGATCAGCACCGTATAGCCGGCCTCCAGCCCCTTACGGATCCAGCTGCGGCCCGGCCACAGAAAGACATTCTTGGCCGTCTGCTGGCTGATGGTCGAACCGCCCCGCACCTTCCGGCCCCGGGCATTGTCGTCCATCGCTTTTTCGATTGCCTTGAAATCGAAGCCGTCGTGGCGGCAGAAGCGGGCATCCTCGGAGGCGATGACCGCCTCGACCAGGCGCGGCGAGATGTCATCCAGAGAGCGCCAGCGATAGTCGAGCCCATGGCCCGCGACCGCCTGCTGGACCATCAACAGGGTGGTCGGCGGCGGCACGACGGCATGGATCAGCACGCCGCCGACCGGCAGCAGCAGCATCGTCAGCAGCAGGATCAGCAGCGTTCGGCCGAGTTTCATGGTGTCAGACGCCCCCGTCGTTCGGATCATGATCGCGATCCTGACGCGCGACGCAAGGCGTCAGGGGATGACCACACCGGCCGCGCCGTCCTCGCCCGCCCAGGCCACCGCCCTGCCGTCTGACCGCATGGCCAGGGCGGTGATAGCCCCGCCCTTGTCGGCGCGAATGAAATTGAGCCCCTGACCGGCGGGATCGGCCAGCCAGACCCGGCCGTCGCTGAGGCCCGCGGCCAGCAGACCGTGGTCGGTCCGGGCCGCCACCATGGTCACCAGGCTGGACTCGTCATAGCCGATCTCGGTCGCCTCGCGGCCCATCGGGCCGTTGCTGCCGGTGAAGGGCCAGAGAACGGCCCCCTGGGCCCCTGCCGTGGCCAGCAACTGGCCGTTCGACAGGAAGGCCACCGACCGGACCTTGGACGGATAGCCACCCATCCGCATGTTCTTGCCGTCCTTCAGCCGCCAGCCGTGCAGCTGGTTGTCCTGCATGGTGGTGACGAGGAAGGCCCCGTCGGGCGAGAAGGCCACGCCCGTATGCGAGCCGGCCCATTTCAGCAGGGTCGGTTTCTGCTGGGCGATCCGCGCCAGCCACAGGGCGGCCCCGCCGTAGGTGGAGGTGGCGATGCGGCGGCCCTTGGGATCGAAGGCGATGCCCGAGACGGTGCGCTCGTGCTGGAAGTCGCGGCGGAATTTGGCGTCGGCGGTGTCGATCACCGACAGGATGCGTCCGGCGGAAAAGGCAATCAGTCCGGTGGCGGGGGCGGTGTCGACGGCGTCGATCCATTTCCCCGGCGTCTCGACCAGGGTCTGGCTGCCGTCGCGGCGGGTCCAGGCGACCTTGCCGTCATCGCCGCCGGTGACGATGCCGTCGCCCGACGGATGAACTGCCGCGCACAGCACGGCCCCGTCATGGACCTCGAACCGTTCGCCACCGGCGAACCGGACCGAGCCGTCGCCCAGCGCGAAGACCGCGCCGGTCTGATCAAACAGGGCCGCCGTGACCTGGGCGTCGAAGGTGAAATTTGTCGACATGCCCTAGTCCTTGCCAAAGCCGGCGCCCGCGACACGCGGCTGGCAGCGGATCAGCCGCGAGTCGGCCACGGCTGCCTGACGATGAACGACGGCCAGCTGGTATTCGGGGTCGCGGACCATGGTGAGGAAGGCTTCCGCCGTCTCGTAGCGGATGATGAAGGCCAGGTCCCAGGTCTCGTCGGCGGGACCGATCAGGGTCAGGTCCGGACGCCCCAGCCAGGTCTGGCTGCCGCCGGAGCGGGCGAACGGTGCCGCCGCGGCGCGGCCATAGGCGGCATAGGCCTCGGCCCCGGTCAGGGCGGCGGCGTGGTCGGGGTGGTCGGCGGGATAGGCCGCAGTCTCGCGAAAGCGCAGCAGGTTGATCATGGCGATCGGCTGATCGGCGGGCAGGTCGCGGAAGGCCGCCATGGCCTCGCGCGTCGGGTCGATACAGCCGGTCATGCGGCGCAGGCCTCGAACCCGGCCTTCAGCGCCGCCTCGTCCAGATCGCGGCCGATGAAGACGGCCCGGCTCCAGCGTCGCTCGTCCGGGCCCCATTCGCGCTGCAGATCCCCCTCGAGGATCATGTGCACGGCCTGGAACACCAGCCGGCGGTCCTCGCCCTGGACGTCGATGATGCCCTTGGCGCGCAGGATGTTCTGGCCCTGCTCGCCCAGCAGCCGGTCCAGCCAGGCGGTGAATTTCGCGCCGTTCATCGGACCCTCGACGGACAGGGATATGCCCTTGATGTCGTCCTCGTGGGCGTGACCGCGGGCCCCGTGGTCGTGGCTGTGATCATGGCCGTGATGGTCGTGCCCGTGCCCGTGCCCGTGCCCGTGATCGTGGTCATGGCCGCAGTGTTCGTCATGGACATGGCCGGCCTCACCGTGGGCCGGATTGGCGAACTCGGGATGGATGTCGAGGATGCGGTCCAGATCGAAGCCACCGAGGCCGAGCACCTGATCCAGCGGCACATCGGCGCGTTCGGCCCGGGTGATCGGGGCCAGCGGGTTCAGCCTGCGCAGCCGCGCCTCGACGGCGACCAGTTCGGCCTCGCTGGCCAGGTCGACCTTGTTGAGGATGATGCGGTCGGCGAAGGCCACCTGTTCGCGGGCCTCTTGCGAGTCGTCCAGCCGGGCCATCACATGTTTGGCGTCGACCAGGGCGGTGACACTGTCCAGCTGCGTCTTCGCCTTGACGTCCTCGTCGACGAAGAAGGTCTGGGCCACCGGGCCGGGATCGGCCAGGCCGGTGGTCTCGACGATGATGGCGTCGAACGCGGGCTGGCCCGGGCGCTGGCGTTTCATCAGGCCGGAAACGACACGGATCAGGTCGCCGCGCACCGTGCAGCAGACGCAGCCGTTGTTCATCTCGAACACATCCTCGTCGGCCCCGACCACCAGGTCGTTGTCGATGCCGATCTCGCCGAACTCATTGACGATGACGGCATAGCGTTTGCCGTGATCGCCGGTGAGGATGCGGTTCAGCAGGGTGGTCTTGCCGGCCCCGAGGTAGCCGGTCAGGACGGTGACGGGGATCTTGTCTG
>CAXBHG010000060.1:0-12608 GCA_963975385.1 uncultured Brevundimonas sp.
GCCGACGCGGCTTTGTGGCGGCGGCGCTGGCGGCGGTTCTACCTGGCCACGGCCGGCCTGTTCGGCAATGACGGGGGTCGTACCTGGGCCGTCAGCCACTATCGTCTCAAGCCGGCCTGACCGGCGTTCCGGAGGACCATCATGATCCGCTTCATCCTCGCCTATCTGGGGGCCGGCGTCACCTTCGCCGCCATTGACGTGGTCTGGCTGACCACCATGACCGACCGCTTCTACAAGCCGTTGCTGGGACCGATGCTGGCCGCCGAGCCCGACCTGCGCGCGGCGGTCATCTTCTATCTGGTGTCGATCTTCGGGACTGTCTTTCTGGCGGTGCTGCCGGGGCTGAGGGCCGGGTCGTGGCGGCGGGCGACGCTGAACGGGGCGGTGCTGGGGTTCGTGGCCTATGCCACCTATGACCTGACCAACCAGGCCACCCTGGCGCAATGGTCGACACAGCTGACCATCGTCGACCTGTGCTGGGGAACGGTGCTGACGGCGGCATCGGCCACCGGGGGCTATTTCCTGGCTCGGCTGGCCGGCCCCGGAAAGGCCTGAAGCGGTGGGCACCGTTAACCTTTTTGTTCGCTCGCGAGGGGCAGGCGGTGGCGGTAACGCGTCAATGCGCTAGAAACGATCTCCGAAGGATGGCTTAACCACGCCATCGGTCGAATGTCGGGGGACGGGCGTGCGTGCAGGCATCAATGCATTGACGGTGGCCTTTGTGGTCGGCGTGCTGGCCGGGCTGCTGCTGACGCCCGACGGTCGCGCCTGGCTGCGCCATCCGACGCTGATGCTGGGCAGCACCGCCAATGCCTCGGCTCCGGCGGCGGTCGAGGCGGCTCCCGCGCCCGCGCCGGTGGTGGCCGCCCGTCCGGCGGTGACGCCCCTGACCACCCGCATGGCCCGCGGTCAGCTGCGGATCGGCGTGTTCGGGGACTCGATGGCCGATGGCCTGTGGGCGGCCCTGTACCGCGATCTGAACAATGTTTCCGGGGTGTCGGTCACCAAATTCAGCGAGGTCTCGACCGGCCTGTCGCGCTACGACTTTGTCGACATCCAGGCCAAGACCGCACGCCAGCTGGACGAACAGCCGATGGATGTGGCGGTGATCCTGTTTGGCACCAATGACGCCCAGGGCATCAGCCTGGACGGTGAGGTGCATCCGTTCGGCACCGACGGCTGGAAGACGGCCTATGCCCAGCGGGTCGACGATCTGGTGGCCCTGCTGCGCAGCCGCGACATCGCCGTCTACTGGGTCGGTCTGCCGCGGATGAAGCGCGAGAGCTTCGACGCGAAGATGACCCTGATCAATGAGGTGGTGGCGGCGCGGATGGCGGCGCTGGACGTGCCCTATATCGACACCGTGGCCCTGACCGCCAATGCTGACGGCGGCTATGAGGCCTATCTGCCGACCGATACCGGTCGCCGCACCCTGATGCGGGCCAATGACGGGATCCATATGTCGATGGCCGGCTATCTGCGGATCGGCGATCCCGTCAGCGCGACCCTGAAGCATGACGCCGGTCTGGACCGACCCCGGCCCGAGCCCGCACCCCGTCCCGCGTCTCCCGCCGCCTGAGGATGAGGGCCGGCTCCGCCCTGTCGGTAGCCGTTCTGGCTCTGGCCCTCGCCGCGCCTGTCGCGGCCCAGTCCCCCTATGCTCCGCAAGCCACCCCGGCCGCCGGAATTTCGACCTGTCCCGGGGGAGTGTGCCAGGCCGGGGCGCTGGAGGGTTTTTTCGAGGCGCTGGCGGCGACCGAGGCCGGGCAACGCGAGCGGCCCGTCCACATCCTGCAGATCGGCGACAGCCATACGGCGGGCGACCGGATCACCGGGGCGCTGCGGGCGCGGCTGCAGGGCCGGTTCGGTAACGGCGGCCGCGGTGTGCTGCCGCCGGGGATCCCCTATGACGGCTATGGCCCGCTGCAGGTACAGGTCGAGGCCCGCGACTGGACGATGACCCAGGAGCCGCTGGTGGCGGCCGGCGGCTACAGCCGGGTCGGGGTCGGCCTGGCCGGGGTCCAGGCGATCCGTTTCGGGGTCGATCCGAGCCTGGTACTGACGCCGGAACCGGGCAGCCAGCCGCAGGTGCTGGGCCTGTGCGGCCGGGCCGGTCCGGGGGGCGGCGCGATCCGGTATCGTACCCCGGACGGGGAGGGCGAGGCCGGTTTCGTCGCGCCCGGGCCGGGGCCGGTCTGCCGCGAGATCGATCTGCCCACGGCGGCGGGCCGGATCGACCTGAGTCCGGTCGGGACGGGGGTGCCCCTGTATGACCTGTGGCTGGCGACCGGCGGTCCGGGGGTGATCGTGTCCAACCTGGGGGTGGTCGGGGCGACCTTGCGTGACCTGGCCGTCCGGGACGAGGCCGTGACGGCGACCGAGCTGGCCTACTGGCGGCCGCAGCTGATCGTGCTGGCCTTCGGCACCAATGAGGGGTTCGACGACGCGCTGGACCGCTCCGCCTATGAGGCCCTGTTGCGCGGTCAGGTCGCGCGGATGCAGCGGCTGGCGCCGGCGGCGTCGCTGCTGCTGGCGGGCGCGCCGGACGCCCTGCGCAGCGGGGCCGAGGGCGGCTGCAGTGCCGACGGCCTGCGCCGTCCGCCGCCGTCGCTGGCGGTGGTCCGCGATGTGCAGCGCCGGGTCGCCGCCGACATGGGTGTGGCGTTCTGGGACTGGCATGGGCGAATGGGCGGCGACTGTTCAGCGGACGGACTGGCGCTCATGAGCGCGCCGTACATGCGGGCCGATCGCGTGCATTTCACCTCGGTCGGTGCCGACTGGATCGGCGGCGTCTTCGCCGCAGACCTGACGGCGGCCTTTGACGACTGGAAGTCCGGAACGGGGCGGGCCGACTAGATGCTGTTTCCGACCCTCGCCTTCGGCGTCTTCTTCCTGTTCGTCTATTTCACCAGCTGGTCGCTGGATCGCGAGAACGGGCGGCGCAAGCTGTTCCTGCTGCTGGCCAGCTGGTTCTTCTATGCCCAGTGGGACTGGCGCTTCGTCGGCCTGTTGATCCTGAGCGCCGTTCTGAACTGGGGCGTGGCCGCGCTGATCGCGCGCAGTGACGATGACAGCCGAAGAAAATGGCTGGTCGGGCTGGGGGTCGCCTTCAACCTGCTGGTGCTGGGATTCTTCAAATACTACGGCTTCTTCATCGAACAGGCCGGCGAGTTGCTGGCCCAGTTCGGCTGGGGGCGTGACCTGCCGCTGCTGCAGGTGATCCTGCCGGTCGGGATCAGCTTCTTCACCTTCCAGGGCATCAGCTATGTGGTCGATGTGCACCGGCGCAAGACGCCGGTGGCGCGGTCGCTGCTGGATGTGATGCTGCTGATGAGCTTCTTCCCGCATCTGGTGGCGGGGCCGATCGTGCGGGCCTCGGACCTGTTGCCGCAGTTCGACCGGACGCCGCGCCTGACGCGCGAGATGGCGACCCACGGCCTGCTGCTGATCGTCTGGGGCCTGTTCAAGAAGACGGTGATCGCCTCGGAGCTGTCGGTGCGTCTGGTCGATCCGGTGTTCTTTGATCCCACCGCCTACGGCACGTTGGACATGATGGCCGCCGTCTATGGCTATGCGGTCCAGATCTATTGCGACTTCTCGGCCTATTCGGACATGGCGATCGGGACCGCCGCCCTGCTGGGCTATTCCTTCCCGCGCAATTTCGATCAGCCGTACCGGGCGGGCTCGATGCAGTCATTCTGGCGGCGCTGGCACATCAGCCTGTCCAGCTGGCTGCGCGACTATCTGTATGTGCCGCTGGGTGGTGGACGGAAGGGTCTGGTCTCGTCCAGCATCAACGTCTTCATCACCATGGTGCTGGGCGGGCTGTGGCACGGCGCGGCCTGGACCTTCCTGGCCTGGGGCGCGCTGCACGGCGGGGTCCAGGTGGTCGAGCGAATCGGCCGGGCCGCCTTCGGCGACCGGCGGGTCATCCACCCGGTGCTGGGGGTGCTGATCACCTTCCATATTGTCTGCCTTGGGTGGATCCTGTTCCGGGCCGAGAATTTCGACCTGGCCATGCAGGTGCTGATCGGCCTGGGCCGCTGGTGGCAGCCGGCGGCGATGGTGACGCCCCTGCTGCTGACCCTGATTGTGGGCGGTCTGGCCATGCACTGGCTGCCGCCCCGCGCCATCGAGGGTCTGGCCGAACGGCTGAAGACCGCCCCGTCGTTGACGCTGGCCCTGCTGCTGGGTGTAGCCTTCCTGCTGGTCGAGGCCGTGCGCCCGGACGGCGTCGCCCCGTTCATCTATTTCCAGTTCTGAGGCGTTGGCAAAACCATGACCGACGAGCACGATCCCCACGACGAGGCCCGGCCGGACCCCTTTCCGGCACCGGAGACAACCTCGCCGTTCCCGCCGCTGGAGGATGGCCTGACCGTCTGGCCCCGGCCGGAAGTCGAGGCTGAAGCACCGCCGGTACCGGATGCGGCTGTGACCGATCCGGTCAGCGACTGGAACGCCGGAGCCGACGCCCACGACCTGCCGACACTGGAGCACCGGCTGAGTGCCCTGCACCGGTTCGCCTTTCCGCCGGCCCCGCCGCTGGATGATGAAGGGGTTGCGGCCCGCGACCGGCGCTGGACCAGCCGCACCCTGGTGCTGTTGACCCTGTTCATGCTGGTGTTCAATGCGGCGTCGATCCAGAACTGGTCACGGCAGCAGGCTCCAGGCTGGCTGAGCACGACGGTGCAGGGACTGGCCGACGTCTGGGCCGGGCAGGTGGCGCAGCTGGGCGCGGACCAGCCCCGGACGGCGGTGCGGGACGCCTATGAAGGGGCGCGGGACCAGCGGTTTATCGGCCAGGCGGCCGCAGGCAATCCGGCCGCCGACACGGCTTGACCGATCTGCGATCCTGTTCATAGCTAGGCGCGCCTGCATGAGCCGGCGACCGGGGATATGACCATGCGTAAGCGGCTTCTGCGACAGGCCCTGCCTGTGTTTGTCCTGTTGCTTGCGGTGCCGGGGCTGGCGCTGGCGCAAACGGCAGACGGGCTGACCTACCAGCAGCCACCGGCCCCGATCGCCGACATCCTCGACACCCGGCCCACACCCCTGTCCAGCCTGAGCCCGGATCGCCGGACGCTGGCGCTGTTCGAGCGCTCCAACCTGCCGTCAATCGCCGAACTGGCCGAGCCGATGCTGCGCCTGGCCGGCTATCGCATCAATCCACGCAATAATGGCCCGGCCAACAGCCGCGTCAGCTGGCTGACCGGCCTGAGCTTCCAGCCGGTTGACGGTGGCGCGGCGCGCCCGGTCGTCCTGCCGGACGGGACGCGGTTTACCGCGCCGGACTGGTCGCCGGACGGACGGTCGGTGGCCCTGCTGGTCGACCGGCCGACGGGGCTGGAGCTGTGGGTCGCCGATGTGGCCAGTGCCAGCGCCCGGCGGCTGACGGGTCCGACGGTCAATGCCGCCATGGGGTCGGGGCTGGACTGGTTGCCGGACAGTTCGGGTCTGGTGGTCGAGATGGTTCCCGCCGGCCGGGGGGCGGCACCTGATGTCAGCCGTCCGCCGTCGGGGCCGACGGTCGAGGAAAGCATGGCGCGCGCGGCCCCGGTCCGGACCTATCAGGACCTGCTGGGCAATGCCGGCGACGAGGCCCTGTTCGACCACTATTTCACCTCGCAGCTGGTGCATGTGCCGCTACAGGGCGCGGTCCGGACGATCGGTGCACCGGGTGTGATCCTGGGGGCCTCGGTGTCACCGGACGGGCGTTACCTGCTGCAGACCGTGGCCCGGCGTCCCTACAGCTATGTGGTGCCGGCGGCGCTGTTCCCGGCTGATGTCGTGGTCACGGACCTGAACGGCCGGATCGTGCACCGGGTCGCCGATCTGCCCCTGCGCGACACTATTCCCTCGCCATTCGATGCGGTGGCGACCGGGCCGCGCTCGGTGCAGTGGCGCGCGGACGCCCCGGCGACCCTGGCCTGGGCCGAGGCCCAGGACGGCGGCGACCCGCGCACGGCCGCCGAGGTGCGGGACCGGGTGTTCACCCTGGCCGCGCCGTTCACGACGCCTCCCGTTCCGCTGATCGATCTGGCGGAGCGCTACGCCGGAATCACCTGGGGCCGCGAGGACGTCGCCCTGGTCTACAGCCGCTGGTTCAATACCCGGCACGAGACCCGCCATCTGGTCGATCCGTCACGGCCCGGCCAGGGACGGGTGCTGGTCGAACGCAATTACCAGGACCGCTACAATGACCCCGGTGCCGCGGCAACGGAGCCGAACGCGGCCGGGCGGCCGGTGATCCAGTTCACCGGTGACGGTGCGAAGATCCTGATCGAGGGCGGCGGCGCGACGCGGGCCGGGCAGTATCCCTTCCTGGGGACGCTGGATCTGGCGACCGGGCAGACCGAGCGCCTGTGGACCTCGGCCGAGGGGGAGTACGAGACCATCGTCGGGCTGCTGGGCGAGGACGGGCAACGGCTGGTGACCCGCCGCGAGACCAGGCTGGACCCGCCCAATCTGTATGTGCGCGATCTGGACGGTTCGGCCCCGACGGCCCTGACCGCCTTTCCCGACCCCGCGCAGCAACTGGCGGGGGTCAGCCAGCAGCTGATCACCTACAGCCGTGACGACGGGGTTCAGCTGTCGGGCACCCTGTATCTGCCGGCCGGCTATGACAAGGAACGGGACGGGCCGCTGCCGTTGCTGATGTGGGCCTATCCGGCCGAATTCACCGACGCCGCCGTGGCCGGGCAGGTGGTCGACACCGCCAACCGGTTCGTGCGGCCGGGCGGGTCCAGCCACCTGTTCCTGCTGACCCAGGGCTATGCCGTTCTGGACAATCCCTCGATGCCGATCATCGGCCGTGACGGGGCCGAGCCGAACGACACCTATATCGAACAACTGACCGCCAATGCCCGGGCCGCGGTGGAGGCGGTGGTGGCCTTGGGCGTGGCTGACCGTGATCATCTGGCAATCGGGGGGCACAGCTACGGGGCCTTCATGACCGCCAATCTGCTGGCCCATACCGATCTGTTCCGGACGGGTATCGCGCGTTCGGGCGCCTATAACCGCACCCTGACGCCGTTCGGATTCCAGGCGGAACAGCGCACCTACTGGCAGGCGACCGAGACCTATACGGAGATGTCGCCCTTCACCTATGCCGACCGGGTCAATGAGCCGATCCTGCTGATCCACGGCGAGGCCGACGACAATTCCGGCACCTATCCGATCCAGTCGGAGCGGTTCTATGCCGCGCTGAAGGGGCAGGGGGCGACGGTGCGCTATGTCGTCCTGCCGCTGGAAGCCCACGGCTATCGGGCCCGGGAGTCTGTCGGGCACACCCTGTGGGAGATGACGCGCTGGCTGGATCTTTACGTCCGGGATGCCCCGGCACGCGGCGCGGCGGCACCGGCCGGCGGGCACTAGACTATTCGGGTTCAGGCCGGTTGCCTGCGCCTGTCGCGGGATCGGCCCGGCGTCCGGGGCGTTCCCCTGTCTCCCGGCCGTTGAGCCCCGGGCAGGCAGGAGCCGATCATGACCGCCTACGATGGCCTCAGCGCCGTCTTCTTCAACATCAGGCTGAAACGGTCGCAGGAGCGGTCGCATACCCGGGCGTTGATGGACGAGGCGACCGCCATCGTGCAGGTCCGGATGCTGAAGGACGCCGGCGGCATTCCCGCCCATGGCAACCGGAAGCCCCGGGACAGGGGCGAGCCTTTCGATCATCCCAACCCGGAGCGTAGCTGACCATGGCCGCCATTGAATTCAATTTCGCCAACAGCCGCGGCCGCGAACTGTCCGGCGTGCTGGAGCGCGGCGACGGGACGGTGCGCGCCTGGGCCGTGTTCGCCCACTGTTTCACCTGCGACAAGACCTCGCTGGCGGCCACACGTCTGAGCCGGGCGCTGGCCGATCTCGGTGTCGGGGTGTTGCGCTTCGACTTTACCGGTCTGGGCGAGAGCGAGGGTGCGTTCGGCAAGGGCCTGTCCGGCGATATCCAGGACGTGGTCTGCGCCGCGAAGGCCATGGCTGCACAGGGGATGGCACCACAGCTGCTGGTCGGTCACAGTTTCGGCGGAGCCGCCGTGCTGGCGGCGGCGGGTGCGCTGGACAGCGTCAAGGCCGTGGCCGTGATCGGCACCCCTTTCGATGCAGAGCATGTGCTGACCCACATCGATCCGGGCCTCACGGACGCGCCGGCGGGGCAGCGGGTGCCGGTCGAGATCGGTGGCCGGGCCTTCGAGTTGGGGGCCGACTTCGTCCGCGACATCCAGGGGCAGAACCAGAAGGCGCGGATCGAGGCCCTCGGGCGCGCCCTGCTGGTGCTGCATTCGCCGCTCGACGAGATTGTCGGCATTGAAAATGCCTCGGAAATCTTTCTCGCCGCGCGCCATCCCAAGAGCTTCGTCTCGCTGGACCACGCCAACCATCTGCTGACCGACAAGGCCGATTCCGACTATGCGGCGACGGTGGTCGCGGCCTGGGCCGGCCGGTATCTCGATCTCGCGCCCGAGGCCGTCGAGCCGCCGGTCCAGGGCGTCCGGGTCGAGGAGACCGGGGCCGGGAAATTCCAGGTGCGGGTGGTCACGCCCTCGACCAGCTTCCTGGCCGATGAGCCGGCCAGCGTGGGCGGACTGGATTCCGGCCCGACCCCCTATGATCTGTTGAGCGCCGGCCTGGGGGCCTGCACGGCGATGACCTGCCGGATGTATGCCGAACACAAGGGCTGGCCGCTGGCGCGGGTGGTGGTCGAGGTCGGTCATACGGCCAGGACGAAATCCGAGGTGGACCGGTTCGTGCGCAAGATCGCCTTCCAGGGCGATCTGGACGAGGCCCAGCATGTGCGACTGCTGGAGATCGCCGACCGCTGTCCGGTGCACCGGACCCTGACCGAGAGCGCGACGGTCGAGACCGAACGCCTGCCGCATGACCAGCCGGACGCGGGCGCCGAGGACAGTGCCGAGGACCATATCCATCGCATGGAAGACGTGTGCGCCGACGACGCCTGACGAAACCCGCTCCGGACGGGCTCAGGGCCGCCGCAGCAGGCGGTCGAGGCTGACGGGACCGGCACCGTAGCGGACCAGATAGAGCAGCAGGCCGGCCCAGGTCAGATGGGTGGCCCAGGCCGCCGGATAGACGAAGGTCTGGATCACCAGGGTCATGCCCAGCAGTCCCAGGGCTGACAGCCGTGTCAGCAGGCCCAGAACCAGCAGGATCGGGAACAGATGTTCCGACCAGGTCGCCAGCTGGGCGGCGATGTCACTGGGGATCAGCGGGACCCGGTATTCCTCGGCGAACAGATAGTAGGTGCCGTCGGTGATGTGCAGCCCCCCGTCCACCTTGGTGCGGCCCGACAGGAAAAAGACCGAGGCGATACCCAGCCGGACGATCAGGCCCAGCAGCCAGGCCGGCATCAGGGTTTCGGCCAGGGGGGTACACCGGTCCATCAGGGCGGCGATACCGGCGCGGGGCGGGGCGACGGAGGTGTCGGTCATGCGGACTCCGGTTGCAGCGGGGCCAGGGCCCCCATGGTCAGCAGGCTGGCGAAAAGGCCGCTGAGGTCGAGGGTCGCGTCGACAGCCAGGGCGTCCCGGGCGGCCTGCCCGAGGGTCTCACCCCGGCTGCAGGCCTTGAGAAAGCTCCATTGCGGGCGGGACAGGCGATGCCAGGTCACGGCCCCCGCGGGTCGTGCGATCAGCAGGCCCTCGGGGCGCGCCTCCCAGACGGTGCCCTCCGGATCGCCGTCGGCGCGATTGACGCTCCAGATCGTCGGCACGGTCCAGTCGAACCAGAACAGGCGCGCGGACGGATGCAGGCCGGCGCGGGCCGTGAACAGGTCGGCGGGCGACAGTCCGGCCGTGTCGCGTGCGGACAGGGGCGGGGCGTCGGGCGCGCGATGGGCTTCGCTCCAGGCCAGGTCCAGCCGGGCGACCGGGGCCAGATAGGGCAGGTCCCGCGCGGGCGGAAAGGCCGCCAGCCAGTCGGGGAAGGTCTCGCCATAGGCGTCCAGCACGGGGGAGGTCGGTGGTCTTGTCCCGGCAAAGGCCAGGGCCGCCTGACGGAACCAGTCGACCCCGACCAGCCGCGCGACCGTCGGGAACAGGCCGGACAGGGCATCCGCCCGCGCCCGGGCCACCGTGTTGCGATAGACCGCCAGACCCGGTGCCCCCGGGCCGTCGCCCGGCAGCCAGGCGTCCAGCGCCTGGTCATCGCCGGCCAGCAGGGCGTCGAACGCGGTCTCGAAGGCGTCAGGGGCGGCGGCGGCCTCAGACATGGTGGATCTCCGCCGGCGCGGTCATCAGATCGGCGGCGCGGTCGCGCTCGGCCATCAGGTCTTGGAAGGGGGGAATATTGCCGTCGCGCTCGATCAGGGTCGGGCGGGGCCCGATCCGGTCCAGCGCATGGGCGTACAGGGCCCAGACGGACTCGGCCACCGGGGCGTCATGGCTGTCGATCAGCAGGGCCTGCCCCTGCTGCGGGTCGGGCGTGTGTCCGGCCAGGTGGATCTCGCCGATGGCCGCCGCAGGCAGGGCGTCGATATAGGCCCGGGCGTCCGTGCCCATGTTGTTGGCCGTGACGTGGACATTGTTGACGTCCAGCAGCAGGCCGCAGCCGGTGGCGGCGACCAGTTCCGACAGAAGGTCCGTCTCGCTCATCTCGTGGCCCCGAAGGTCGAGATAGAGGGCGGGGTTCTCGATCAGCACCTGCCGGCCCAGCGCGTCCTGGGTACGGGCGACATTGTCGGCGATGCGCTGCAGCCGGGCGCGGGTCCGCGGAAACGGCAGCAGGTCGGGATGGTAGGTGTCCCCGTATCGCGACCAGGCCAGGTGTTCGGAGACGGCGAAGGGCTGGTAGCGATCAACCAGGCTACGCAGGCGGGCCAGATGGTCGGGGTCCGGGGCGGCGGATCCCGCCAGGGACAGGCCGACGCCGTGCAGCGACAGCGGCCTGTCCCTGCGGATCGCCTCCAGCCAGGCGAGCCGGGGCCCGCCGTCGACCATGTAGTTCTCGGCGTGGACCTCGAACCACAGACCGGTCGCCGACGCCGCCAGGGCGTCTTCATAGTGCCGGGCCTTCAGGCCCAGGCCCGCGGTCGGACCGTCCATGCCGGGGGCAGGCGGAACGGGCTTGACCGGGGGCGCGGCGACCGGTTGCAGGGTCATTGTGACGTCGGCCTCAGCGCGAGACGGGCGTCAGCGAGCCATTCCCCGCGGGCGTGCGGATCGAGGTGCAGGTGCCGGCGGGGACCAGCTTCCAGGCATTGCCCTGGTAGTCGCGCACCGAGGTGCCGGCGCAGCTGGTGCCGGGACCGGCGGCGCAGTCATTCTTGCCGGCCAGGGCGACGCCGTAGCATTTCTCCATCGCGGGCGCGGTCGACTGGTTGCCGGCGTGGCCGCTGGTCTGGGCATGGGCGATGCCGGCCCCGGCGACGAGGGCCAGGGCGCTGGCACCGGCAACGGTCAGATGGGTACGGGTCATGGGGGCTCCTTGGGATGATGCGGTCGTCGTGACCGGACACCCACCCATTCGCCGGAGCCGCGCCGAGGTTACAGTGACGGTTCGGATTATTGTCGGGCGCGTCCAACCGGGGCCATGGCATTCCAGGGCGGGACGATGGTGGGTGATGCAGGGTTCGAACCTGCGACCCGCTGATTAAGAGTCAGCTGCTCTACCAACTGAGCTAATCACCCGAACCAATCGTCTGATGCCCCGCCGGGGCCTATCCCGGGCTGGACCTGGCGTCCAGGTCCGACCGCAGGGCGGACGTACCTAGGGATTGGACAGTTACCCTGCAAGTATGGATTTCTCCTGAACGCGCGCCGGGCGTAGGCTCGACGCGGGAATCAGGGACCCGGACGGGGCCCGTGGAGACGATGGGCATGGCAAGGCGCGATCTGTCCGGGGCGGTCGATTTCAGCGTGCTGGAACGGATGACCGGCGGCGACGACGGCATCAGCGAGGAGGTGCTGGGCCTGTTCACCCAGCAGGCGGCGATGTGGTCACCGATGCTGGATGTGCGCGAGGACGGCTGGCGCGACGGGGTGCATACGATCCGCGGCGCGGCGGCCGGGATCGGGGCCGGAGCCCTGGCGGCGGCCTGTGCGGCGGCCGAGGCCGGGGAGAAGGCCGCGGCCCCGCCACTGCTGGAGCGGGTGCGGGATGCGCTGGACGAGGCCCTGGCCGATGTGGCCGCCTTTCGCCACGAGCTGATGCTGCGGTCGCTGAAGGGCTAGCTGCGGGTCCGGTCCCAGACGCCCAGTTCATGGGCGATGCAGCGGTCGATCAGGGTGCGCCAGACCGGCTCGGCGATGTCGGCGGACAGGCCGGCGCGGCCGGACTCGGCCAGCACCTTGGCCACCACATCCTCGATGCGGGCCTCGTCATGGACCACGTCGCGGCTGGGCTTGATGCGGGCGGCGGCGTGCATATAGCGCTGGCGCTCGGCCAGCAGGGCGACGAGGGCGCGATCGAGGGCGTCGACCCCCTGACGGACCTCGGCCATGGAGGCGCAGGCTTCCGGCGCGGTGCGCGGATCGATCGTGACGCTATCCGACAAAGGCGCGCTCCAGCACATAGTCGCCCGGTTCGGCGTTCGAGCCTTCCTTCAGGCCAAAGGTTTCCAGCAGGGCCGCCGCCTCCTTGATCATGGCCATCGA
>CAXBHG010000061.1:0-12525 GCA_963975385.1 uncultured Brevundimonas sp.
GGTCGATGTCTTCCTGTCGACCGGGGCCAGTCTGATCGCCGACGACATCCAGACGCTGACCCCCGAACTGGCGGCCCTGGCGCACATGCTGGCCCGGACCTTCGGCGCAGCGGTCGGGGCCAATGCCTATGCCTCGTTCGGCGGGATCCAGGCCTTCGGCACCCATTACGACCTGCACGACGTCTTCGCCGTCCACATCAGCGGCGAAAAGACCTGGCAGCTGTACCAGAACCGCGCCGACACGCCCGTCACCATGCCCGGCAACGGGGGCGACCCCCGCCCCTACTACCAGCAGACCCGCGGCCCGTTGATGCAGTCGGTGCGCATGCGGCCGGGTGACGTCCTGTATCTGCCGCGCGGCTGGTATCACGACGCCCTTGCGGACGGACCGGTCGATGGCGGCAATGCATCGCTGCACGTGACCTTTTCGGTCGCCGCCCTGTACGGCCGGATCATTTTCGGCCTGCTGGAAGCAGCGGCGATGCAGGATCCCGCCTTCCGCACCTATATGCCGCCCGCCCACGACGGCGACGGCATCGCCCTGCAGCGGCACCTGGCCGACCTGGGACAGCGGCTGGCGGCCCTGGCGGCCAGCCCGGCCTTCCTTGACACCATCGCCGGCAAGCAGGCGGAACTGGTCCCGCGTCTGCCCGCCTACGGCCTGCCGGGGCGCAAGCCCCTGACCCTGCTGCGCTCCACAGGCGGGCCGCCCCCTGCCGCTTCCGGCCCCCTGGCCGAGGCATTGCAGTGGGCCTTCAGCCAGCCGACCTTCGCCCTGGAAGACCTGTGCGCCGAATTCGACACCGTGGACGAGGCCACCCTGCGCGCCGCCCTTGCCGCCGCCGAGGCCGACGGCACGTTGAAACGGGTCTGAGCATTTGGCCTTCACCACCCGTTTCGCCCCGTCCCCGACCGGGCGGCTGCACAGGGGGCACGCGTTTTCGGCCCTGACCGCCTGGCAGGCGGCGCGCGACGCGGGTGGCCGCTTCCTGCTGCGTATCGAGGACACCGACTTCACCCGCTGCCGCCCGGAGTTCGAGACGGCGGTGCTTGAGGATCTGGCCTGGCTCGGGCTCGACTGGGAGCACCCGGTGCGCCGTCAGTCCGATCACCGGGCTGACTATGATGCGGCGCTGGAGCGGCTGCGCGACATGGGGGTGCTGTATCGCTGCTTCCGCACCCGCAAGGAGCGGCTGGCCCTGGCCGGGGTCGCGCCCCACGCCGACGATCCCGCCGATGCACCAGCGTTCGACGGCGGGCCCCATACCCCGGCCGAGGAGGCGGCTCGTCTGGCCCGCGGCGAGGCCTTCGCCTGGCGGCTGTCGCTGGACCGGGCCCGCGAACGACTGGGCGGGTTCGACGGTCTGGACTGGCTGGAGGAGACCACCAATCCCGGTCGCCACACGGCCCGGCCCGAGGCACTGGGCGACATGGTGATGGGGCGCAAGGACATCGGGGCCGGCTATGTCATCGCCACCGTCATCGACGACGCCGCCCAGGGCGTGACCCATGTGATCCGTGGCAATGACCTGATCGAGGTCACCTCGGTCCAGCGCGTGCTGCAGGCCCTGCTGGACCTGCCGACCCCGGTCTATCGCCATCATCCGCTGTTGCTCGGGCCCGACGGCAAGCGCTTCGCCAAGCGCGACGGGGCGGTTACCCTGGCCGAAATCCGGGAATCCGGTGTCAGTGCCGTCGCCCTCAGGGCCGAACTCGGTTTCTGATCAGGGGGCCAGACGGCCCTCGGCACCGTCAGCCGGAAAGACGACATCGGTATCGGGACGCTCGGCCCGGGTTCCCGGCCCGCCAAGGCTGCGCAGGATGTGGCGAATGATGTTCAGCCGCGCGGTTTTCTTGTCATCGGTCGCCACCACCGTCCAGCCGGCCCCGTGGGCGTGGGTCTCGGACAGCATCCGGTCGCGGGCCTGTGAATAGGCCTCCCAGCGTGCCTGGGCCTCCTTGTCCAGCGGCGAAACCTTGAACCGTTTCAACGGATCATTGATCCGCTCCTCCAGCCGCTTCGCCTGCTCCTGCTTGCTGATATCCAGCCACAGCTTGATCAGTACGATACCGTCGTCGGTCAGCATCCGCTCGAAATGCGGCGCGTCCTTGAGGAAATTCTCGTACTGGCCGGGCGAACAGAAACCCATGACCGGCTCGACCCCGGCCCGGTTGTACCAGGAGCGGTTGAAGATCACCGTCTCGCCCGCGGCGGGCAGGTGCGGCACATAGCGCTGGAAATACCACTGGGTGGTCTCCCGCTCGGTCGGCTTGGGCAGGGCCACGACCCGGGTCTGGCGCGGAGCCGCGTATTCGGTGATCCGCTTGATCGCCCCGTCCTTGCCGGCGGAATCCCGGCCCTCGAACACGATCAGCGGCCGGATGCCCTGGGCGATGACCCAGGCCTGGGTCTCGACCAGGATCTGCTGCAGTCGTTCAAGAGTCCTGTCGTAGCCGTCTTTTTTCTTGCCCATCCGTCAAGGATGCGCCCCGCCGGCGACCGGGGCAATATTGCCGGCGGATTTCGATCCGGATTCAGCCAGCGTGGTCCTCCGCCCCGAACCTTGCGGCGTTCTCATGTGCAAGCGAAGGCCATTCCCCCTATGGTCCAGCGTCAGGAGGAGCCATGTTCAGCACACGTCGCACGCTTCTGGGTGGTTTCGCCGCCCTGCCGGTTCTCGCGGCCCTGCCCGCCGCGGCCCGGCCACGGGCGGTCGGAGACCAGGCGGCGGCGGCGCTGGACGCCGTCTTCGCCACGACCGCCCCGCCTGCCCTCGCCGCCGGAATCGTCGGGCGCGAGGGACTGATCTGGTCCGGCGTCCGCGGTGTGCGGCGCGCGGGTACTGCCGACCCGGCGACGCTGAACGACCGCTGGCATCTGGGGTCCAACACCAAGGCGATGACCGCCGCCGTGTTCGGCCGGCTGGTGGCACAGGGGCGCGCCCGCTGGGCCATGCCGGTGGCCGCGGCCTTTCCCGGCCTGACGGTCGACCCGGCGTGGAATACCATCACCCTCGACGACCTGATGCGGCACCGGGGCGGACTGCTGGACGGGCCGGTCGTCAACCGCGCCTGGCTGATCGCCGCCCATGGTGACACCCGCCCGCTGCCGGTGCAGCGCGCCGAACTGGCCGCCCGGGTCTTTTCGGCCCCGCCAGCCGGGCCGGTCGGGACCTTCGCCTACAGCAACGGCAACTATATCGTCGTTGGCGCGGCCATCGAGGCCCTTACCGGCGAGGCCTGGGAGACGGTCATGCAGCGCGAACTGTTCGCGCCTCTTGACCTGGTCTCGGGCGGTTTCGGGGCCCCGAAGGGCGAGGGCCCCTGGGGGCATCGCGGCGGCACCCCCGTCAATCCGGCCGGTTTCGCCGACAATCCGCCCGCCCTGGGCCCGGCCGGGACGGTCCATATGACCCTGGCCGACTATGGCCGCTTCGTCGGGGCCATGATGGGCGGGGCACCGGACTGGCTGGGCGCGGACACCCGTCGGCACCTGCTGACACCCGCCGCCGGCGATCCCCCGCCTATGCGGCGGGATGGGGCGTCATCACCGCTCCCTGGGCGGGCGTGAGCGGACCGGGCCCGGCGATCACCCACAACGGCTCCAACACCATGTGGTTCGCCACCGTGCTGGCGGCCCCGGAGCGCGGGCTCGGCGTCATTGCCCTGTCCAACGATGCGGAGGCCGGTCAGCAGGCCTGCTCGGCCCTGATCCCGCGACTCGTCCAGGCCGCCATAGCCTGATCGGCCTTTCCGCCGTCACAGGCGGCGGCTAGTCTGGGCGAACATGGATCGCGATTTCGCCGACTTCTGGAACCTGTTGTGGGAGCTGGCGCTGGGCGTCTGCGCCGGCTTCGCCCTGCTCAACACCTTTGCCCCGCATCAGGACCTGCCCTGGAAGCCACTGGATCTCAGCCATCCGATCGGCCAGGCCACCGCGGCCAAGGTCGCCGATTTCAACCTGTCGCGCACCGCCGCTCCGGAGGAGATCAAGGCCGTCACCGACGCCTGTATGCAGGTGCTGCGAGAAGCCGGGGTCACAGTCGAACGGGTGCCGGACCGCGATGATGGCGGCTTCTGCGTGACGCGCGGCGCGGTGCGCATTACCGGGGGCGCGGTCACCCCCCTGGCCCCGGCCGGCCTCGTCATGCAGTGCCCGATGGCCATGCGCTACGTGATCTGGGATCGTCAGGTGCTGCAGCCTGCGGCCCGCGACATCCTCGGCTCGCCGGTCGCCAGCGTTCAGAACTACGGCAGCTACTCCTGCCGCCGCATTTACGGCCGGACGGCGACCACGGCCCGGCCCAGTGAGCACGCCCGGGCCAATGCGCTGGATGTCGCCGCCCTAACGCTCGAGGATGGCCGGGTCATCTCGATCGCCGGAGACTGGACGGGTCAGGGACGCACCGGCATCGAGGGCCGCCGCTTTCTCAAACGTATTCGTAGCGGGGCCTGTCGCGTCTTTGCGACCGTGTTGAGCCCTGACTACAACCGCCAGCACCGCGACCATCTGCACCTCGACGGGGCCCCGCGCGGCCTGTGTGCCTGACCGGCCTCCCCGGGCCCGCGAATCGATTCGGGTTGACCGTGATCGGCAGACGCGAGAAAACACCCTCGCAGTCCGGATTTTGCGTGGGGTCCAAACCCATGTCTTGCTCCTTCGCCTGAACGAGCCGTCCAGATGGATTGTCGGGTTCCTCCCAGTGAGAACCTGCCTGGAGAAGCGCGTTTATGGAGAGCGCAGATATGGCGACCGGCACGGTCAAGTGGTTCAACCCCACCAAAGGCTTCGGCTTCATCCAGCCCGACAGCGGCGGCGCGGACGTTTTCGTCCACATCACCGCCGTTCAGAAGGCTGGTCTGCAGGGCCTCGATGAGAACGCCAAGGTTGAGTACGAGCTGGAATCCCAGCGCGGCAAGACCTCCGCGATCGACCTCAAGGTTCTTTGAGCCGAGCGTCCAATCGGACGTTGAGATCAGACGGGCGCGGCATCTTCGGGAGCCGCGCCCGTTTTCAATTGGCGGCCCCTTCACCCGTCGGGTCCGGACGGGCTAGAGCTGTGCCATGAGTTCAGCCCCCCTTCCCGACGCCGGTGCCAACTGGGTCGACCGCCGCGCGCCCGAGGCACTCAAGCCGTGGCTGAAGCTGGGCCGGTTCGACCGGCCGATCGGCATCTGGCTGCTGTTGATCCCCGGCTGGCAGGGCATCGCCCTGGCGCTGAGCCAGTATCGCAAGACACCCGACCTGTATGATGCCTGGCTGGTGCTCGCCTTCGCGCTGGGGGCCTGTCTGATGCGGGCGGCGGGCTGCGCCTTCAACGACATCGTCGACCGCGATATCGACGCCCGGGTGGCCCGCACCGCCCTGCGCCCCATCCCCTCGGGTCGCATATCGGTGAAGCAGGCCTGGGCCTTTGTCATCGGCTGTTCACTGACCGGCCTGCTGATCCTGCTCAGCCTCAATATGACGGCGGTCCTGCTCGGCGTCGCCTCGCTTGCGCTCGTCGCCGCCTACCCCTTCATGAAGCGCATCACCTGGTGGCCCCAGGCCTGGCTGGGCCTGACCTTCAACTGGGGCGCACTGATGGGGTTCGCGGCGGCGCTTTCAGCCCTTTCTGCGTTCGCGGCCCTCCACGGAACGGCGACCAGCCTGTGTATGTGGGCGGGCGACGCTTCACCCTCGCCTTGCGCCAACGAATTTGTAGCTCCGTCGCTGTTCCTCCTCTGGCCCGCAGCCATCCTCCTCTACCTCGGCGGCGTGTTCTGGACCCTCGGCTACGACACCCTTTACGCCCTGCAGGATATCGAGGATGACGCCATGGTCGGGGTCAAATCCTCGGCCCGGCGGCTGGGCACCAATGTGCAGCGCGGCGTCGGTATTTTCTACGGCCTTACCGTCATTCTGACGATCGCCGCCGGCCTGACCGCCGGGCTGGGTCCGGTATTCTACGTCGCCCTGCTGCCATGGGCAGCCCACCTGTTCCGTCAGGTCCGCGAGGTCCAGCCCGACAATCCGGTTCTGGCGCTGCGCCTGTTCAAGTCCAATCGCGAGGCCGGACTGATCCTGCTTCTCGCCATCATCCTTGGTACTGTAGGGTGGCCGATATGAAGGATCGTTCCATGACCGCTCCCGCCCGCCTGTTGCTGCTGACCGTCGCCGTCGCCGCCCTCGCCGGCTGCAACCGGCGTGAGCGCGAGCCCGCCGCCGATGCGCCCCTGCCCGCGGCCGAGGCCCCGGCCGAGATCACCCCGGCCGACGCCGCCGCGCCGATGGGCTTTGCCCTGACCACCGAATACGCCGCCGTCAAACTGACCCTGCCCGAGGCAATCAAGCCCCAGACCGACCTGCACGCCCGCCTCTATGCCGAGGAGGTGCGTCGCCTGCGCCAGTTCACCGAGGGGGCCCAGGCCGATCGTAGCGAAGCCGGGGATGACCCCGCCATCGGCCGCTACGAAAAGACCATCACCCTGACTCCGGCCGCCGAGACCGGGAAGCTGGTCAGCCTGCAACGTGAGGCCTTCGACTATTCCGGCGGGGCCCATCCCAATACCCAGACCACCGGCATCCTGTGGGACAAGGCGCTGAAGCAGATGGTCACGCCGGCCAGTCTGTTCCGGCGCGGTGCCGATCTGACGACGCTGGATCAGGCCCTGTGCGCCGCCATCAACACCGCCAAACAGGCCCGCACCCCCGGCGCGGTCCCGGTCACCGCGGGAGCCCGCGAATGGGCCTGTCCCCGCGCGGCCGCCACCCCCTTCGTCCTCGCGCCGGGGACGGTTGACGGCAAGGCCGGCGGCCTGACCTTCCTGATCGGTCCCTACCAGGTCGGCCCCTATGCCGAGGGCGGCTACCGGATCACCCTGCCGCTGGCACAGTTCCGCAGCCTGCTGAGCGGAGCCTATGCCGACGAGTTCGCCGGCCAGCCCGCGGCGGCTGCTGCGAACTGAGCGGCCCTATTCGACGAGGAAGCGATCGACGATCGCAGAGAACCGGGCGGGCTGGTCCGCCATGATGAAATGGCGACTGTCGTCGACCCGGATCAGGGTCACGCCCGGCAGGTCGACATACTGGCCGGCCCACATCGCGTCGGCCATGGCCGCGGGGGTGCCGCCGTCGGCGTCGGCGGCATAGACGGCCCAGACCGGGGTGGTCATGGCCGCCAGTCCGGGGCGAACGTCCGTGGTCATCACATCCCGGATGGCCGCGGCCATGGCCTGGCGGTCCGAGGCCATCGACCAGTCGACCATGGCCGTGCGCGTCGCCGGATTCCGCACCAGACCGGCCGCCGTCTGCGCCTGACCGGCCCGGAAGGCTGCGTCGTCGGCGTTGAGGATGGACGCCGCCGCCTGATCGGCGAACGGCCGCGCGTTTTCGGCCGTGACCTGGGGGCCGTACATGGCGCTGAAGAAGGGCAGGCTGTCGACGCTCATCACCCGTCCGACCGAGGCCGGAGACTGCTGGGCCAGCATCAGGGCCGACAGTCCCCCCATCGAATGACCGATCAGCGCAGGACGATCCAGACCGGCCGTATCGATATAGGCCGCCAGGGCCTCGACCGCCGGGACAACGAACGGGCCGTCCCCGTGGCTCCAGGCCTCACCGGCGAAACCGGCCAGCTGGACCAGATGCACCCGGTGCGTCGGGGCCAGCCTTTCGGCCTCGGCCCGCCAGACGTCCCGCGACGAGCCGAAGCCCGGGATCAGGATCACATCCGGGCCCGTCCCGATGACCTCGACCGACAGACGGTCGGAGGTGTAGGCTGCGGGGGCGACGGCCTCCCGGGCAAAGGCCTGGCTGATGCCGACCACGAAGGCCGGCGAACAGACGGCGAGTCCGAACAGGGCAGCGCGCAGCCGGGGGCGCGCCTTGAAGAAGGCGTTGAACATTTTAGTCTCCAGCGATGTAAGGTTAATCTGACTTCTGGTCAGAGGTGCGGATTGTCGAAAATCTCTTCCACCGGCCGGGCGAACAGCACGGCGATGCGATAGGCCAGGTCCAGCGAGGGGTCGTGTTTCTCGGTCTCCAGCGCATTGACCGCCTGACGCGACACCCCCAGCTGCTGGCCCAGCTGCTCCTGGGTCCAGCCGCGTTCGGTGCGCAACAATTTGAGCTGGTTGCGCATCAGTTCGAGGTCCGGATGAAGGGGGCGATCAGGCCCTGCACGCCCCAGAACAGCGGATAGATCAACCAGCCCTGGGCGTGGGGCGCGCCGGCGAAGGATTCGCCGAACCCCCAACCGGTGAACAGGGCCATGGCGACCCCTGCGGCGATGATGAATTGTTTGGCGGTCACCGCCCGCACGAACTCGTCGGAGTCGCGCATCAGCATCAGGGTGGCCCAGATCTGGCCGACGATCGGGGCGGTCACCGCCGCCGCCAGTATCCATGCGGCCGGCTGGCCCTGGATATCGTCAAAGGCCCCGAAGATGGTGGCCACCATCACAGCGACATAGCCGCTCATGAAGGCCATGGTCCGCAGCACATATCTGCGGTGGGCGGCGGTGGTTGATTTTCCGAGAGCCAACATGTCATGTGTTCCTGACTGAATGTAAGGCTCACCTTACTCCAACTTTATGTCATGTCAACCTGACTTTTTGTCAGATACGCCTGACGTGGCCCGTTGTCTTTGAAGACCCGCGAAAGCGACCTATACTCGCTTCATGTCCGCCGCCCCGCGCATCCGCCCCAGCGACCTGTTCAGTCCGGCCGAATGGGCCCCGTTCCAGACCCGCTCGGCCTGGCGTGGCCCCCTGCTGGTCGCCCATTGCTGGGCCGTCATCGGCCTGGCCGTCGCCGTCGGCGTCGTCTGGCCGATCCTGATCCCGCTCTGCGTGATGATCATCGGCACCCGCCAACTGGGCCTGGCGATCCTGATGCACGAGGCCGCGCACGGGGCCCTGGCGAAGGATCTGAAGCTCAACGACGGACTGGGCCACTGGCTGTGCGCCGTGCCGGTCGGGGCGGATCTGGCGGACTATCGCCCCTATCACCTGAACCATCACAAATACGTCCAGAACCCCGAGGATCCCGACCTGGTCCTGTCGGCCCCCTTTCCCGTCACCCCGGCCTCGCTGCGGCGCAAGATCATCCGCGACCTGACCGGCCAGACCTTCTTCAAACAGCGCATCCTGTTCGCCTTCCGGGCCTATGCGTCGAAGCGCGACGAGGACACGGCAGAAGGCGCGGTGGTCACCGGCAGGTCCGTGGCCCCCTTCCTGATCGTCAATGCCGCCATGCTGCTGGGCCTGACCCTGGCCGGGGTGTGGTGGGCGTATTTCGCCCTGTGGCTGCTGCCGCTGGCGACCTGGTTTCCGCTGGTCACCCGGCTGCGCAACATCGCCGAACACGCCTGTGTCGAGGGCTCGGCCACCGACCCGTTCCGCGCCGCCCGCACCACCCGGGCCTCGTGGTGGGAGCGCGCCTTCATCGCCCCCTACTGGGTCAATTTCCACGCCGAACATCACCTGTTCATGCACGTGCCCTGCTGGAAACTGGCCGAGTTGCACCGGGCGGTGCGCGCCAGGCCGCAGGGTGCGGGTATGGAGGTGGCGGACGGCTATCTGTCGGTGATGGGCGAAGCGACGCGGCCGCGGCAATCGATCGTTGCCGCCCTGGACTAGCGCCGCGGCGGCAGGCGGCCTTCGCGATAGGCCGTCGAGATCGAGAGCGGGGTTCCCGGAACCTCGAGCGACGCAGGACGCTCGCCGTTGCAGGCGATGCGGCGTATGACGGCGCTGGGCGCGCCCGGATCTACAGCGCTCCAGTTTCCGCCCGTATCCATTTCCAGGATGAGCCCGCCCTGTTCATTGTATGCCACAGCCCGAACCGGCCGTAGTCGATTACCGGAGCAGTCGATCTCATAGTGGGTGGTCAGCAAGCCGACACCGGCGTTCTGGTCCGTGTATTCACGGCTGGCCCCAGTGACCGTCGTCAGGGTGGCCAGATCGCCTGTGCGCCTGACCGAACCCGCGGACGCCAGCAGGATGGTCTCGGAATCCTGTTTCAACCAATAGAAGGGCGCAGTCGCCGGAGTCACGCCAGTGCCCGAATTGCCGGGACCGGAGGACGCATTCCCGCCCGGGCCCTGTGCCGGTGAAACGCGCAACTGATAGGCACCGGTCGCTCTGGCACCGATGCTGTTGGCCTGGATAAACAGCACACTGCCATCACCGTCGCGCAGCACCCGGGCGTTCAGGCCGCCGCCACTGTCATCATCGCCCGTGGACGCCGCAAGCTGCTCGCAGCTGCCTGTGCCGACGGAGAGATAGCTGTCGAAATCGCTCGACGTCTGGTCGATCTGCAGTCTCTGGCCCACCCGGGTCTGCACGGAAAAGCAGTCATAAAAGCTGTCATCGGAGAGGAGGCGGTCCGAACTGGCCAGCGTGCCATTGACTGTCTGACCGACGTTCAGCCGGGTCGCTGGAGGATTGGCCCTTGCCGCCGGCACCGCACCGGCACTCGCGACTTCCCCCGTAGAGGCGGCGCGCAGGGCATAGGCACCCGTCGCGCCCGCGCTGACGCTGTTGGCAAGAATGATCAGCCGTCGACCCGTGCTTACGCGCGTGATCCTGGCGTTCAGCCCGCCGCCACTGTCATCGTCCCGCTCGATTGCGGTCAACTGGGCACAGGTCCCCTCCCCGACCGCCAGATAGCTGTCAAAGGCCAGGGACGTCATGTTGATTTCGAGCCGCTGTCCGGCCGGGGCCTCCAGCACATAGCAGTCAACGAAGGAACCATCCTGATGCCGGTTGTCCGAACTGCTCAGCTGCCCTTGAACCGTCTGGCCGAGCGTGAGGCGACTCTGGGCCGCAACCGGGGTCGCAGCCAAAACGGCTGCGACCAGGATGAAGGCAGGACGAAGCATGAGGGCGTTCCCGTCAGGCGGCACGTACAGGATCAGTCGCCCGTGGCGGGCGCGGCGGGCTGGGCCGGGGTTCCGACACCGTCCACCGCCGGTGAGGCAGCGGCGGACGGTGTGGCCGCCGTCGCGGTGGGGGTCGTGACGGGCGGAGCGACAGGCACGCCGCACTGGCGCCCCTGATAAATGCCGCTCAACAGGCTGCGCCTCTGGTCGGCAATCCGGATGCGTTCAGCCTCGGCCCGGGCGCGCGCTTCGGCGTTCCGGCGCGCGGCCCCGCCGGCCATGTTGGCGAAGGCCCCCAGACCGGGCACGGCACTCAAGGCCCCGGTATAGAGGGCGGCATTGACCGCCACCCCGGCTGCCCCCTCGGCCATCGCGCCCTGGTTCTGGGCATTCTGGGCATTCTCGGCCGAGGTGCCGGCGATCTGCTCCATCCGGCCGATCTCGACCAGCAGCTGGTCACAGCTCATTGCGCCGTCGGTCGGATAGGAGACCTGCAGCTGCGGTTCGGCGCGCCTCTGCGCCACGGCCGGAGCCGGAACCGTCATGGCCAGCGCCAGCCCGGTCGCGGCGACGGTACGGATAATGGTCTGCATCACTCTGTCTTCCCTCAAGACGCGGTCGGGCCACGACATGACGGCATTCTGACCCGCCCGGACTCACGGGGTCGTCATCCAAACAGATGAAGGGGGCCGGTTTTTCGTGACCGCCGCGGAGGCGGCGCGCTCAGACCGGGGCGAGGGCCACGCCGGCCAGCAGGGCGGCGACCTCGGCCTGGCGGGTGCAGCCGGTCTTTTCAAGCACCCGGCGCAGCTGCGAGCGCACCGTGGTGATGGCCACATCGCCCTCGGCGGCGATCGCCTCCAGCGACTTGCCGGTGGCCAGGCCGGACGCGACCCGGGCCTCGGACACGGTCAGGTCGAACAGCGATCGCATCAGCTCCAGCGACGGGGCCCGGTCGGACGCGACCGGGGTGACCAGAAGCAGGGCATAGCCGCTGCCGAAGATGTCATGCGCCGACCGGCGCACCGGCATCAGGTGCAACACCCGGGTTGCCCGGTCGACCTCATCGCGCAGCGGGACGGTACAGCCGGCCCCTCCGGCCGTGGCCGTCATCCTCGACAGGGCCTCGCCCAGTCGCGCCTGCGCCTTCCGGTCGGCCAGCACCAGCCGGTCGCCGGCTCCCGTTCCGATCCCCTCGGGCAGGGCCTGCACCAGAGCATTGGCCTCAACGACCCGTCCGCTCTCGTCCAGCAGCAGGGCCGGCAGCCCCAGATCCGTCAGGGCCTCGGTCGCGCCCCGTGCCCGCTGCAGGCCCAGCCGGGAACTGACCAGGGCGCTGCGGGCCAGATGCGGGCGCAGGATGTTCAGCCGTTCGATGTGTTCCGGCTCGATCGGCCCGCGCTCGAACGCGCGCTCGATGCTGAAGACGATATTGTCGCCACTCGGCACCCGCAGGCCGGTCCCCGCCGACCAGCCCAGTCCGTGCGGCCGGAAGAAGTCGCGATAGATGGGATCCGCGTCCAGCTGATCCTCGCTCCAGAAGTCCTGCTCGACGAAGAAGGACGGCTCCGACTGACTCATCAGGCAGACGCGCCGGCTGCATCGTTTGAACCAGCCCTCATTGACGTATTCGTCGAACACGTCGCGCACCGTGCCCGAGG
>CAXBHG010000062.1:0-12275 GCA_963975385.1 uncultured Brevundimonas sp.
CCGGCGTCAATCGCACCGTACCAGCCGTTCGGCTCAGCCGCCGCAGCACCGGCGGACAGGGCGAGAGCCGCCGCCGCGCTGGATGCGAGGATAAAAGTCTTTACGCGCATGGGTGAAGCCCTCCGCAGGCAAAAATGAATAAGTCCCGGCGGCCACGCCGCCTCATCGGAAGCGGTACCACCTAAAGTCGATAGCGTCGAGCGAGCGCGCGGGCGGTGCCGCCTTTCGCCCCGGGGCGTGACGCTGAAGATACAGAACAATTGGTGCGCTCGAAGCCGGATCCGGGGGTCTGAATCCGGCCGGGCGGGCCGGATGATTTCTCGCGTCGGCGGGGGGGGGCGGCCGTCGCGGATCGTGATAGACTTGAACAATGAGCGTCGGTTTCTTTCCGCGGCACAGCCGTATCGTCGGCGCATTGATGATGCGCGAACTGATCACGCGATACGGCCGGGAGGGGCTCGGCTTCCTGTGGCTCATCGCCGAGCCGTTGATGTTCTGCCTGGGCGTGCTGCTGATGTGGCACATCATCAAGCCTGACTATGAGCATGGGGTTCGCCTCGGCCCCTTCGTGATGACCGGCTACATGGCCCTGCTGCTGATGCGGCACCAGATTTCGTACAGCCTGTCTGCCGTCCAGGCGAATATCGGCCTGCTCCACCATCGGCGGATCACCGTCCTGCACCTGTACCTGGCCCGCAACCTGCTCGAATTCGGCGGAGCAACGGGGGCGTTCATCATCGTCTATGCGTTTCTGGCCGGCCTCGGCCAGGTCTCGGCCCCCTACGACTGGCTGCTGCTGTACGGCGGCTGGCTACTGCTGGGCTGGATGTCGATGGGCCTGGCCATCGTGCTCAGCACCCTGGCCCTGCGGTCCGATGTCATGGAACGGATCGTTCCCCTGCTGACCTATGCGCTGATCCCGGTGTCCGGGGTCTTCTTCATGGTGTCGTGGATTCCGGCCCCATATCAGGACGCCTATCTGCTGCTGCCGTTCCCGCACCCGATCGAGATGATCCGGGCTGGCGTATTCGGGGAATTCGTGGCTACCCGTTATGATGCCCTCTATGCCCTGGGGTGGAGCGCCGTGTTCAACTTCGCCGGCCTGGTCCTTCTGGCCGGGACCAGGGACCGTATCGATGCCGAATAGACCGAGCTGCGGAATGCGCGCCTGACATGACCGAACCCCGCCTCGACTATCTCGGCCCGCTGCCCGGTTCCGAACCGCGTGCCCCCCGCCCGTTGGTCAAACGCCTGACCGGCCTGCCCTGGCCGTTTGTTCTGATCGTCATCGTCCCGACCCTGCTGGCGGCGATCTACTATCTGCTGATCGCCTCGCCGCGGTATGTGTCGGAGGCCAGGTTCATAGTGCGGGCACCGGCCCAGACCCAACCCTCGGCCCTCGGTGTGGCCCTCCAGGGTGTCGGCCTGCCCGGTGCCCAGACCGACGCCTTTGCCGTGCATGAATATGTCCGCTCGCGGGACGGTCTCCGGGACCTGGGCACACGCTACGACGTCGCCGCCGTGCTGGGGCGATCGGGAACCGACATTCTGGCCCGCCATCCGCGCCCCTGGGACAGCCGGAGCTTCGAGGGCCTGCATCGCGGCTACCAGCGCTTCGTCACCGTGGGGTACGACTCGACCACCGGCATCAGCACCCTGCGGGTCGAGGCCTTCACGCCCGAGGAGGCCCAGGGCATGGCCGAGGGCCTGCTGAAAGGGGGCGAAAACCTGGTCAACAGGCTCAACGTTCGCGCGGCGAACGACGCCGTCGCCGCTGCCGAACAGGCGCAGACGGAGGCCCGCACCCGACTGGATGCAGCCCAGCAACGGCTGATCGCCTTCCGCAACCGGGAGCGCTTCATCGATCCCGCGCGGACGGCGGCCGAAGGCGGAAAACTGATCGGGGATCTGATGGCCACCGTGGCCAGCCTGAAGGCCGACCGGTCCCAACTGGCCGCCGAGGCCCCCCAGAGTCCCCGCCTGCCCGGTATCGACAGCCGGATCGCCGCCTTCGAGCGACAGATCGCGCTCGAGCGGGCCAAGATCGCCGGCGACGCGGGCTCTCTGGCCCCCCAGGTCAGCGCCTATGAAGACCTGGTCCAGGAGCGCGAGTTCGCCGGCGAACAACTGACGGAGGCCGCCGCCGCCCTGGTGCTGGCCCGGCAGGAATCCCGGCGACAAACCCTCTATCTGGAGCGGGTCGTCAATCCGAGCCGCCCGGATGAGGCCCTTGAGCCCCGTCGCTGGCTGTCACTGCTGACGGTCCTGGCCAGCAGCCTGCTGATCTACGGTATCGGCTGGCTGATCTGGGCCGGGGTGCGTGAGCACGGTCAGGGCTGATGGTCCCGGACACGCCGCCGGGCCTAAGGGTCGAAGGGCTTGGCAAGACCTGGCGAAAATCCAGCCGGCCGGTTTTCTCGGATCTGGCCTTCACCCTCGGTCGCTCGGACCGGCTGGCGGTCCTGGGGCGCAACGGCCAGGGCAAGTCCACCCTGATCAAGATTCTCGGCGGGGTCCTGCCGGCCAGCGTCGGCCGGGTCGACTGGAGCATGACCGCCTCATGGCCGATCGGCTTCGGCGGGGGCTTCCAGGGCAGTCTGTCGGGCCTGGACAATATCCGCTTCCTCGCCCGCCTCTACGACCGCGACTTTGCCGAATTGCGGGACCGGGTCGATGATTTCGCCGAGCTCGGCCGACAGCTGACCGGGCCGGTGAAACACTATTCGTCGGGCATGCGGGCGCGCCTTGCCTTCGGCCTGTCGCTGGCGATTGAATTCGACTGCTATCTGATCGACGAACTCGTCGCCGTCGGCGACGCCCGTTTCCAGCAGAAATGCCAGGAGGAACTGTTCGCGCAACGCGCCGACCGGGCCTTCGTCATGGCCTCGCACGACGTCCAGCTGATCGCCGCCCACTGCCGCAAGGCCCTGGTGATCGAGGGGGGCAAGGCCAAGCTGTTCGACGACGTTCATGAGGCGGTCGAGATCTACACCTGGCTGCGTGCGGCATGAGCGGAACCGGCGAGGGCGGCCAGGGCAAACCGCCGGGGGCCGAGCAGCACTGGCCACCCGAGCTGTTTGTCCTTGACCCGCGCGGCGAAGCGACACGGGCGCGGCCGGCCGTGCTGGACATTACCGGCCCACCACGCGCGCTTGTCTTCGGCCCCTATATCGCCCTGCCGCCCGGTACCTGGCGCGCGTCGGTCCTGTTCGCCGTCGATGAGGCCGCCTGCCGACGGCGATTCCGGGTGGAGTGGGGTGGACTTTCTGACTTCACAAGCCATGCCTTCACGCCCGGGAGGCCCGGGCAGTTCCGGGCGGAACTGCAGCACAGCTGGACCGGCGAGACCGTCGTTGAAGTGCGCATCATCCTGACCGAAAGCGCACTTGATGGCGCGCTGGAGCCGATGGGCGTCACCGTCTCGGCTGTTCGGTGACCCTGGGCCCGCCACCGGCGGCACCCGATCGCCGGCATGTCGGCACCTCCGGAACAAACCAGATGAAGGTCGTTGATTTCAAAGCCGCCTCCGCCTAGCCACAGGAAGATGAAGATTTTCGGGCTCAGCATCCGTGAGACCAGGCTGCCGGGGGAGCTTGCCGACCTCGGAGACGCGGCGCGGGACCGCGGCGACTGGGCAAACGCCGCCCGCCACTATCGCGCGGCCCTGCGGGGCGACGCGGCCCGGGCGGATCTGTGGGTTCAACTGGGGCACGCACTGAAGGAAGGTGGTGATCTGACCGGTGCCGCCCGGGCCTATCAGGCCGCGCTGAAGCGCGCCCCCGACATCGCTGACACGCATCTGCAGCTGGGTCATCTGTTCAAGATTTCAGGTCGCAGCGACGCGGCGGCAACCGCCTATGCCCATGCCGTCGAAATCGATCCGGGACTTCGGGATGCGATCGAGGAGTTGCGCGCCCTGTTACGGCAGGGGGCCAGACCCGACGATTCGGTCTCCGCCGAGGTGGTCGACCGCCTGCGGTATGCCGGTCGTCACCGCGCGGTCACCGCCCCTCCGGTATCAGCGCCGGGCAAGGGCCCCGCCGCCGTCTTCGACGTTTCAGATCTGATCGGCTATTTTCACAACGCCCGCCTGCCGACCGGCATCCAGCGGGTCCAGATCGAAGTCATCTCGGCGCTCCTGCGTGACCCGCCGGCCGAGACACAGGTCTCGGTCTGCGCCTTCTCCCAGGGTCGCAGCGTATGGACCGGCCTGCCATCCGACCTGTTTCTCGACGCGGCCCGCCTGGCCCTGGCCGGCGGTGGGCGACAGGACACCGACTGGCAGGCTTTGCTGCAGGACATTGACCTGACGGTGGACCTGTCCCCCGCGCTGGTTTTCCCGCAGGGAGCCTGGCTGGTAAATCTCGGCACGTCGTGGTGGTTGCAGAACTATTTCCTCAAGGTGAGGGAGGCGCAGCGCCTTTACGGCATTCGCTATCTGCCCTTCGTGCACGACATGATTCCGATCATGGCCCCCGAACACTGCACCCGCCCGCTGACGGAAGATTTCGTCAGCTGGACGCTGGGCGTGTTCGCCCACACCAGGTATTTTCTGACCAACTCTGAGTGTTCGCGGCGGGATCTCATCACCGTCGCCGATCGCCTGGGCTATTCGGTGAGCGAGGACCAGGTGCAGGTTGTCCGCCTTGACGCGGACTTTCGCGGCCTGGGTGACACTCCGCCGACCGCGCCGGCGATGGATCGCTACGGGCTGAAACCCGCTGGTTTCGTCCTGATGGTGTCGACCATCGAGTCCCGCAAGAATCATCTCGCCGCGCTTCGGGCATGGCGTGAGCTGATTACCCGCCATGGGTCGGCGGCCGTACCGACCCTGGTTTGCGTGGGCAATCTCGGCTGGCTGAACGACGGGGTTTTCGCGCGGCTGGAGTCCGACCCGGAACTTCAGCGAAAGGTCAGAATATTGTCGGGTGTATCCGACAGCGATCTGGCCGGCCTCTATCAGGCGTCGGCCTTCTCCCTCTATCCCAGCCAGTATGAGGGCTGGGGGCTCCCGGTGACGGAATCGCTGAGCTACGGCAAGGTGGTGCTGGCGTCAGACAGCGCCTCGCTGCCCGAAGCGGGTGGGGATTTCGCCGTCTATTTCCGGCAGGGCGACCAGGCCGGTCTGGTCGATGCCCTCGATCGCCTGATCTTTGACCTGCCTTACCGCCAGTCGCTGGAGGCCCGCATCGTCGCGGAGTTCAGGCCCCGGTCCTGGCGAGCCCTGGCGGAGGACGTTATCGCCCGGATCACAGCCGGCCCGGAGCCCGTCACGGAGTCCGGCCCGCCGATTCCGGTCGCGGCAAAGGGTCGATATTATCCGCTGCGCCGATGGAGCGGAATCACGACCGGCCCCGGCCTGGTTGCCGCCGAAATATTTCGGGCAGGCAGTGGCTGGGCCGCGCCGGAAAATTGGGGGTGCTGGACCCAAGGCGGCGACGCCCGGATCGAAATCCGGGTCGAGGCCGATCGCAGCCGGCCACTTCGTCTGTTTTTCGGTCTGCGCGGTGGGCCGCAGCCCGTCACATCCTGGCGACTGGAAACCGCCGGCCACCATCTGGCCAGGGGACGATTGGCCGCGGACGACACCCATTGGGTGACCAGGACGATTTCACCGGCTTTGATCCGGGACGGGATTCTGCGGCTCCGTATCGTCAGCGCCGACGCCAGCGGTGCCGCCGGCAACGGCAGCCAGAGTCAACATTCAGTCGGCGTGATCGGCTTCATGATCTGCGATGCCGACGACACGGTGGCCCGATCCGACTTCGTCGAGGCCATGACGACAGGCAGTCTGGACCTGCTCGCCGAACCGGCCGCCGCGCCCGAACGGGTCTGACCGCCGGCCGGCGTCCCGGGCGGCCGTCGTCAGCCGGCCAGCAGGTCGAAGTCGCCGCCATGGCTCCACGGCGCATGGCCCCTGTCGCCATCCATTGCAGCGGCGGGCAGGTCCGTTCCGGCGAGGGTGATCGCCATCTGTTGCGCGAACAGGCCATGTCCCGGCGCGACGTCGTCGAAACCCTCCGGGACCGCCGGAAGCACCTGGGCATCGCCATGAGACCCGGCGACGATGGCACTGACCCCGTCCAGCACAAAGCCGTCCTCGATCAGACCGGGCAGGACCTGCTCGCCGGCACTGCCGTCCTTGAGCGTCAGGGCCATCGGCAGGACCCAGGCGTCGCCCACTCCGGGTTCATCCGACATTCCGGGCAGGACCAGGGCACCGTCCGCGTCGAGCCCCCCGGCCTTGCCGCCGTCCAGTGCCGGGATCACCTGCGGGGCACCCGCGCCGGCATCGGTCACCTGAACGCCACCGAGCCAGAGCGACCGGGTCAGGGCGACGTGTTCGGGACTCTCCGAAAACTCCAGCAGCACCTGGGCACGGGACATGCCGCCATTCAGGGCGTTGACCCAGTTCTGCACCCCGGCGGGCTCGCCGGCGCGATTCAGGCAGAACAGATAGAGTTGCTCGACGAACTGCTGGTTGGTCAGGCTGCCATAGCGGGTCTGGAACTCTGTCGACGAGGCGAACTCGGCCGCGATCGCGGTCAGGGACATGCCGCCACCGAGGGCGTCACGCCAATTCGCCAGACCGCCCTGGTCGGGCAAACGGTCGAAGGTCGCATCATACAGTCGGGCGATGATGAGCGTCTGCTCGTCGGCGACCCAGACCCCCTGGTCCAGACGCCCCTGGAGCAGATCCTTGTGTTCACTGCTTTCCGAGAACTCCATCAGGACCTGGGCCCGCGACATCCCGCCGGCCAGCGCATCGACCCAGTTCTGGACGCCGGCGGGTTCGCCGGCACGGTGGAGGGTGAAACTGTAGAGCTGCTCGACGAACTGTCGATCATCCAGTCCCCCGAAGCGGGTCTGGAACTCGACCGAATTGACAAACTCATTGGCGAGGAACAGCAGCGTCTGCCCCTCCTCGATCGAGTCCAGATTGGCTTCGAAACCGGACTGGTCGGGTGCCCGGTCAAAAGCCGCATTGTAGAGCCGCATGACCTGGGCCGCCTGCCCGTCGCGCGCGAAACTCAGGCGGCCGTCGGTGAACGACAGGTCCTCGATCCCCGTCAGGGTGTCCGTACCGCCCTCGGGCCCGCCCGAAACCGATGCCGACGAGGCGGTGTAGGCGCGCCGAACGCCCGAATAGCCGGCAATATCGTAGCCGTCCCCGCCATTTATGACGTCATTGCCGGAACCGCCACGGAGGATGTCATTACCGGTGCCGCCGCTCAGCGTATCCGGGCCGGCCCCGCCAAAGAGGGTGTCATCGCCATCCTCGCCGTAGAGGGTCGATCCGACCAGGGTAGGGGCGATCACCGGCGCGCTGGGGATGGAGACGTGCAGCGTATAGCGCTCGCCCGCCGCCGGCGCGCCGCTGGTGAAGGTGCCCCCGCCATTGGCGATCCATTGGGCAACCTGGATGTAATAGGTCCCGGCAAAATCGAAGGTGTGGGTCAGCGCTGAATCAGTGCCCGTATTGTCCGCACCGCCGTCGTCATTATTGGCCAGTTCGGACCCGACCGAAGTGAACAGGCGCAGGGTGGTGTCAAAGGTGGTCGCATCGATGTCAAAGGTGACCGTGTCACCCGCCTGAACGGTGAAGGCATAGTATTCGACCCCGCCGTGGGTGGTCGCCACCACGGTCGCATGGGGAATGGTCGTCGAATTGGCCACATCCGGACGGGCCAGCAGGTCGAACCCGCCCGTGAGCGACACGGCGGCAAAGATACTGCTGTTGGCCGTGCCCTGCGCCTTGATGATGTCAGGCGCGCCGCCGGTCTGGCCGGGCGCGCCGGCGTAGAGGGTGTCGTTGCCGCCACCGCCTATCAGGGTGTCGATCCCGCCGCCGCCGCGCAGGATGTTGGCATTGCCGTCGCCGGTCAGGATGTCGTTGAAGGTGGAGCCCCGGATTTCCTCGATCCACGCCAGGGTGTCGTTACCGGCACCGCCCGAGGCGGTTCCCGACGCCAGGCTGACGGTGACCGCAGCCCCGGCCCCGCCGTAGTCGGCAATATCCCAGCCGTTGCCGCCGTTGAGCGCATCATCGCCGAGGCCGCCGATCAGGGTGTCGTCGCCGTCGCCGCCACTGATGTTGTCGTTGCCCGAGCCGCCATCGAGATAGTCATTGCCGGCAAGCCCGTTGAGGGTGTCATCGCCACCCAGGCCGCCGATCGTATCGGCAAAGGCCGTGCCGGTGATGGTTTCGCTGGTGACGTCACCCGCCACCGTGATCCCGCCGGTCGGAGCCGCTGCGATGGTGGTGTCGGAAAAGGCGAGGAATTCGACATTGGTCAGGGTGACGGTCGCCCCGCCGCCGACGACCGTGCCGACCTGTCCGGCCCAGGTGACCGTATAGGCTGAGCGCAGTCCGCTGAAGACGACGGTGTCGATGCCGAGACCGCCATCGATGGTGTCATTGCCGCCGTTGCCGGTGATCCGGTTGGCTGCGGAATTGCCCCGGATGGCGTCCGCTCCGGTGCCGCCCACGACATTCTCGATCACCGCGCCGAGCGCGATGGCGATATTGCCGACCAGGCCGCCGACGCTGGAATAGGCCCCCTGACGCAGGTCGATCACCTGGGCCATCGCATAGCCGGAGAAATCGAGCGTATCGGTGCCCCCGGCATCCCAGACCGCAAAGATCAGGGCCGATGACGTGCTGGCGCTGAACCAGGGCTGACCGGCCGTCGAGTTGAAGCCATAGACGGTGTCACCCGTACGGGTCGTCGTATTGGCCCCGTACAGGCGCTGGGCCGCGGCGATGTCATCGAGCATCGGAGCGGCGGCATATTGCCTGGTCCCGCCGCCAGTGCGGTAGTCGGCCCCGGTATTGGTTTCGGCGAAATAGCTCATCACCGAATACTGGCGGGAATCCTCGAAATAGACGGCGTCGTTGGTGTAGGTGATGGTTCCGCCCGAGCTGGCATTGTAGGCGGCCGGATGGCTGAGGCCGATGGCGTGGCCGATCTCGTGCAGCAGGACCTGCTGGCCGTAGCCGAGGATCACCGGCGTGGCATTGTAGCTGAGCGTACTGTTGATCCAGACGTCACCGGAGTTGGACGACGTCGCAGCATTTCCCGGCAGATAGGCGAATGCCGCTGCGCCGTCCGAGCCGGTCGAGTAGTTACTGAACAGGATGGTGGCATTGTTCGAATAGCCGGCACCGTCATTCACGCGCTGGAAGGTGATGTTGGCGACATCCGACCAGGCCGAGAGCGCCAGCAGGGTCGCGGTGATCTGCAGGCTGGAGAATTGGGAAAACCCGCCGGTATCGCTGGGCATGGTGCCCGGGGCGGTGCTGCGGAAGGCAAAGGTCACGGTGGACGAGCCGCCGACCACACCGGACCAGCCGCTGCTGTTACGGGTGATCTGGGCCCCGGCGTCAGTCACCGTGAAGGAGGGCTTGCCATTGGACCCGAAACCACCGCGGTCATCGCCGTTCAGCAGGACGCCCTGACCGTCGCCCGTGCCGTCGGACACAGCATGGAAGCGGCCGCAGCAGCCGCAGGTCGCATAGCTGGAGATGTCCCCGAAATAGGAGACGACACCGCCGCCGGACCCGGAGCCGACCTCGTCGCCCTCGACAAATCCTGCACTGCCGCCCCTGGAGGGCTCGCCGACGTTGTCCAGCATGATGGTGTTCCCGGTCGATAAAATACAGCGATCACCCTAGCGGGCCGAGGCAAAACGACAAGTGCAGGGGCGATTTGACGTTGCTCACGATCCCGTGGCGATCCGGGCGGAATTCACCCCGCACGGCGTGATACAGGGTTTGATCGTGACAGAGCCCCCCCCGACCGCTACGAGCCGCCTTCATGGACGAGACCGAACGCCAATCCGAAGAGCGCGGCTGGGACACGGCGAAGACCCTCGCCGAGGCCCTGCCCTATATTCAGGTCTATGACCGCGAGACCGTGGTCATCAAATACGGCGGCCACGCCATGGGCGAGAGCGCCGTGGCGCGTCAATTCGCCGCCGATGTGGTGCTGCTGAAGTTGATGGGGGTGAACCCCGTGGTGGTCCACGGCGGCGGCCCCCAGATCAGCGCCATGCTGGACAAGGCCGGAGTCAAATCCAGCTTCGTCGACGGGCTGCGGGTCACCGACAGGGATACGATGCAGGTCGCCGAAATGGTCCTGTCCGGCGCGGTCAACAAGGAGATCGCCCACTGGATCACCGTCGCCGGCAAGGAGGCGGACGTGCGCGGCATCGGCCTGTCCGGCAAGGACGCCGGCCTGCTGACGGTCGAGCGGACCAAACGCACGCGCCGCGACCCCGACAGCATGATCGAACATGAGGTCGATCTGGGTTTCGTCGGCGAACCGACAAAGGTCGACGCCAAGCTGATCGTGCGGCTGATCGACAGCGATGCCGACTGGGTGCCGGTGATCGCCCCGATCGGCGTGGCCGAGGACGGCCAGACCTACAACGTCAACGCCGACACGGTGGCCGGGGCGATCGCGGGGGCGCTGGACGCCAAACGCATGCTGCTGCTGACCGACGTGCCGGGGGTGAAGGGCAAGGACGGCCAGATCATCCGCCAGATGAACGTCGCGGAGGCGGAGGCCCTGATCCAGGACGGCACCGCCCACGGCGGCATGATCCCGAAATTGCAGACGGCTATCGCTGCGGTTCGCGCCGGGGTCGAGGCCGTGGTCATTCTGGACGGGCGGCGGCCGCATGCCATGCTGGTCGAGCTGTTCACCGAACACGGGGCCGGCACCCTGGTGAAGGCGTGACGACAGGGGTTGCCCGGCAGGTGGATACCCTGCCCGGGATCGGTGCGGATCTGGGCCACGTCCGCAGCTGGATCTTCGATCTCGACAACACCCTGTACCCGCCCGAGACCGAGTTCATGAAACTGGTCGAGAAGCGTATCAACCAGTATGTCGTGCGCGCATCCGGCATGGCATCGGACGCGGCCATGGTGGCGCAGAAGGGCTATCTGCGCGACTACGGCACCTCGCTGGCCGGACTGATGGCCAACTACCGCGTCGACCCCCACGACTTCCTGGCCGAGGTCCATGACGTGCCGCTGGACGCCCTGACCCCGGACCCGGGCCTGCGGGCCGGGCTGGAGCGGCTGGACGGGCCGCGTCTGATCTTCACCAACGGCTCGCTGGCCCATGCTGAACGCGTGCTGGAACGGCTGGAGCTGACCGATCTGTTCGACGGCCTGTTTGCCCTGGAGGACGCCGACCTGATTCCGAAGCCGGATCCGCGCACCTTTGCCCGGATGACCGAGCGGTTCAAAGTCGACCCGGTCAGCGCCGCCTTCTTCGAGGACACGGTCCGGAACCTGGCCCCGGCCAAGGCGATCGGCATGACCACAGTGCTGGTCGGGGCCCACGCCTTCGATGTCGAGGCCGACTTTGTCGACCACCGCACCGCCACCCTCGACACCTTTCTTGCCACAGCCGTCCTGACGCCGGGAGACCCTGCCCCATGACCGACATGACCGATCGCGCCCATCTGGAAGCCGTCATCGAAAAGGCCTGGGAGGCCCGGGCCGAGGCCTCGCCCGCCACCCGGGGTGAGGTTCGCCAGGCCGTCGACGCCGCCCTGGCCCTGCTGGATTCCGGCCAGGCCCGCGTCGCCTCGCGCGGTGCCGACGGCGTCTGGACCACGCACCAGTGGCTGAAAAAGGCGGTGCTGCTGTCGTTCCGCCTCAACGACAACCGGATCATGCGCGCCGGCGAGCGCGGCCCGGCCAGCCCGCTGTCGTCCGACCACGCCGCCGGTCTGGGCCCGTTCTGGGACAAGGTGCCGAGCAAATTCGGCGACTGGGGCGCGGCTGATTTCCAGAGCGCCGGCTTCCGCGCCGTGCCGGGATCGATCGTGCGCCAGGGGGCCTTTATCGGCCGCAACGTGGTGCTGATGCCCAGTTTCGTGAACATCGGGGCCTTCGTCGACGAGGGCACGATGGTCGACGCCTGGGCCACGGTCGGGTCCTGCGCCCAGATCGGCAAGAATGTGCACCTGTCCGGCGGGGCCGGGATCGGCGGGGTACTGGAACCGCTGCAGGCCAATCCGACCATCATCGAGGACGGCTGTTTCATCGGGGCCCGGGCCGAGGTGGCCGAGGGCGTCATCGTCCGCGAAGGGGCGGTCCTGGCCATGGGCGTCTATCTGTCCGGCTCGACCCGGATCGTCGACCGGGCGACCGGCGAGGTGTTCCGTGGCGAGGTCCCGGCCTATTCAGTCGTGGTGCCCGGGGCGATGCCGGACCCGAAGGGCGGGCCGTCGCTGTATTGCGCCGTGATCGTCAAACG
>CAXBHG010000063.1:0-12100 GCA_963975385.1 uncultured Brevundimonas sp.
GTGCTGATCGGCGACGTGCCCAGCTATCGCGTCGACAACATGCCCTACGGCGGGGTCAAGGACTCGGGCCTCGGACGCGAAGGGGTCAGGTTCGCGATGGAGGACATGACCGAGATCCGCAATCTGGTGATCCGCAGTCACCCCATCCAGCCCGCGGCCCGGCGGTGACCGGACTCCCGCCAGGCGCGGCCAGATATCCGGCCAGGCTTCGTCTGGCGGTCCATGTATGAATCGCAGCCGTGATCGCTGATCAACCGGAAAGCCCGCAATGTCGACTCGCCTGCTGCTGGTCTTCGTCCCGGATGAGGACGTTCCGATCGCCCGTGAACTGGCCCGGCGCTGCGCCAGCCGGATCTGGATACGCCCGGCCGAGGACGGCATGGAGAGCCTCGCCTGTGTCGTCCAGGCCCGTTACGTCGAGCGACTGGTCGATGCGCTGGAGCTGGAACTGGGGCAGCGTCCCGGCTTCTGCACCATCATCCTGCCGACCGAGGCGGTCGTCCCGCCCCTCTACGAAACGGCGGCCACCGCCCATCCCCGCTCCGGAAACGACCGCCCGCCCAGCCGGCTCGAGTCCTTCTTCAGCCGCGACCGGCTAAGCACCGAGGAGATGTATGACGACGTCGAAGAGACGGTTCGGATTCGCTACAGCTTTCTCTTCACCGTCCTGATCTCGGCCCTGATCGCAGGCCTTGGCATGCGCAGCGGACAGACGGCCATCGTTATCGGGGCCATGGTCATCGCCCCCTTCCTCGGCCCGTCGATCGGCATGGCCATGGCGGCGACCATCGGCGACCACGGACTGGGCCGGCGCGCCACCCTCGCCGTGGCCTTCGGTGCCGTCGCCTGCGTGACCTTCATGGCGCTGATCGGACGGTTCATCTCCATCGACCCCACCGTGCCGGAGCTGTTGACCCGTACCCGCGTCAGTCCGGCCGACGTGGTTCTGGCCCTCGCCAGCGGCGGGGCCGGAGTGATCGCCTTCAGCCGGGGCTCAGCCTCATCCCTGATCGGGGTGATGATCGCCGTGGCCCTGGTCCCTCCCCTGGCAGCTGCCGGCCTGTTGTTCGGCTCGGGACACAGCCATCTGGCGCTCGGGGCCCTGATCCTGTTCGCCACCAACCTGATCTGTATCAATGTCGCTGGGATACTGACCTTCCTGTTCCAGGGTCTGGCCCCGCGGAGCTGGCGTGTGACGGCCGGCACCCTGATGGTCTGGGTGGCGCTGCTGGTGGCCCTGGTGGCCCTGATCCTGCCGCGGTTCCTGCCCTGACGCGCGGGCGCTGCCGGCCCGGACCGAAACGTCTTCATGATCCCGGATTACCGGATGCGGGGCTGTCTGCGGCCTGTCCGGTGCCCCCCGACACCAGACAGGCCGACAGCGCGGGAACGCCCCCCCGGGGGCATCCCGCCACGTTCCGGCGACCTCATGGTTAACAACCACTTACCCCGGCAGACGGCCATATGGCTCGGGGAACGGCGTCTTGTCGAATGGCTTCCCCGATGACGCGAGCCGGAGCTCAGGTCGCGCCGCCCCAACGCTTGAGCGCAGGGCCGATACTGCCGCCCTGCACGACCACCGAGAACAGCACCACCATATAGGTCGCGGCCACCAGCACGTCCTTCATCGGACCGGGGGGCAGCGACAGGGCCAGGGCGATCGAGATCCCCCCGCGCAGCCCACCCCAGACCATGACCGGGAAGGCCTGTCTGAACGGCAGCAGATTGCGCCAGAACAGCAACGGCACGCCGACGGTCAGGGATCGCGCCAGCAGCACGAGAGGAATGGTCAGCAACCCCACACCCAGAAGGCCGAAGCGCTCGGCCAGAACCACGGCCTCAAGCCCGATCAGCAGGAACAGGACCGCGTTGAGCACCTCGTCGACCAGCACCCAGAATTTCATCAGATAGTCGCGGGTGATATCGCTCATCGCATAGCTGACACCGTGGTTGCCGATGACCAGGCCGGCCACAGCCATGGCGACCGGGCCACTGAGATGCAGGGCATGGGCCAGGGAGTAGCCGCCCATGACCACCGCCAGGCTGATCAGCACCTCGACCGAATAGTCGTCGATGGCCTTCATCGCGCGATAGGCGAGCCAGCCGACCGCCAAACCGAGGGCGGCCCCACCAAGGGCCTCAACCAGGAACAACTCCCCGGCATGGACCAGCGAAAAGGCATCGCCGCTGACGGCCGAGGCCAGCAGGATCGAAAAGACGACCACCCCGACGCCGTCATTGAACAGGCTCTCACCGGCAACGGTGGCCTGCAGCCGCGGCGAGACCTTGGTTGTCTTAAGTACCGACATGACCGCGACCGGATCGGTCGGGCTGATCAGGGCCCCGAAAACGAAACACCAGGCCAGGGGCACGTCGATCCCCACCAACCGGGTCAGGACGGCAAAACCGGCTCCGACCAGCAGGGTCGATACGACGATCCCGACGGTACTGAGGATGCCGATCTGCCAGCCGCCGCGCTTCAACTGGGCGATGTCGACGTGCATCGCGCCGGCGAACAGCAGGAACGACAGCATGCCGTTCATCAGCGTCTCGTGGAAATCGATGTCGCCGAGGAATTCGCTGACCGATTCCGACAACCGGCTCTCGGGCAGGACGGCGTCGATGGCGATGACGGCGATCGAGGCCAGGGCCCCCATCACGGTCAGCGCCACCGTCGTCGGCAGCTTCAGATAGCGGTGATTGAGCCAGCCCAGGGCGGCTGACACGACGATCAGTATGGCGGCGGCGTCGAACGGGGACAGGGCGCTGATCATGGGGTCTCCTGCGAGCGGGATCGAGGCCGGCAGGCAGGCATAGCCTGCGTCCCCGCCTGCGGCCAAGGTCAAACGGCTGCGGGTCGGGACAGGCCAGGCATAAACCGTCGTGAACGATGCAATTCGCGTTGGACGGCGGCCTGTCGCCTGCCCTAGGCTGAAACCCTCCCGCCATGAAATACATCAGCACCCGGGGCCAGGCGCCCACCGTCGATTTCGCCCAGGCGATGCTGTCCGGCCTCGCGCCGGACGGTGGTCTGTATGTGCCCGAAACCTGGCCTGCGGCGGATGCCGGTCTGGCCCGTCCGGGGGTCCCCTATGCGACCGTCGCCCGGTCGGTGCTGACCACCTTTGCCGGCGACGCCCTGCCCGCCGGTGCGGTCGAGGCGGCGGTGGCACGGCTGGTCGAACGCTTCCGCCACGAGGCGGTGACGCCGCTGGTTCAGCTGGACGCCAACCTGTGGCTGCTCGAGCTGTTTCACGGTCCGACCGCCGCCTTCAAGGACCTGGCCATGCAACTGGCGGCGTCGCTGATGGACGCGGCCCTTGTTCGCGCCGACAGCCGGCTGACCCTGGTCACGGCCACCAGCGGCGACACGGGGGCCGCCGCGGTGCGCGCCTTCGCCGGGGCCGACCGCATCCGCCTGATCGTCCTGCATCCGGAAGGCCGGGTGTCGCCGGTGCAGCGGCTGCAGATGACCACGGTCGCGGCCGACAACGTCACCAATCTGGCGGTGCGCGGCGATTTCGACGACTGCCAGCGGCTGGTGAAGGGGCTGCTGGCCGACGAGACCCTGCGCGCCCGGGGGCTGCTGAGCTCGGTCAATTCGATCAACTGGGCCCGGCTTGCCGGCCAGATCCCCTACTATGTGACGGCCGGGGCCGCCCTGGCCGGACCGGCCCCGCGTTTCGTCGTGCCGACCGGCAATTTCGGTGACGCCTTTGCCGGCTGGGCCGCGCGGCGGATGGGGGCCAACGTCGGCGGGCTGGTGGCGGCGGTAAACAGCAATGACGCCCTCGCCCGGGTTCTGGCCGACGGCACCTACAGCCGCCGCACGACGGTCGAGACCCACAGCGTCAGCATGGACGTCCAGGCCCCGTCCAATTTCGAACGTCTGGTGTTCGAGGCGACCGATCGCGACGCCGACCGGACCCGGATCCTGTTCGACAGCTTCGCCCGCGAGGGCACGGTGACCCTGGACGACGACCTGCTGGCCCGGCTGCGCGCCGAGGTCTCGGCCGAGACCGTCAGCGAGGAAGAAACCCGGGCCGGGATCGCCCACGCCTGGTCGGCGTACGGCCAGGTCATCTGCCCGCATACGGCCGTGGCTGTCGCGGCGGCGCGGCGGCTGGACCCGGCCGAGGGGCCGATCGTGGCCCTGTCGACCGCCCATCCGGCCAAATTCCCGGACGTCGTATCGGGGGCCCTGGGCTTCGAGCCACGGCGGCCGTCGGTGCTGCAGGGGCTGGAGGGGCGGCGTGAATACTGCCGAACGGTCGATCCGACACTCCCGGCGGTGCGAGCGGCACTGGACTGAACCCGGGCGCCCTCTGCCTGTCCGACTGCCCCCGGGTGCCCTACGCGTCGGGGCGTTTCAGTCGCAATCCTGATAGTCCGAGGCACGGCAACGCTCGGCCATTTCGGTGACGCGGGCAATCTGTTCGGGGCCCAAGGCAGCCATAACGATTTGGCGCGTTTCGGCGGCATCCTGATTGGCCGGTGCCGAAAGAATGGCATCTGCCAGCTGCATCCACATAAGCGCCCGCATGGGGTCGTTCTCAACGCCCAGACCGCGCGCGTACATGAGCCCGAGATTGAACTGCGCCCGAGCTTCGCCCTGAACTGCCGCGGCGCGGAACCAGCGGGCCGCGCCGGCAGCGTCCCGCCCCGTACCGAGACCTTCGAGGCTCATGACGCCGAGATTATACTGGGCACCGACGTGACCCTTGCGAGCCGCCAACTGAAGCCAGCGCGCACCCTCGGTGGCGTCGCGAGCCACGCCACGGCCCTCGATATAGTAAAGGCCGAGCCTGTACCCAGCCGCCGCGTCCCCCTGTTCCGCCGCCCGACGCAACCAGTGGGCCGACTCCACATCATCGGGCGCGGTACCCCGACCCTCGGCCAGAACGTCGGCCAGGTTCATTTGCGCGTCCAGATGGCCCTGGGCCGCGGCGAGCCGGAACCAACGAACCGCTTCGGCATCATCACGGGCGACCCCGCGTCCATTGGCATAGGCGAAGCCGAGGTTGTGCCGGGCATCAGCTCGCCCCTGTTCGGCCGCGAGGCGGAACAGTCGCACGGCCTCAGCCTCATCGCGGGCAACACCACGCCCCTCAAAATAGATGCCGCCGAGGTTATTCAGGGCATCGGCATGCCCTTGACCGGCAGCAAGTCGGAACCAGCGGGCGGCCGTGACGTCATCCCGGGGTACGCCCTGACCCATGGCGTGAAGCACGCCGAGAGCATAGGCCGCGTCGGCATCACCCGCTTCGGCGTCCTCGGCCCAGATCGCAGCGGCCCGCGCGAACTCGCCGCGCTCATAGGCCTCAAGCCCGGCGGATTCGGCAGCACCGGCTTGCGCCGTCGCCGACCCGGGAGACGCTGCAGCCATCACCGCTGCCAACACGAGGGGCAGAATCTCGCCACGCGCTATCATCGTATGACCCCGACAGAGGGCGCTGCCATCCCTCAGCTCCCGCTAACGGGATCCGCGATACGCTGGCAGGTGCCCTCGCCCCAGGTTCGCGCGCTTCGGTCCAGTCGCGAATAGGTCTGCCGCAGCGTCCGCAGATTGAGCGTGTTGGTGTAGCCACCCCGCCCGACCAGCCGCAACTCATCGCCCGATACGGTGCAGGTATTGAAATCAACCAGGGCGCAGATATCCGTGTCCCATTCGGGGATGCTCGCACCGTTGAGCCGCTGCCAGACGGCAGGACTGGTCCGGACGCGGAAGATCGCGTTTTCCTGACGGGTCGGCTGGCCAGGTCGCGTCGTAGCGGACGGCGGCCCCACGTAATAGCTGGTCCGGCATTGCAGGTAGGTCCAGCCGGACTGGGCCGAAGCCACGGCGGGCAGCAGGCCGGCGGCCAGGACAGCGGTGGCGATGAGCAGGACGGGACGCTTCATGGTTCGCTCCATTGCAGGGTCCGACGCGCGATCAGCCCGACGGTCGGCTGTAGAAGCTGACCGACTGCCGCCGATCCTGCAAGGCGCGGGAGTGAAGGTCATCCTGTGAATTTTAACAGCTATTCGGTCGGTGAGACGTCGCTAGCCTGACTGACGATCGGGCCGCTGGCAGGCCCCATGGGAGCCCGTGCTTATGATGACCTTGTCCCGAACGCTTGCCCTCACAACAGTGGCCGCCGCCCTGCTGGGGCTGTCCGGCTGGACCAGCGCGCCGCCTCCGGCCGCCGTGTCGGCCCCGGCCATGACCCAGGTTTCGTGCAGCGAACTGACCAGCCGGATGAGCGACACTGCGGAACTGGCGCTGGAGATGGACGAGGTCTGCAGCGCAGGCGACAGCGCTGAATGTGGCGAACTGGCCCAGTGGGTGGTGTGCGAATTCAATCTCAATGTTCCAGACAACACCCAGTGCCGAAACACCCGGATCGTGCGTGACATGTCCCAGATTTTGCGGGTGGTCGGCAATCGGACCGACCAGCTGAACCGGCTGCAGTCGCGCGGACAGTTCTTCAACGTCGCCCAGGTCAGCGACCGTCAGCGCGCCCGCGTCTGCACCCAGGCCGGCGCGGCAAATTACTGACTAGCTTCCAACATCACCCTGAAGGAGACCGACCATGACTCGCATGTCCATCGCCGTCGCCGCTGTCAGTGCCACCCTGCTGGCCCTGTCCGCCGGGAGCGCCAGCGCCGAGGTCAGAAATTTTGAAGGCCTGCGCGACAGCCGTTCTGGTGCCTGCACCGACGCCAAGGCGCAGGCGGAGCGGATCATGCAGATCCGGGGCTGGAGATTGCAGCGGTTCGGGTCGTGTGAGTGCAGCCAGGAGCGTCATTCGGACGGATCCCTGAGCCGACTCTGGCGCTGCAATGTAGATGCCTATTACACGCGCGACTGATCCCAATCTGACCACGCCCCCGACCCTGGTCGCGTCGTCCAGCCTCCCCGCCAAAAGGAAGCGGGCGACGCGACGAGGTCAGGCGACGGACACCCTCCAGTAGTCGAGTCGGCGCAGGAAGGGGACCGGATCCTTGGCCGTGACCAGGGCGTCCGGCGCGGCCAGCAGCCGGTCATGCAGCCGGGTCAGGGAGAAGCGCACCACCGCCCGTGCACCCAGGTCCGGCAGGGCCAGTCGCTCGGCATGGACAAGCGGGCGTACCGATTCATACCCTGCCAGGAAGGCGGCGATGGCAGCCGGCTCGGGGCGGCCGGTGGCATCGAAACCCCAGGCGTTGAGGGCGATCGCCAGGTCATAGGCCAGGGTGTCGACACAGGCGAAATAGAAGTCGATCACACCGCTGATTTCACCATTCAGGAACAGAACATTGTCCGGGAAATAGTCAGCATGTACCGGCCCTTCTGGAAGATTCTTAAGGGGCCGTCCGACCCTGTCTGCGAGTTCCTGCTCCAGCCGGTTCAATATGCGCCGGTCCTCACCTTCGGCGACCGGGGCGCAGCGGTCTGCCAGCGCGCGCCAGTCTGCTGGTCCGACCGGATTGGTGCGCTGCCCGCCGAAATCTGCCGCTGCCAGGTGGAGCCGCGCCAAGGCCCGCCCGGCGGTGCGCTGGTCGTCGAGGTTCGGCGTTCTGAGCCAGTCACCCGCACGCCACTCAATGATTGACGCGGCCCGTCCGTTCAGCTGGCCGATCCAGGCCCCCGCGCGGTCCGGCATCGGCCGGGGGGCCGGATAGCCGCGGTCAGCCAGATGGTCCGTAAGTCCAAGGCAGAACGGCAGGGCATCGGCCCGGGTCCGGTGTTCGAACAGGGTCAGGACAAACCGTCCCGCGGTGGTCTCCAGCCGGTAGTTGGTGTTCTCGACCCCCTCGGCGATCGGGGTCAGCTCCCGGAGTTCGCCCAGATCATAGGTCCGCAGATAGGTCCGGGCCTCGGCCTCGGTCACGGGAGTGAACACCGCCATGCGTCAGATTCCAATCTGGCGAGCGCGCATCCGCACCAGGTCGGCGACGTCGGCCAGGACACTCTCGCTGGTGGCCCAGCGGCCCGCGCCGCGCCCGCTGCAGGTCCAGACCGATCCGTCCTCACCATAGACCTTCAAGGCATTGCCCTCCCCACGCAGGGACTGGAAGAGCGGATCGGACCCGTCGGCGTCAAGGCGAACCTCGGCTGCCAGCCCGCCGACGACGCGACGACAGGTCCCGATCTGGCGTGCCCCGGGTGCCGGGGCCCACTCTGCGGACAGCGCGGCGCGCGGGATGGCCGTATCCTCGGGTGCCGATCCGAAGGCCTCAAAGGCCAGCAACCTGATCTTGGCTGCAGCGTCGTGGCCTTCGACATCCGACGACGGATCTTCTTCCGCAAATCCGGCATCGCGGGCCTCGGTCAGGGCCTCATCGAACGTGGCCCCTCCATCCAGCCGCTCAAGCATGAAATTGACGGTGCCGTTCAACACCGCCTCAAAGCCCGCGACCGGCCCCGCCGCCAGCGCCTGATGCAGGGTCTCGATCATCGGCACACCACCACCGACCGCAGCCGAATAGCAGAGCTGCGCCCGATGGTTCGCGGCCAGAGCCTTGAGCCCGGCGGGGTCCTGGCTGATCGCCTGTTTGTTGGCGCTGACCACATCGATGCCGCGCGCCAGCGCAGCCCGGATCAGGGCATGGCCGGCGTCCGCCTCGGACAGGATTTCCAGCACCATGTCCGGGCGGGATGCCAGCAGAACAGCCGGATCTGCAGTGAAGCGATTGGCGATGTCGGCAAAGTCGACGCCGGGTACGTCACGAACCCGGGCCGGATCACGCACGAGAACGCCGGTGACCTGGAATCGCGGATCCGGCAGCAGCCGGCTGAGTACCCCCGCTCCGACCACACCGCAGCCGGCGACCGCGACCCGGATAAGTGGCAGGGCCGTGGCCGGAACCGGGGTCTCGCAGCGGGCACCGATCCGCGTCGGTCGGACTCCCCCAAGGCCGGCGATCTCGATCTCGACACCGCGCGCCTCACCCATATCGATGGCGTCCCGCTGGACCAGAACCCCGCCGACCTCGCGGGCCACGTCCCAGGACGCCTGGCTGTAACGCAGGGGCTGTCCGGCCGCGCCGGACGGGTCGCGGTCGTAGAGACCATCGACGTCCTTGACCAGCCGGACATGGTCCAGACCCAGTTCCGCCGCGACGAACAGAGCCGTCAGATCCGATCCGCCACGCCCCAGCAGGGCCGTGCGGCCATCATCCAGCACAGCCCCGAAGCCGGGCACGATCACCGCCTGATGGTCGTCGAGCGCGCGCAACAGGACGGTGGAGTCGAGGCTTTCGGGATGGGCATGCTCGCTCGGACCCGAGGCGCGGATGCCCAGTTCGCGCACCGACAGGGATACGGCATCGACGCCGATCCGGTCGCAGGCGATGGCGGTGAAGGCCGCCGCCGCCTCCTCGCCCTGGGCGACATAGGCGGGCAACAGACCGTTGTCGTGATCAAGGCCCAGCGACCGGGCCTCGGCCAGCAGCCGGTCGGTCTGACCGGCGAAGGCCGAGACGACGGCCACGACCCGCCGGCCGGCCCGGACATGACGATAGATCTCGGACGCCACCGCCGGCGCATGGGCCGGGCCTCGCAGCACGGAACTGCCGAATTTCAGCACCACCACATTCTCGACGGCGAGACAGGGATCAGGCGCGAGGGCCACGGGCTCTGGGCGGGCAAGGACAGCAAGATGGGGCATGGGTCGGGTCCGGTCGGTCTGGGGAGGAAGGGAGCCGGGACAAGAAAAAACCCCGCCCGGGGATCCGGGCGGGGTTGGGTCTCAGCGGCTTGAAGTGTGCGCGCTAGCCTGTCCCCGCCCGAGGCGTGGTCATGGTGCCGGTGGTGATGGTCATACCGAGGCCGCTGCAGGTCACACGACCGCGCCCGCCCGAACGGGCGATGGCGGCGCTGGCGGTGATCTGGGCGAAGGGCACGGGGCACGGGTCCGATAGCGGAATGAGACCACTACGGTGCCCCCGCCGAAACCGCCCCGTCAAGGTCCGGACGCACGAATATCGCTGCGTCACGACCATGGCGGGGCCAGATGCGGTCATTTTTGTCACCATCCCACCCATCTCCGGTCTGTTTCCTCTAGGCCCAGTGCATCTGCACACGATGGGCCGCGGCCCAGTGAATGGCCCGGATCGCGTCGATGATCGCCCGCGCCGCAGCCCGGGTACCCAGTTCGCCGCCCAGGTCGGCGGTGGTCGCCCCCGCCGCCAGCACCGCCGCCACGGCGGCCTCGATCGAATCGGCCTCATCCTCCAGCTTCAGACTGTGGCGCAGCAGCAGGGCTGCCGACAGGACGGTCCCGACCGGATTGGCCAGATCCTTGCCGGCGATGTCAGGGGCCGAGCCGTGGATCGGCTCGAACAGGCCGGGACCGCCCGCGCCCAGCGAGGCCGAGGGTAACAGGCCGATCGAGCCGCCCAGAACCGAGATCTCGTCCGACAGGATGTCGCCGAACATGTTCTCGGTCAGGATGACGTCATAGTCGCGCGGCTTGCGGATCAGATGCATGGCCATGGAATCGACCAGGGCGTGTTCCAGCGTGACCTGCGGGAATTCCTCGGCGTGGATGCGGGTGACCACCTCACGCCACAGCCGGCTGGTCTCCATCACATTGGCCTTGTCGACCGAGGTGACCTTGCCGCGCCGTTGCAGCGCCGTGCGGAAGGCAGCGCGGGCAACGCGCTCGATCTCTTCGACGGTGTAGATGCACAGGTCAGAAGCCATGGTCTCGGTGCGGGTCTTCTCGCCGAAATAGACGCCGCCGGTCAGTTCTCGGAACACGATCAGGTCGACGCCCTCGACGATCTCACGCTTCAGCGGCGAGCGGTGGGCCAGCACCGGCGAGACCTGCAGCGGGCGCAGGTTGGCGTACAGGCCCATGACCTTGCGCAGACCCAGCAGCCCCTCCTCCGGCCGCCGCTTGCCACCGTCCCACTGCGGACCACCGACGGCCCCCAGCAGAACGGCATCGGACGCCACGCAGGCAGCGCGGGTTTCCTCCGGCAGCGGGTCCCCGGTCGCGTCGATCGCGGCCCCGCCGATCAGGTGTTCGGCGAAGGTAAAGGTGTGGCCGTAGAAGTCGCCGATCACCGACAGGACCTCGACCGCCGCGGCGGTGACCTCGGGACCGACGCCGTCACCGGGCAGGACGACGATGTTGAAGCTGCGGGGCGTGGTCATGTGACGGGTTCCGATGCGGACAGATGTTCAAAGGCTTCGATGGCGGGCAGGTGTTTCTGCAGCCAGCCGAGAGGGTCGACGCCGTCCAGCAGGCACTGGCGGGCGAAGGGTTCGACGGTGAAGGGCACGGCGGCGTGATTGCCACGGCGCAGCTCGCCGGCCTCGAGATCGAGGGTCACCGGCTGGTCCGGATTGGCGGCCAGATCCTCCCAGGTGTCGGCATCGACCTCGACCGGCAGCAGGCCGTTCTTCAGGGCGTTGGAGGTGAAGATGTCGGCGATCCCGGTCGAGATCACAGCCCGGAATCCGTAGTCCAGCAGTGCCCAGGGCGCATGCTCGCGCGACGAGCCGCAGCCGAAATTCTCACCGGCGACGAGGATGCGCTGTTCGCTGGGATCGATACGGTTCAACACCGCCTCTGGCCGCGGCGTGCCGTCGGACTCATAGCGCCAGTCGTGAAAGGCATGAACGCCCAATCCGTCGCGCGAGGTGGTGGTCAGAAAGCGCGCCGGGATGATCTGGTCGGTGTCGATATTGGTCTGGCTGAGCACCAGGGTGCGCGAGGTCAGGACCTTGAACGGCTCAGACATGTTCAGCTCCTGACGGCGCGCGCGCGACGTTTTCCTGCAGATAGACGCGCGGGTCGGTCAGGACCCCGGCCACCGCGCTGGCCGCGGCGGTCGCCGGACTGGCCAGGACGGTGCGGGCCCCCTTGCCCTGGCGGCCCTCGAAATTGCGGTTCGAGGTCGAGACGGCCAGCTGGCCCGGCCCGACGACGTCACCGTTCATCGCGATACACATCGAACAACCCGGGATACGCCATTCGGCCCCGGCCTCGATGAAGACCCGGTCCAGCCCCTCGGCCTCGGCGTCGCGCCGCACGGCCTCGGAACCCGGCACCACCAGCATGCGGACTCCCGGGCTGACCTTGCGACCGCGCAGAACCCCGGCGGCCGCGCGCAGGTCCGGCAGACG
>CAXBHG010000064.1:0-12081 GCA_963975385.1 uncultured Brevundimonas sp.
ATGGCGTCGGGGCGGTCGCAGTAGAGGGCGTCCTTGCGGATGTCGAAATACAGGGACGACAGGTCGTTGGAGCAGAATTCCAGCACCGGCCGGACCACATCCTGGAAACGGTAGTCGGCATAGGCGTCGCGGACCTGGCCATCCAGTTCCCACAGCCGGTGGAGGAGGAAACGCTCCAGCGGCGGCATCTGGTCCAGCGGCAGGCGTTCGGCCTCGTCGAAGGCAGCCAGGGCCCCGAGCAGATAGCGGACGGTGTTGCGCAGCTTGCGATAGGCGTCGACCGTAGTCTGCAGGATCTGTTTGCCGATGCGCTGGTCCTCGGCATAGTCCACCAGGGCGACCCACAGGCGCAGGATGTCGGCTCCCGACTCCTTGATGATCACGGCGGGGTCGGTGGTGTTGCCCTTGGACTTGGACATCTTCTCGCCGTTCTCGTCCTGGGTGAAGCCGTGGGTCAGCACGGCCTCGTACGGGGCGCGGTCACGGGTGCCGCAGCCTTCGAGCAGGTTGGACTGGAACCAGCCGCGATGCTGGTCCGAGCCTTCGAGATAGAGGTCGGCGGGCCAGTGCGACGGACGGTCGCCGGCATAGCCCAGGGCCGGCACGCGCGGCTCGAGGGTGAAGGCGTGGGTGCAGCCGGAATCGAACCAGACGTCGAGAATGTCGCCGATCTTCTCGTAGCGTTTCGGATCGTGGGCACCGAGGAAGTCGGAATCGGGACGGTCGAACCAGGCGTCGGCCCCGCCCTCGGTGATGGCGGCGAGGATACGGGCGTCGACCTCGGCGTCATGCAGGGGCTGGCCGGTCTCCTTGTCGACGAACATGGCCAGTGGCGTACCCCAGGCGCGCTGGCGGCTGATCAGCCAGTCGGGACGCCCCTCGACCATCGAGCGGATGCGGTTCTTGCCGGCGACCGGATGGAAGGCGGTGGCGTCGATGGCGGTCAGGGCCTTGTCGCGCAGGGTGTCGCCGTCCTTCAGCGGTTCGTCCATGCGGATGAACCACTGCGGCGTGTTGCGGAAGATGATCGGGGCCTTGGAGCGCCAGCTGTGCGGGTAGGAATGCTCCATCCGGCCGCGGGCCAGCAGGGTGCCGGCCTCGATCAGCTTTTCCATCACCGCGCCATTGGCGGGGCCGAATTTGCCGGTCTTCTTGCCCTCGGTCTCCAGCACCTTGAGGCCGGCGAACAGGGGAACGGACGGGTAATAGGCCCCGTCGGCGTCGACGGTGTCGGGCACCTCGTGATGGCCGTGGGCCTTCCACACCTCGAAGTCGTCGGCCCCGTGGCCGGGGGCGGTGTGGACAAAGCCGGTGCCGGCGTCATCGGTGACGTGGTCCCCGGCCAGCAGGGGCACGGAGAAGCCGTAGCCGGACGACAGGGCCGCCAGCGGGTGGGCGCATTCCAGGCCCGAGGGGTTGATGGTGTCCAGCCGGGTCCAGCCAGTGATCTTCGCGGCCTTGAACACGTCCTCGGCCAGTTTGTCGCCGAGGATCAGCCGGTCGCCGGGTTTGGCCCAGGGTTCGAACTCCAGCCCGGTCTCCATCGCCGTGACCTCGTACAGGCCGTAGCTGATCTCGGGGCCGTAGCTGAGGGCGCGGTTGGCCGGGATGGTCCAGGGGGTGGTGGTCCAGATGACGATCGAGGGATTGGCGTGGCGGAAGCCCAGCAGGTCGTCGGGGTGGTTGTCGGTCGCGCCGGTGACCGGGAATTTGACCCAGATCGTGGGGCTGACGTGGTCGTGGTATTCGATCTCGGCGTCGGCCAGGGCGGTGCGCTCGACCGGCGACCACATGACCGGCTTGGAGCCGCGGTACAGCTGGCCGGAATTCTTGAATTTGTGGAACTCGCGGACGATGGCGGCCTCGGTGCCGAAATCCATGGTGGCGTAGCGGTTGTCCCAGTCGGCGGTGATGCCGAGGCGTTTGAACTGGTCGCGCTGCACATCGACCCAGCCGGCGGCGTATTCGCGGCAGGCGGCGCGGAAGGCGGCCTTGGAGACCTCGTCCTTGCGCTTGCCCTGGCTGCGGAAGCGTTCCTCGATCTTCCACTCGATCGGCAGGCCGTGGCAGTCCCAGCCGGGGACGTAGTCGACGTCATAGCCGAGCAGGAAGCGGCTGCGGACGACGAAATCCTTGAGCGTCTTGTTCAGGGCATGACCGATGTGGATGTCGCCATTGGCGTAGGGCGGGCCGTCGTGCAGCACGTAGAGCGGGGCCTTCTGCGCCTGACGGGCAGCGCGAAGCGTGCCGTACAGGTCACCCCACTGTTCGAGGATCAGCGGTTCCTTCTGCGGCAGGCCACCGCGCATCGGGAACGGTGTCTCGGGCAGGAAGACGGTCTCGCGGTAGTCGCGGCCGGTGGGGGACTCGGGAGTTTTGGCGTCGGCCATGAGGTGTCTCGGCGTGTTCAGGGTGATCGTTCGCAGGTCATTCGGGTGCGGCAACGGCCGGCTGGCCGGCTGACGCAACAGGTTCGATCCCGGCGTATGCGAGGCGGGAGCCTCGACCCCCGTCTTCGGGGGTCTTACGCCGGGCGGCTAATCGAAATCGGGCGAAGGACGCGGACGGTCATGGTCCGGGCGGTCTAGCAGAGGGGCGGGGGGCTGCGCCATACCCGTGTGCGCCTTGCCAGCGGGGGAGGGGGACGGGATAGTGGGACGACAGGGGAGATTTCGCATGCGTGTTCCGTTTTCGGCCGTTCCGTTCGCCCTCGCCGCCCTTGCGGGGCTGGCGGCCTGTTCCGACCACGAACCGGCGCAGATCCGGCCTGCCGCCGAGGTGGCCGCGGCCCTGCCGCCGGGGCGACCGGCCATCTATGCCGCGGCGCTGGAGGGGCCGGAGCCGTTCGTGCGGGCCCTGTATGCCGTCCATGCGGCGGGCGGGGGCGGGCTGGAGCCGCTGCCGCCGGGGCGGGATCCGATCTACGGGCGGACGCTGAACGCCATGATCGGGGCCGATTTCCGCAAGGCGGACGGGGAGGTGCCCTATCTGAACCACGACCCGATCTGTGCCTGCCAGGACAGTGACGGGCTGGTGCTCGAATCGGTGGTGGTGACCGAGACCGGGGCGGCGACGGCCGAGGCGGCGGTGGTGTTTACCAATCTGGGCGAGCAACGGTCGCAGACGTTGAAGCTGCTGAAGGAGGGCCAGTCCTGGCGCGTCGTGGATGTGCTGGTTCCGGGTGAGCCTCCGTTGACGGAACAGTTGCTGAAGGTGATCGACTGACGCTCATCCGGCGAGGATGTGGCGGGCCGCGGCGGCGTCGAGGGCGATCTGCAGCTTGAGCGGTTCGAGGCCGTCGAATGTCATCTCGTCACGCAGATGGGCGACCAGTTCCGTCTCGATCGTCTGGCCGTACAGGTCGCCGTCGAAATCAAACAGCCAGATCTCGAGCATCGGCTCGGCGGTCTCGAACATCGGCCGGATGCCCAGGCTGGCGACGCCGTCGATGACGCGGCCGTCCGCTAGGCGGCTGCGGGTGGCGTAGATGCCGTAGGCCGGGCGCATATAGTCGGACAGGGCGACATTGGCGGTGGGCACGCCGATGGTGCGGCCGCGCTTGTCGCCGTGGATCACCTCGCCGGCGATGGCGAAGGGGCGGCCGAGGATGGCGGCGGCACGGGCCATGTCGCCGGCCTTGAGGGCCTCGCGCACGGCGCTGGACGACAGTTTCAGCCCGTCCGGATCGTCGACCCGGTCGGCGACCGAGACGCTGAAGCCGAGATCGACCCCGTAGCGGCGCAGGGATTCGGGCGAGCCGGTCCGGCCCTTGCCGAAGGTGAAGTCGAAGCCGACGGCGGCGTGGCGCGCGCCCAGTCCCGACGCCAGAACCTCCCGCGCGAAGGCCTCATCCGACATGGCGGCCATCCCGGCGTCGAACGGCAGTAGATAGAGGCGGTCGACGCCCAGCGGTTCGAGGGCGCGGGCCATCTGGTCGGGGGTCATCAGGCGGAAGGGGGCGGCGTCGGGCTGGAACCAGCGACGCGGATGGGGGTCGAAACTGACCACGCCCAGAGGCACCTTGAGGGCCCGGGCGGCCTCGCGGGCGGTGGCGATCACCGCCTGATGGCCGCGATGGACGCCGTCGAAGGCCCCGATGGCGACGGCGGCCCCCTTCTGGTCGGGGGTCAGGTCGCGCCAGCCGCGGATGACCTCGATCGCCATCTCAGGTCCTGGCGGGGCGACGCCGGCGCGGGACACGGACGGTGGCCTCGCCGTTCATGACCAGATCGTCGCCGACATGGCCCTCGGCGGTCAGGACGACGCGGGCGCTTTCGGGGTCCACCGAGGCGACGGTGACCCGGGCGATCAGCACATCGCCGATGCGGACCGGCTTGTGGAAGGCCAGGGTCTGGCTGAGGTAGATGGCTCCGGCACCGGGCAGGATGGTGCCGACCACGGCCGAGCCGATCGAGGCCGACAGCAGGCCGTGGGCGATACGGCCGCGATAGGCGGTCTTCGACGCGAATTCCTCATCCATATGGACGGGGTTGAAGTCGTCGGAGGCCTCGGCGAAATGCTGGATCCGGGCCTCGGTGATTTCGACGCGCTTTTCGGCGGTCATGCCGACGGACAGTTCTTCGAGAATATAGCCGCCGGAGGGATGTTGTTCGGTCATCGGCCCCTGTTAGCCCCCGGCGGCTGAATTGGCGAGCGTCACCACGCCAGATCGAGGGCGGCGTAGCGGGCGAAGGTGGTCTCGGCCTGCAACAGGTCACCGGCGCGGGCCGGGTCCAGCGTGCCGTCGGCCCCGCGCGCGGCGTCGCCGTGGATGCCCCGGGCGATGAACAGACAGTCCAGCGCCTGCTGGTTGGCCCCGCGCACATCGGTGATCACGCCGTCGCCGATGCACAGGACGCGGGCCCGGTTGACCGGTCCGCCCAGCAGGCGTTCGGCCTCGGTCATGGCCAGGGCATAGATGGGGCCGAACGGCTTGCCGGCCATGGTGACCCGGCCGCCCATGGATTCGTACAGATCGGCCAGGGCCCCGCCGCAATAGATCAACTGGTCGCCGCGCTGGACCACCCGGTCGGGGTTGGCGCAGATCAGCTCCAGATCGCGGGCCACGGCCGGGGTCAGCCGCTCGCGATAGTCCTCGGGCGTCTCGGTGGTGTCGTCATCGGGGCCGGTGACCGAGATGAAGGCGGCGTCGGCGGCCCCGTGGGCGGTCTCGAGGTTGAGGCCGTCATACAGGGGCCAGTCGCGGCCGGGGCCGATGATCCAGGCCGGGCCGGGCGCGCGCCGGGCCAGCTCCATCCGGGTGGCGTCGCCCGAGGTGACGAAGGCGCGCCACGCCTCGCGCGGCACCCCCAGGGCGTCGAGCTGGGCCACCACATCGGTGGCGGGGCGTGGCGAGTTGGAGATCAGCACCACATGGCGCGGCCCGTTGGGGCCGGGCTCGCGGTTGAAGCGGGCCAGGGCCTCGCAGGCGTCGGGCCAGCTTTCGCGGCCGTTGTGGATCACGCCCCAGACGTCACAGAGCAGGATGTCATAGGCGTCGGCGACGGCGGCGAGGTGCGGGAGCGGATGCGGCAGGGTCATGGACGGGGGATAGCCGGTTCGGTGTCGGCGGAGAAGGTTTCGTCTTCCAGCTCGGGGATCATCGCCTCGAGCAGCAGCAGGGCGGGGGACAGGATGAAGTCCTCGATCTCGACGCGGACACCGTTTCGGCACAGGTCCAGATACATGGCCTCGCGGTCACAGCGCGGGGTGTAGGCCCCGGTCAGCAGGCCTTCGAGACGGATCGTCTGGATGGCCCGGACCTTGGCCCGGTGGCGGTCATCACGGGACGGGTGGCGGGATCGCATGGGCAGGCTCCTGATCAGCGGGTCACGGGCAGGGGTCGGCACCGCCGGGCGCGGGGCCGGACGGTCGGGGCGGGCGCGGGGCGACCGGGGCTCGCCCGGTGCAGGATGAAAAACCGTTTCGACGAGACACAGCGCCCCGCGCGGCCGTTTTCCACGCGCCCGTCGCCTGCCGGCCCTGTTCGGGCCTTGGCGACTCGCCGCCCCGTCCGTTGCCGGGCGGGACAGGGGGCGGACGTGCCGGTCGGTGCCGACAGCGGTCGCGACCCGAAGGCGCGCGGCGAGCAAGCGGGCGGGATCCGTCCCCGCCCGGCGAGGCCCCCGGAGATATGCCTCTCCCCGGCTTCATCGCTCGGCCACAGCCCGCCGTCGTCGAGCAGCGTGGATCCGACGCCCTCCCCATCGACGGGATGAGGTGGAGTCTGACACGGGTTTGGACCCCGGCGGGTTTTTAGGGGCGGAATTCCGGGAAGGGGTTGGGAAACAGGGGGTTGGGGCGGGGAGATAGGAGGATTTTGGCGAAGGAGGTAGCGGAGTTTGATGTCCTCTCCCGGCGGGAGAGGGGGTCGTTTTTTGCTGTCGTCATTCTCCGGCAAGCCGCTTGCGGCGCAGACCGGAGAACCCGGCGGCGCGGTCGCGTCAGCGATCGCGAAATCTGTCCGCCGCGTCGTGGCTGGACAGATCGCGCTGTCGCGCGCCGCTGGGTCCTCCGGTCCCGGCTGCGCCGGGCCGAAGGATGACGACAGGGGGTGTTACCCGAACCGGCGGCGTTGTTCGGCGCTGCGCAGGGTGGAGCGGAGGAAGTCGGCGGGGGGGTCGGTCTCGGCCAGCACGGCTTCCTTGATGGCGCGGGGTTCGCCGAACAGATGGCCCTGGCCCATGGCGACGTCCAGTTCGAGGATGTCGACGATCTGGCGTTCGCTCTCGACCTTTTCGGCGATCAGTTCGACGCCGTAGCGGCGGGTCAGGGCGGCGAAATCGGCGGCGCGGATGTCGCGCATCGCGGCCGAGGGGGCGGCCCCGTCGAGGTCCAGCAGCTGTTCGATCAGCAGGTCGGCGGAGACCTTGATGAATTTCACATCCGAACGCTGCAGGTCGGCGAAGTCGAGGTCGAGGGTCTGGACCTTGTCGAGCGAGAAGCGGAAGCCGAGGTCGGCCAGACGGGCCATGTTGCGGGCCTCGACCGCGCCGCGGGCGTCGAAATTGGCCTGGCCCAGTTCGAAGATCAGCGCCTGGTTGAGGTCGCGGTTCTCGCTGAGGAAGTCGAGGAACTGGGGGAAGAAGGTCTCGTCGCCCAGCGAGGTCAGGGCGACGTTGCAGAAGACGCCGACCTTGCGGTCCTGTTTGGCCAGACGGCGCACGATCTGGGCGCAGCGGAACAGCAGCAGGTTGTCGATGGCGGGCACCAGGCCCTCGCCCTCAGCGGCGGACAGGTATTCGGCCGGCATCATGACCCGGTCGGTCGAATCGCGCAGCCGGGTGAAGCTCTCGTAGAAGATGGTGCGGCGTTGCGGCAGGGAGACGACCGGCTGCAGGTACAGGTCGACGCGGTTCTCGCTGAGGGCGTCGTGAATGGTGGCCAGCAGGGCGTTGGACTGCTGATGGCGACGGCCCTCATGGGTGTCGACCGCGGCCGGGGCCGGGGCGGACAGGCGGGCGTCGATACTGTGGCTCATCTGCTGGATCAGGGTCTCCAGCATGCGGACCTCGTCGGACAGGGCCTCATTGCTGCTGAGGGCCCCGGTCTCGATGGCCCTGGCCAGTTCGGTCAGGGCCCCCTGGGTCGACTCCAGCGCGTCGGCCAGCAGGCGGTGGGCCTCGCGCACCTGTTCAACCTCACGGGTCAGGGCCAGGCGGCCCAGACGGCCGGACACCAGACCATGGCCGGCCGCGAACAGGCCCAGGGTGCCGAAGGTCGCCGCGACGCCCGCGCCGGCTCCGAGACCGGCACGCCACAGGAAGGCCCCCACGGTCATCGACACGAAGACGTAGAAGCAGAACAGGATGATGGTCGTCAGTGTGCGCATCGGTTACCCGCACCGGGGAACGGCGAATCCCGTCTTCCCGGATGGAATCGCCCGAGTATCGGGGTATCAGGGCGTATCGCCTAGAGTGCACTTGGAAGAATTGCGGGGATTCGCATGGAACTGTTCGATCTGACCGGCAAGGTCGCCGTCATCACCGGCTCGTCCAAGGGCATCGGCAAGGCCATCGCCGAGCGCATGGCCGAACATGGGGCCAGGGTCGTCATCTCGTCGCGCAAGGCCGGGCCCTGTGACGAGGTCGCCCGGGCGATCAATGCGCAGCACGGCGAGGGGCGGGCCATCGCCATCCCGGCCAATATCGCCTCGAAGGACGACCTGCAGCGGCTGGTCGACGAGACCAATGCCGCCTTCGGCAAGATCGACATCCTGGTCTGCAACGCCGCCAGCAACCCCTATGCGGGGCCGATGTCGGGCATCAATGACGAGCAGTTCAACAAGATCCTGCAGAACAATGTGGTCTCGAATCACTGGCTGACCCAGATGGTCGCGCCGCAGATGCTGGAACGGAAAGAGGGGTCGGTGATCCTCGTCTCGTCGATCGGCGGGCTGCGCGGCAATGCCCTGATCGGAGCCTATAATGTCTCCAAGGCCGCCGACATGCAGCTGGCGCGCAATCTGGCGGTGGAGTGGGGGCCGTCGAACGTGCGCTGCAACTGTATCGCGCCGGGCCTGATCCAGACCGATTTCGCCCGCTATCTGTGGGAGAACCCCGAGATCCTGAAGGTGGCGACCGACCCGGCCCCGCTGAAGCGGATCGGCCAGCCGGACGAGATCGCCGGGGCGGCGGTCTATCTGGCCTCGCCGGCCTCGACCTATATGACCGGCCAGACCCTGGTGGTGGACGGCGGGATCACCATTGCCTGGTAGGGACGACAGGCCCGGATTCGGTCAGGACCTGGTCTGGCGGCTGCAGGCCGCCGCCTTCGCCACCCTGATCGCGGGCCTGCGCGCCCTGGGGCTGGAGCGGGCCTCGGGTCTGGGGGGGCGGCTGTTGCGGATCTTCGGCCCGATGACGAGCGTGCACCGCACGGTGCTTCGCAACCTGACCCTGGCCTTTCCGGACATGGACCCGACCGAGCGCGCGCGGCTGGCCATGGACCAGTGGGAGCAGACGGGGCGCACCTTCGCCGAACTGACGATGATGGACCGGCTGACCCCGGCCTCGGGGCGGATCGAGATCGTCGGGGCCGAACGGCTGGAGGCGATCCGCACCGGGGGGAAGCCGGTGGTGTTCGTCTCGGGCCATTTCGCCAATTTCGAACTGATGCCGGCGGTGATCCTGGCGGCGGGCATTCCGTGCCAGATCACCTATCGCGCCACCAACAACCCCTATGTCGACCGCCAGATCCGGGCCAACCGCGCCCGCTACGGGGTCAAATTGTTCGCGCCCAAGGGCGGGGACGGGGCGCGCGAACTGCTGCTGGGCCTGCAGCGCGGCGAGTCCGTGGCCCTGATGAATGACCAGAAATTCTCGGAGGGGCCGGAGGTCAGATTCTTCGGCCATCCTGTCAATGCCGCCCCGGGGCCGAGCCGGCTGGCGCTGCGCTTCGGCACGGTGCTGCAGCCGATGTCGGTGACGCGGCTGCCGGGGGTGCGCTTCCGGCTGACGGTGCATGAGCCGATCGAACTGGAAGCCTCCGGCGACCGCGCCGCCGACATCGCCCGGGGCGTCCAGGCGGTGACCAGCTTCGTCGAGGACCGGGTCCGCGAGCATCCGGTCGACTGGTTCTGGGTCCACAAACGGTGGCCCCGGGACGTCTATTCGGAGATGTAGAGGACGTTGTCCTGGTCGGCCTTGCGCCGCAGGGGGCCGTTGTATCCGGGCAGCTGTCTGCGCCGCCGGTCGGGGCCGAAATAGCCGTCCGTGCGGATGAAGGGGCGCGGATTGTGGATCACCGCATGGACCCGGTCGAGCAGGGCCTTGGCGGTGAAGGGCTTGGTCACGAACTCGGTCACGCCGGCGTCGCGGGCCGCCATCACCTTCTCCCGGGCCGAATGGCCGGTCATCATGATGATCGGCAGGAAGGTATCAATCTGGCCCGAGTTGTTGCGGACCAGCCGGGTGAATTCGACGCCGTCGATCGGTGACATCTTGTAGTCGACGATGGCCATGTCGCACGGCCTGTCCTGCAGCGACTGCAGGGCCGAGGCCCCGTCCGCGTTCTCGCGGATATTGCGACAGCCGGCGGCCTTCAGAATCGCCGCCGTCATGGACCGGAATTGCTTGTTGTCGTCGACGAGCAGGATCTCGAGGGATTTCAGGTCTGCCATCGGGTTCCGGTCGGCCAGCTTGCGAGAATGTCCGGCCGCTCCTTAAGCAAATTTACGGTCCGGGTCCATCGGTGCCCCGTTGTTCTGCCTTGAGGGGAAATGCCTTTCCCTCTAGCCGCGAATGAACAGGGACGGGTCCAGGTTGCGGTCGCGCCATTTGGCGCGCCAGCACAGGTGGGGGCCGGTGGCGCGGCCGGTCATGCCGACCCGGCCGATGACGTCGCCGCGCCGCAGGTCCTGTCCGGCCTGAACCTCGATTCGGGACTGATGCAGATAGGCGGTGATCAGGCCCTGACCGTGGTCGATCAGCACGAGGCCGCCCTCGAAATGCAGGTCGGGCTGGCTGAGGGTCACACGCCCGGCGGCCGGGGCCAGGATCGGCGTGCCCTGCGGCGCGGCCAGGTCGATGCCGTAGTGGGGCCGGGCCGGGGTGCCGTTGAGGATACGCTGGCTGCCCCAGCGGCTGGTGATGCGAAAATCGGCCAGCGGCCAGGTGAAGCCGTCACGGAAATGGTCGGCGTCGATCCGGCTGGCGAACCCCTCGGCCTTCAGGGCGACCTCGCGGCGGATGCGCGCCAGCAGGGCCGGGTCGGAGGGGGTGACGGTGGCGGCGGGCAGGCCATTGATGGTGGTGCTGGGGAAGGTGACGCGGGCGATGTCGATCACCCGGCGCATCGAGCGGTCGCCGGACCGGGCCTCGATGGCGACGCTGCCGGTCTGGTCGCGGTCGAAGCCGACGATGAAGGTGCCGTCGCCGGAGGCGGTGGCCAGGGCCTCGCCATCGACGAAGATCAGGGCCCCGGGCCAGGTGGTGCCGATGGCATGGCCGCCCTGGACGAAATTGCCGGTCAGCCGCAGCGTGTCCTGCCGGCGGGCCAGCGTCGGGCCGGCGGCGAGGGCGGCCGCCGCGCCGGCCAGCAGGCCGCGGCGGCTGGCGGTCACTGGCCCGCCACCATGCGGCTGCGGGATTCCTCGGGGCTGAAATAGGCCTCCTGATGCTCGGCCGACCAGTAGCGCAGGGCTTCCAGCGGGATGGCGCGGGCGCTGACGGCGCAGCGCACGAAACGGCCGGGGCGCAGGACGGCGAATTCGCCGTCGCCATAGTGGAGGGTGGCTTCGTCGGAGGCTTTGGTGGGGGTCATCCGGCGATGATACCGCCGGGACCGGCTTTGTGCCACCGGGTTTGGCCGGTGGTCAGAACAGGTCCCCCTGGCCGGGTGGCGGGGCCTTGGGGCGGGGTGCCGGTCGGGGTGCGGGGCGGGGCGGCGCAGACGGGGTGCTGCCGTCATCCTCGCCGTCGACATGGGCGGCGGCCGCGCCGTCGGCGAAGACCAGACGCACGGCCTGCCCCGGTGACAGGGCGGCGGCCGAGGTCAGCCAGTTCTGGTCACTATCCTCGACACGGGCAAAGCCGGGCTTGGGACGGCCGGGGTCGAGGCTGGCCAGGGCGCGGGTCAGGGCGGACAGGGCGACGCCAGACTCATCGAGACGGCGGGGCAGGGTGGGGGTGAACCGGGCGATCACCGCCTCGAGCCGGGCGCTGCGCTGGTCCAGACGACGCCGCAGGGGTTCCGGCGACAGGCGGGCGGTGACGCGGATCAGGGCCGTTTCGCGGGTCTGGATCGAGCGGGTCAGGGCCGGGGCCAGCTGGGCCCCGACGGCTGAGAGGCGATCGGTGCGGCGTTCGATGACCCGGTCCAGCAGGGCGCGGCCGAAGCGGCCGGACACCCCGGCGAAGCGGGCGGTCTGGCGGTCGACGCCGCGCTGCAGGCCCGAGCCCAGGCGGCTGGCGGCGTGGTCGAGGCGTTGACGCGGCAGGGCCAGCAGGTCCTCGGGCCGGGCGGGCAGGCCACGGGCCACGGCGCGCAGGCGGATGCGGCGCTCCTCGATCAGCCGTCCACCCGCCCCGGTCAGGCGGCGGTCCAGATCGGCCAGGGTGTAGCGCAGGTCGGCCAGCACCG
>CAXBHG010000065.1:0-11993 GCA_963975385.1 uncultured Brevundimonas sp.
CGCATGACCGTGACCGGCAACCTCAAGGACGTGATGAAGGAGTCGATCTCGGCCGCCGCCTCCTATGTGCGGGCCCGGGCCCTGACCTTCGGGGTCAAGCCGCCGGTGTTCGAGAAGACCGACATCCACGTGCACGTGCCCGACGGCGCGACGCCCAAGGACGGTCCCTCGGCCGGTGTGGCCATGACCGTGGCCATGGTCTCGGTCCTGACCGGGGTACCGATCCGCAAGGATATCGCCATGACCGGCGAGATCACCCTGCGGGGCCGGGTCACGGCCATCGGCGGGCTGAAGGAGAAGCTGCTCGCGGCCCTGCGTTCCGGGGTCAAGACGGTGCTGATCCCGCAGGAGAACGAGAAGGACCTGGCCGAGGTGCCCGACAATGTGAAGTCGGGTCTGGAGATCATTCCGATCTCGACCGCGGACGAGGCACTGAAATGGGCCCTGACCGGGACCCTGACACCGACGGAATGGGACGAGGTGGCCGATCCGCTGCCGGTGCCGTCCGCTCCGCTGTCCGGCGGCTCGGTGTCCGTCAGCCACTGATCCGGGCGGCCGCATGACGATGACGCGGTCCGGGGCAACCCGGGCCGCGTTTTCGTTTGCCCGGGGGTGGGGCTGTAAAAGCGTCTTGAACGCCGGGCTCCGGACAGGCATGACAGGCGGGCGTTGCTGGACGGGCGGCTAGCTCAGCTGGTCAGAGCATCTCGTTTACACCGAGAGGGTCGGCGGTTCGAACCCGTCGCCGCCTACCAGGGCGCATCCACGAAAAAGGCCGCCGGAGCGATCCGGCGGCCTTTCGTATGTCTGGACGGGTATCCGGCCTAGAAGCGGAAGCTGGCCCGCAGCAGCAGCATGTAACGCACGTAGTCCTCGATCATTTCCGCGTCGGCGGTGATCGCCAGCATGCCCAGCTCATTACCGACGTTCACGCGGAAGCCGACGATCAGGCCGCCGCCCTCGATGGAGTCGGGCGTCAGGCGGAAGTCCGGCCCGCCGCTGGCGAAGCGGCCGATGGTTTCGCCCGGATCGACCGAGAGGTTCTGGCGCCAGCCGACCCGGATCTCGGGGCGCAGCCAGCTGTTGTCGCCCATGCCCATGCCGATGTTGACGGCGGCCACGGTGGAGAACATGTGGCCGTCGCGCGCGTCGATCTCGAGATCGAAGCCGTTGCCGCCGCCGGTCTCGGTGCGGGCGTCCTCGCTGAGCGAGAAATACTCGGCATAGACTTCGGGGCGGATGCTGAAGCGGCCGAAATTCCGCTCGTAGGAGGCCCCGCCGACCGCGGCCAGGGTGAAGCCGTTCCAGCTCGATTCATTGCTCAGGTTGAGGCCGCCACCGACGAACTGACGGGTGGCGTCGAAGGTCGCATAGCCCGCGGCCGCCCGGGCCCAGGTGGTCCAGTTCTGACCCTGGGCACGCCAGTAGAGGCCCAGCTCCAGCAGGCTGGCGGACAGGATTTCCTCGGCCTCGGCCTCGGGGTCCTTGAGGTCCGACGAGGTGAAGGCCACGGAGACGCCGACGGCCCCCAGGTCGCCGCCGCGCTCGACACCGCCGGCGACGCCGAAGCCTTCCGAGCGGAAGCCGTAGGTGTCGGTACGGTCCTTGTCGGCGTAGAAATTGATTTCCTGCACCCAGGCGCTGACCTCGCCAGGCGCGGCCGAGGCGTTGCGGCCGGTCAGGGCGCGGGTCACGGCGTCAACGCCGCTGGCCAGGGAGAGCAGGGGGCCGCCCGAGTGGTCGGGCAGGATCTGCTCGTACATGTTGATGAAGCCGGGGCGTTCGGTCTGCGCCAGGAAGACGTCGCGCAAGGTCGTATCGGTGCCGAGGGCCCCGTAGAAGGCGTCGAACATCGCGCCCTCGACCGTGAACAGCCCGGCCTCGGTGGCGGTGCGGCGGCGGGCGTCGACATAGACCTCGCCGGCCGGAATGTCGGCCCCGGCATCGATCACAAACAGGAAGGGCGAGTTGTCGGTCACCGACGACAGGTCGATGGCCCCGTAGTTCAGCGTCGCCGCCTGGATGATGGTGAAGCGGTCGGGGGTGTCGATCAGGGAGTTGAACTGGATGCCCAGGCCCGCGCCGTCGGCCAGGGTGGCGGTGCCCGAGACCACGAAGCCGGAGGTGGTCCCGTTCGCCGGGTCCAGGGTCACGAACAGGTTGCCCGCGGACCCGACGTTGAGATTGCTGATGTTCAGCGGGCTCAGCTGGCCAGCGGCAAGCGTGCCGTCGCTGACGTCGATGTCAAGGTTGCCGCCCGAATCGGACAGGGCACCGCTGACGACCGCTCCGCCGGAGATCAGCAGCTGGTCCAGGCCGGTGCCGAAGGCGATGCCGCCGCGGACCTCGCCGTTGCGGATGTCGACGACGTTGTTGCCGTTGCCGAGAAGGATGTCGCCGCGGATCGCGGGCTCGTAGACATCGGGCACGCCGTCGCTGTCGGTGTCCGTGTCGGTGGAGGTTCCCGCGCCGACCACGCCGGTCTGCAGGATGGTCACACCGGTCGTGTTGGACCGCACGTCGATCGCGGTGGCCGAACCGGTGACCGGGTCGCCGGCGGCATTGGGAGTCAGGGTCGCCTGGATCAGCCGGGTGTTGTTGATCGTGGCCAGGGTGCCGCTGAAATCGCGGATGCCGATGGTGTCGACAGTCGCCCCGATGGCGGTCGCCAGGATCACCCCGTTGTTGGTCAGGCCGGGAGCCGAGGCCCCGGCGTCGATCTGTATGGCGGTGCTTTCGGTCGCCGTGTCGGACGTCGAGCCGACGGAAATGCTGCCGGTGTTGATGATGACGGGCGTGGTGGCCCCCGCCGCCAGGCGGATCGCGGTCGCATCGGCCTGGAAGGACAGGCCGGAGATCGTGCCCTCGTTGCGAATGCCGCCGTCCACGGTGACGGTGTTGCCGCCGGCGACACCCAGGACAAGGCCATTGCCCTGGACGCCGTCATACAGGCCCTGGCCGGTGATGGTGCCGCGGTTGATGAAGCCGTAGGCCGAATCGCCCGTGCCGACCACGCCGAGGGCGATGGAGCGGGTGGCCGAGCCCACGGTAACCGCGGGGGCCTCGCCGAAACTGGTGACAAAGCCGGTGGTTTCAGTCGAATCCGGCACGCCGTCGGCGTCTTCATCGGCATTGGCGGTGTCGGCATCGACCGGGGGCCTGTCCAGAACCACGCCGCCGCTGACGTTCCCGGCAATGATCACCGCCGAATTGTTCTGCAGCAGGTCGTCGGCGTCGAGATGGGCGATGAAGGTCGCGGGCGGCCGGGTGGTGTAACGATAGCCCGTCGACATCAGGTCGCCCTGGATGCTGACGCGGCCGTCCACATCACCCTCGAGCACGACGGCCGAGGTGTTGGCCCCGAAAGTGGCCATGGTGCCGCTGAGCATCACATTGCCGGTGATCGGGCCGGTGGCGCGGACGCCGATGCCGTTGTCGCCGGCGACACGGATGCCGCCGAGGGTGGTCAGATTGCCGGTCAGGCCGGAGTCGATCGCGATGGCGACGGAACCGTTGCCGTCGACCAGGACGGCGCTGGCACTGTTCAGCAGGATGTTGCCGACGAGGGGCGAGGCCCCGACCACGCGGATGCCGTAACGATCGCTGCCGTTGGCCCACGGGCCGTCGGTGTCACCGTCGGAGTCCGTGTCGGGATAGGAGGCGATATCGTCGCCGACGGTGATTCCGCCGCTGACGGTGATCGAGCCGGTGTTGCCGCCGTTGGCGAGAATACCCGTTGTGCCGCTGGCTGTGCTGGTGCCGCCGATCAGGCCGCCGGAGTCGACGGTGACACTGTGGCTGGAATCGAGGGTGACGAGATTGCCGGTCAGGACGTTGATCGTACCGCCGCTGGCGATGCGGATGGAATCGGCGGCGCTGCCCGTGGCGTTGGACGTCTGGATCGGTGTCGTCCGGGACGTCGAGACCACGATCTCGGCATGGGCACCCGAGGCGATCATCAGGGGGGCGATCGCCACTGCGGTCGCAAGCAGTTTACGCATTCGAAAAAAACCCCTGGTGGACAGACGCGCAAGGACGCAGGTCTCCTCTAACAGGGACTGCGCAAGCATGTCCCAAGTTTCGCGAATTTGAGGCGAATGCAAGGCCTAAGGCTGTTTCGGTGACGGAAGCCTGTCGGTCCGACTTGCCAAAGTTGAAATCAAAGTGATATCACTTTCGGCGAAACAGGAGGGTTTGATGGGCAACGAACATTTCAAATCGGTCGAGCGGCCGGCGAAGGTCACGGGCGGGATCGGCATGCTGCTGGTCGGGCTGGCGGTCATCGTCGCCGGCCCGGTGATCATCGGCCTCAACCTCGGCGACAAGCCCGCCATCCTCGGCGGGGTGGCGGTGTCGGTGACCGGTCTGCTGCTCCTGACAGGCCTTTATTCGCTGCAGCCCAATGAGGCGGTGGCGATCATGCTGTTCGGGGCCTATCGCGGTACCGACCGCACCAATGGACTGCGCTGGGTCCTGCCCTGGTACAGCCGCAAGAAGGTCTCGGTGCGGGTCCGTAACCTGACCAGTGACAAGCTGAAGGTGAACGACAAGCGGGGCAATCCGATCGAGATCGCCGCCAATGTGGTCTGGCGGGTCGAGGACTCGGCCCAGGCCCTGTTCGACGTCGATGACTACCAGGCCTTCGTCAACATCCAGGTCGACACCGCCCTGCGCGATATCGCCTCCCACTATGCCTATGACCATGGCGAGGAGGATGCCGAGCCGGAGATGACGCTGCGGGCCGACGCCGAGGATGTGGCGACACGTCTGCGCGACGAACTGGTCGGTCGGGTCCGGGTCGCCGGGGTCGCCATCGACGAGGCCCGGCTGGCCCATCTGGCCTATGCGCCGGAAATCGCCGGGGCCATGCTGCGTCGCCAGCAGGCCGAGGCCGTTCTGGCGGCGCGCCGACTGATCGTCCGCGGCGCGGTGGGCATGGTCGAGAACGCCCTTCAGGACCTGGGTGAGCGCGGCGTGGTCGATCTGGACGAGGAGCGCAAGGCGGCGATGGTCTCGAATCTGCTGGTGGTGCTGTGCGCCGATCGTGACGCCCAGCCGGTCGTCAACGCGGGAACCCTGTACAGCTGAGATGGCCCGGACGCGGAAGCCTTTTCTGATGCGGGCCACACCGGGCGTGATGGCGGCGGTCGAGCGATTGGCCGCCGCCGAGCTGCGTTCGGTCAATGCGCAGGTCGAGACCCTGCTGCGAGAAGCCCTGTCCCGGCGGGGGGTCAAGGTGTCCGATCTTCCTCCGCCGGCTGAGGACACTTGAGCTCAGGCTGATCCGGGGCTACGGCGGCGACATGGTGAAGTCTACATTGGCTACCGTCCGCCGCGTCCGTCGCATCCAGAAGCGCTCCGTCCGGACGGGGAGCCGGCCGCCGACCGAGAGCGAACTGCAGAGCATGGTCGGGGTCAGGGTCGAGGAGAGCGAACTCCGCCTGATCCCCGGACTGGACGAGGAGGTCTCGGAAACCCTGCGACGGGTGCGCGCCGCGACGACGGACGCCCGGCCCCGGCTGGTCGACACCACCATGCTGTACGCGCCGCGCTCGGGCGGGGTGAAACGCTATCTTCTGTCCAAACAGGCCTGGCTGGAGGCGAACCGGCCCGGCGTGGCCCACAGTCTGGTCGTGCCGGGACCCCGTCATGAGGCCGGGGACGACGGCGTCATCAAACTGCATGCGACCAAGCTGCCGTTCGGTGACGGCTATCGCTGGCCGTCGTCGGTGCGGCGCTGGGGCGCCTGGGTGGCGGCGCTGGAGCCGTCGGTGATCGAGGCCGGTGATCCCTATACGCCGGGGCAGGGGGCGCTGGAGGCGGGTCAGAGGGCCGGTTGTCCGGTCGTCGGCTTCTGCCATTCGGACCCGGCCGGCCTGGCCGCCCTGCATTTCGGCGAATGGGCCAAGAAGCCGGTCGAGAAACGCTGGGCCCAGCTGTTTTCGCAATTCGACCGGGTGGTCTCGCCCAGCCGCTTCATCGCCCGGCGGCTGGAGGAGGCCGGAGTGCGCAACATCGTGATCCGGCCGCTGGGGGTCGAGATCGAGACCTTCCACCCGGACCGGCGTGACCGGGCCTGGCTGCTGAAGAAGCTGGACCTGCCGGAGTCGGCGCGCCTGCTGTGCTTCGCCGGTCGACCGGCCCGGGAAAAGAATATCGGCGTGCTGATCGAGGCGGTGCAGAAGCTGGGCGCGCCCTATCATCTGGTTCTGGTCGGGGCCGGGGCGGGCATGCCGGCCGAGGAGCGGGTCATCTCCCTGCCGTATGAGGCCAATCCGAAGGTGGTGGCCAGGATCATCGCCAGCTGCGACGCCTTTGTGCACGCCAATGACAAGGAGCCGTTCGGCCTGATCGTGCTGGAGGCCATGGCCTGTGGCCGTCCGGTGGTCGGGGTCAATGCCGGTGGCGTGGCCGAGACGGTGGACGAGACCGTGGGGCAGCTGGCGCAAAGCGCTGACCCGACGCACTACGCCCAGGCGGTCGAGGCCCTGTTCAGGCGCGATATCGAGGCGATCGGCCAGGCGGCCCGGGCCCGGACCGTCGAGCGCTTCGCCTGGAACCGCGTGTTCGAGGACCTGTGTACCGTCTATGCCGACGTCAGCGGTGAGGCGGCCTTTGCAGCGGCGGCCGAGGCGCAGGCCCTGCCCTAGGCCGGCTGGACACCCGGCCGCGGTCGGGCCACGTTCGCAGTAGCAGGAGGACGATCCGGATGAAGAGACTGTGTCTGGCGGTGGCCGTGAGCGCGATTCTGGCCGTCCCCGCGGCGGCCCAGACGGTGATCGTCGTCCGCCATGCCGAAAAGGCGGAACAGAGCGCCGATCCGGTGTTGTCCGACCTGGGTGAGGCCCGGGCCGCCGCCCTTGCCGAGACCCTGACGGGGGCGGGCGTGACCCATGTGTTCGTCAGTCCGCTGCAACGCACGGCCCTGACCGCGGGCCCTGCCGCCGGGGCGGCCGGTGCCGAACCGGTCGCTGTGTCGCTGGACGGCGGATCCGCGGCCCATGTGGCGCGTCTGGTCGGCCAGGTCCGCCGGCTGTCGCCCGAGGCGGTGGTGCTGGTGGTCGGGCACAGCAATACGGTGCCGGACATCGCCCGGGCCCTCGGTGCCGACGGGGCGGCGGCGATGGATGAGTGCGAATACGACCGGCTGACGGTCCTGACCCTGACCCCGACCGGGGCCCATGCGGTGACCGGACGCTACGGAGCGGTCAGTCCGCCCTGCTGAGGCGCGGGGGCGGCCGGGTCGAGCCACCCCTGCCGGATCCGCATGAACGGGTCCGCACGAACCTTCCCCCGGACGTGGCCGGAGGAAGGTTGTCGCGCCGGACTGCCGGAACCCTAGATGTCCGAGCCGGCCTCGCTGCGTTGCCGCAATTGGCGGGCCCGGGCGACGAGCTCGTCGGCCTGGGTCGCGAGCCGGGGCGACAGGGCCTGGAGCTGGGCATCGGTCACGGTCCGCCCCTGGGCGCGGGCCTCGGCGATGCGTTCGGCGCGATAGGCGGGGTTCTGCAGCTTGCGCGCCTCGTCCCGCATGGTTTCGGCACCGCGCTCCATCTCGTTGGCCCCGGAGCGCATCTGGTCGCGGGCCCCGGCCAGGGCCTCGCCGGCGGCGGCCCGCCCCGCCCGGGCGTCCGCGCTGGCGGCGCGGCTGTCCGCCTCGGCCCGCTGGCGATGCTGGCGGGCATCTTCGCGCGCGGCCCGCGCATCGGCGATGGCCTGTTCCCGATCCCGCCGGGAGGCGGCGCGGTCGGCGTCGAGCCCGGCGCGGTCCTGCGCGGCGCGCACATAGGACACGCGGTCCACCGGAGCCTGATGGCTGACCAGCCGCGGCGGTGCGGGCGGGGCAGGCGGCGCCGGGGGGGCAGGCGGTGCCGGAGGCGGCGGCGGGGCTGAAAAGGCCGGCGGGGCCGGGGGGGCGGGCGGTGTCGGCGGCAGAGGAGCCTCCGGGGCGGGCCCGTCGCCGGAGTAGCTGTAGGTATAGGTTCGACGGGTCGTGCCGTCATCGGCGCGTGTAACGGTCGATGCCGTGTAGCCGTTGGAAGAATAGCTGAAGCTGTAGGGTGCCGCGCCAGCTTCGGACGCCGCGACCGGCGCGACCGGCGCGACCGGGGCGACCGTTGCGGGTTGGGCCACCGTCGCGGCGACCACGGGAACCGCCGGGGCCGGGCTGACGGTCGGAGTGCGGGCGGCCAGCTCCAGCGCCGCCAGCGGCGTGGCGACGGCGACCAGGGCCCCGACCGCGACGGTCAGGGCGAGGGAGCGGGCACGGGGTTTGCGCGGAGACGTCATGATGGCGTTGATCCTTTGGCTGAGGGAGCGGGCGGAACCGGCCATGCCGGTTGCGGCCACGGGGGTGGTTCGGGCGGCCAGGCTGACCAGGGTGTGGGCGTATTGACGGGGGTCGACGCGGGCGATGGCCAGGGCGTCGGCGGCCTCTTCGGAGCGGTCGATCAGGGCGGCGTGCAGCCGCCACATCAGCGGATTGAACCAGAACAGGGCCAGGGCCAGACGCGACAGGACCAGAAACGGCCAGTCGAGGCGGCGGATATGGGCAAGCTCATGGGCCAGGACGGCGTCGGCGTCGGCCGGCCGGGCCAGGCTGTCGGGATGGATCAGCACCGTGCCCGGCGGCAGACCCCAGCTGAGCGGGCCGTCGACCCGGGACGCGGCCAGCAGGCGCGGGCGGCGGGTCCGGCCGTCGCACTGGCGCTCGAGGGCGGTGGTCCAGGCGGTGTCGATCACCGGCCGGGCCTGACGGCTCCAGCGCGACAGGGTCCAGACCCCGGCGACGAACCGGCCCAGCACCAGGGCGGCACCGATCGTCCAGGCCACGGCCAGCAGAGCCCAGGCGGGCGGGGTCCCGATCGTGCCGCTGACCGAGACGCCGGCGACGGGCCCGACCTCGCCGGCCCAGGCCACGGCGTCCGGAAGGACGGCGGCCGGGGCGGGGGCGACGGCGGGCAGGACGGCCAGGGCCAGGTCGGGTCCGGCCAGGGCGATGACCGGCAGGGCCAGCATCAGGCCGACGGTGGCGCGCAACAGGTCGGCCCGCTCGGCCGCGGGGCGACCGGCGAACAGTTCGGCCAGCAGCAGGCCGGCCCCGGCGACGAGGCCGGACTTGAGGGCCAGGCCGGCCAGCAGGGCGATCATGACGACCGCTCCCCGGCGTCGTCGATGGCCCGGCGCAGGGCGGCCAGTTCGTCCGGGTCCAGCTGCGAGGCCAGACCCAGCAGGGCCGTGGCGGCGGTGGCGGGCGAGCCGTTGAAGAAGGTGTCGACCAGACGGCGCAGGGCCCCGTCGGCCACGGCCTCGGGTCGCGGCACCGGGGCATAGACATAGGCCTGGTTTTCGGTGCGGTGGGCGATCAGCCCCTTGGCCTTCAGCCGTGACAGCAGGGTGCGGACCGCCGAATCACTGGGCGAACCCGACATGGCATTGCGCACGGCCCCGGCGGTGGCTTCCTCGAGCCGGCACAGAATCTCGAACACCTCGCGTTCGCGTCTGGGCAGGGATTCGATCATCGGGGCCTCCGCTACATTTGTAGCCTGTTACATATGTAGCAGAATAAGGCGCGATTGCGGCGGCCGGATGAAATCGCCGACAGGTACAGGGGGGCCGTGGGCACGATCGATATCTGGAGGGAGGGGGCGACCGGGTCAGGGTCTCAATCAGGGGCGGGGCGCGCCATTCCCTCGAACGATCGAGAGGGAATGGCGCGAGTGACGGGACTCGAACCCGCGACCTCCGGCGTGACAGGCCGGCACTCTAACCAACTGAGCTACACCCGCGTATTCCCGGCGCGGCGCTGGTTGCGTCGCGGCGAGGGGCGTCGTTTAGGCGGGTGGGACTTGCACTGTCAAGCGCGGTGTCAGCGATTTTTCCGGCCTGTCAGGGCCTGACATCCAGGTCACAGCGCTCTGCGAACGATTCTCATCAAAATCCTTTGTCGTCATGGGTTTGAACCCCGGCGGGGTTGGGGCTAGAAAGCGCCGAATCCGCTGCCTCCCTGGCGGCCGAGGTCTTCTCGAATGAACGCATTTCTTCTGGAATATCTGCCGATCGTGATCTTTCTCGGGATCGCGACGGTTTTGGGTCTCGGCTTCATGCTGGCGGCCTGGGTGCTCGCGCCCAAGAACCCCGACTCCGAGAAGCTGTCCGCCTATGAGTGCGGCTTCAACGCCTTCGACGATGCGCGCATGAAGTTCGACGTCCGCTTCTATCTGGTGTCGATCCTCTTCATCATCTTCGATCTGGAAGTCGCCTTCCTGTTCCCCTGGGCCGTGTCGATGTTCGATCTGTCCAGGGGCGGCATGGTGTTCGCCTTCTGGTCGATGATGGTCTTCCTCGGTGTGCTGACGGTCGGCTTCATCTACGAATGGAAGAAGGGGGCGCTGGAATGGGAATAGTGACCAACACCACGCCGCTGATCGGTGTCGGCAACCAGGGCGCGTCCCCGGTGGCCTTCGGCCAGGGCGCGCGCGCCACGGTCGAGGGCTATGACCCGAAGCTGCACGACAAATTCTTCGAGCAGGTCAATACCGAGCTGGGCGAGCAGGGCTTCCTGACCACCTCGCTGGATGACGTGATCACCTGGGCCCGGACCGGCAGCCTGATGTGGATGACCTTCGGCCTGGCCTGCTGTGCCGTGGAAATGATGCAGGCCTCGATGCCGCGCTTCGACATGGAGCGGTTCGGCATGGCCCCGCGCGCCAGCCCGCGTCAGTCCGACCTGATGATCGTGGCCGGCACCCTGACCAACAAGATGGCACCTGCGCTTCGCAAGGTTTACGACCAGATGCCGGACCCGCGTTACGTGCTTTCGATGGGTTCGTGCGCCAACGGCGGCGGGTATTACCACTATAGTTACAGTGTTGTTCGCGGTTGCGACCGGATTGTACCTGTCGACGTCTATGTGCCGGGCTGTCCGCCGACGGCGGAGGCGCTGCTGTACGGACTGTTGCAGCTGCAGAAGAAGATCCGCCGCACGGGGACCATCGACCGATGAGCACCGAAGCCAATTTCGCGGTTCGTGAGGCCGTCCTGACCCCGCTGGGGGCCGAGATGGTCGGTGAACTGGGCGTCGACGCCCAGGTGGCCTTCGGCGAGCTGAACCTGGTCGCCCACCGGGACCGGATCGTCGAGGTGCTGACGGCGCTGCGCGACCGGTTCGGCTTCCAGCAGCTGCTGGACGTGTGCGGAGCCGACTATCCCGACCGGGTCGAGCGGTTCGAGATCGTCTATCACCTGCTGTCGATGACCCGGAACGTGCGCGTCCGGGTCAAGGTGGCGACCGACGAACAGGCCCCCGTGCCCAGCGTCATCGCCGTCTATCCGTCGGCGGGCTGGTTCGAGCGCGAGGCGTTCGACATGTATGGGGTGCTGTTCTCGGGCCATCCGGACATGCGCCGGCTGCTGACCGACTATGGCTTCCAGGGGCATCCGCTCCGCAAGGACTTCCCGATGACCGGGTATGTCGAAGTGCGTTACGACGAGGAACAGAAGCGGGTTGTGTATGAACCCGTCAAACTGACCCAAGAGTTCCGGAACTTTGATTTCCTGTCGCCGTGGGAGGGTGCCGACTATCCGCTGCCCGTCCTGCCCGGCGACGAGAAGGCGGGATGATCGACAATGAACAAGGCAGCTGTACGCTCGGCCTCTTCCTTCTTTCTGGTGACCTTTTCGACCGCCTTCCTGTTCACCCTGGGGGCGCGGATGACCGGCTGGTTCACGCGCGCGCCGGTGATTCCGCCGGAACAGACGCAGTCGCTGGGCATCGCCATCATGATCGCCGTCGTCTGTCTGGCGGTCGGGGCCGGTATCCGGCGGCTGTCGGCCGGCGAGCTGCAGAGCGCGCTGCTGGGGGCCTCGGCCATCCTGCTGTCGACGCCGCTGGCCATCGCCGTGCTGACCGGCGACTGGCAGCTGTCGACCGCCGCGGTGTCGAGCATGGGTTTGCTGACGCTGGTACTCGGCTGGGTCGTGGCCCTGGCCCG
>CAXBHG010000066.1:0-11773 GCA_963975385.1 uncultured Brevundimonas sp.
GCCATGGCGCGTTGGGTTCGGGATATGCTGTCGCTTGCATCATGCGGCGGCTTTGTCTGGATGGTCTGGCACGCGGCCCTGCTGGTCGCCTGATCCGGTCCTGACCGGTCCGGCCTTCGCGCCGGTCCGGATTTGAGGAGACGGGGCGGGCGTCGGCCAGAATCTCTGCATAGTCGGCTGCGGTCGCGTTTGCGGCCGAGGTGATCTGTTCCCGCCGTCGCGGGGACCCGTGGAGTGTGATGTGTCCGAACCGGCGATCCCCGAAGGCCCCGAGAGTGTCATCGACCCCGCAGGTGTCGATGGCCCCCTGACGTCTGACGGCTTCGTCCATCTGCGGGTGCGGTCCGCCTATTCGCTGCTGGAAGGCGCGATCAAGGCGGGCAAGGTCGGGCGGATGGCGGCCGACAACGGCATGCCCGCAGTGGCCGTGGCCGACCGGGCCAATCTGTTCGGAGCCCTGGAATTCAGTCAGGCGGCGCGCGACGCCGGGGTGCAGCCGCTGATCGCCTGCGCCCTGCCGGTGCTGGGCATCGGCGGCAGGATCAGCGACCGCTGGGCCAAGACCCCGACCGTGGTGCTGATCTGCCAGAACGAACAGGGCTGGCTGAACCTGTGTGCCCTGTCGTCGGCGGCCTTTCTCGACTCGGCCGAACTGCCGGAACCGGGCGTGCCGTGGGAGATGGTGGCGGAAAAGGCCGAGGGGCTGATCCTGTTGTCGGGCGGACCCGACGGACCGGTCGATCCGTTGTTCGTCCAGGGCAAGGCAGGCGAGGCCGAGGCGGCCCTGGCCGGGATGCAGGTGGCGTTCGGCGACCGCTTCTATGTCGAACTGCAACGCCATGGCCTGCCGACCGAAGGGGCGGCCGAACGCGGTCTGGTCGACTGGGCCTACAAGGCGGATGTGCCGCTGGTCGCCACCAATGACGTGCACTATGCCAAGGCCGAGCAGGCAAAGTCGCACGACGCCCTGATGTGTATCGCTGACGGGGCCTTCACGGGGCAGGAGGACCGGCGGCGGGTGACCCCGCAGCACTGGTTCAAGGGCGCGGCCGACATGCGCACCCTGTTCGCCGACCTGCCCGAGGCCTGCGACAACACCATCGACATCGCCCGCCGCTGCGCCTTCATGGTCCAGACCCGGGCCCCGATCCTGCCCAGTTTCGATACCGGTGATGGCCGGACCGAGGCTGACGAGCTGGCGTATCAGGCGCGCGAGGGCCTGAAGGCGCGGCTCAAGACCGTGACCCCGGCCTTTCCGGAAGAGGACTACTGGACCCGGCTGGAGTGGGAGGTGTCCATCATCCAGCAGATGGGCTTCCCCGGCTATTTCCTGATCGTGTCGGACTTCATCAAATGGGCCAAGTCGCACGGCATCCCGGTGGGGCCGGGGCGGGGCTCCGGGGCCGGGTCGCTGGTCGCCTGGGTGCTGACCATCACCGACCTCGACCCGCTGCGCTTCGGCCTGCTGTTCGAGCGCTTCCTCAATCCCGAGCGGGTTTCCATGCCCGACTTCGACATCGACTTCTGCCAGGAGCGGCGGGAAGAGGTGATCGAATACGTCCAGCAACGCTATGGCCGCGACCGGGTGGCCCAGATCATCACCTTCGGCACCCTGCAGGCGCGGGCCGTGCTGCGCGACGTCGGCCGGGTGCTGCAGATGCCGCTGGGCCAGGTTGACCGTCTGGCCAAGATGATTCCGGCCAATCCGGCCAATCCGGTGACCCTGGCCCAGGCCATCGCCCTGGAGCCGCGCCTGCGCGAGGCGCGGGACGACGACAGGGCCGTGGCCACCCTGCTGGAGACGGCACTGGAGCTTGAGGGGCTGTATCGCAACGCCTCGACCCACGCCGCCGGCATCGTCATCGGCGACCGGCCGCTGGTCGAGTTGACGCCGCTGTACCAGGACCCGCGCTCGGACATCCCGGCCACCCAGTTCAACATGAAATGGGTCGAGCCCGCCGGGCTGGTGAAATTCGACTTCCTCGGTCTGAAGACGCTGACGGTGCTGGACCGGGCCTCGGGCTATCTGAAGCGGCGCGGGGCCGATCAGGACTTCAACCTGCTGCCGCTGGATGACGCCCGCACCTATGAGCTGATGGCCTCGGGCCAGACGGTCGGGGTGTTCCAGCTGGAATCCCAGGGCATGCGCGACACCCTGCGCAAGATGCGCTGCGGCGCGATCGAGGAGATCACCGCCCTGATCTCCCTCTACCGGCCCGGGCCGATGGAGAACATCGACGTCTATATCGACCGCAAATTCGGCCGGGCCGAGGTCGACACCCTGCATCCGTCGCTGGCCGGCATCCTGCAGGAGACCTACGGCGTCATCATCTACCAGGAACAGGTGATGCAGATCGCCCAGATCCTGGCCGGCTACAGCCTCGGCGAGGCTGACCTGCTGCGCCGGGCCATGGGCAAGAAGAAAAAGGAGGAGATGGACTTCCAGAAGGCCCGCTTCCTCAAGGGGGCGGCCGAGAAGGGCGTGCCCGAGGCCCAGGCTGACTTCATCTTCGAACTGGTCGCCAAATTCGCGGGCTACGGCTTCAACAAGTCGCACGCCGCCGCCTATGCGATGATCAGCTACCAGACCGGCTGGCTGAAGGCGAACCACCCGGTCGAGTTCTTCGCCGCCTCGATGAGCCTGGACCTGTCGAACACCGACAAGCTGGCGGTCTTCTACCAGGACGCGCGCAAATTCGAGGTGCCGGTCCTGGCCCCCGATGTGAACCGCTCCTCGGCGGATTTCGACGTCGCCTATGACGAGGGAACCGGGTCGGTCCTCTATGCGCTGGGGGCGATCCGCAATGTCGGACTCGAGGCCATGCGCCATGTGGTCGAGGTGCGCGAAAGCGGCGGTCCGTTCGCCGACATCTTCGACTTCCTCGAACGGGTCGATCCCCGCGCGGTCAACAAGCGGGCGCTGGAAGGGCTGGCCAAGGCCGGGGCCTTCGACAGCATCCATCCGAACCGCGGCCAGCTGTTCGAACAGGCCGATGTGCTGATGGCCTATTGCCAGAGCGTGGCGGCCGAGCGGGCCTCGGCCCAGGTCAATCTGTTCGGCGGCGACCAGGTCGGGGCCGGACGGCCACGGCTGAAGATCCGCGAGCCTTGGGTCGGGCCCGAGAAGCTGGATCATGAACTGTCGGCGGTCGGCTTCTATCTGTCCGGCCACCCGCTGGAGGACATGACCCCGGCGCTGAAGCGCAAACGGGTGACCTTCGTGGCCGAGGCGGTGCAGCTGGCCGAGAGCGGTCACGAGGCCTTCATGATGGCCGGGGTGGTGCGCCGTCGTCAGGAACGGGCCAGCCAGCGCTCGGGCGAGAAATTCGCCTTCGTCACCTTCTCGGACCCGACCGGCGAGTTCGAATGCCTGTTCCCGCCGGAACAGCTGCGCAAATGCCGCGAGGTGCTGGAGGTCGGCGCTTCGGTGCTGGTGCGGATCCGGGCCAAGAGCGCCGACGGCGAGGTGCGGTTCTTCGGTGACGATGCCTCGCGGCTGGACACCCTGCTGGACGACACCACCATCGGCCTGCGCATCCATGTGTCGTCGCGCGGCACCGATCCGGCGGCGCTGAAGGCGCGGCTGGACCGGGCCAGTTCACCGGGCAAGGGGGGCGAGGTTTCGCTGGTCGCCTCGCTGGAGGGGCGGCGCGAGGTCGAGTTCAAACTGCCCGGCCGCTATCGTCTGGACGGGGCCCTGCGCGGGGCGCTGAAATCGGCCCCGGGCGTGCTGATGCTGGAAGACGCCTGACGCGATCGTTCAGGCGTTATCGTTCAGAAGCCGGCCATAACTGTCGACCAGGCTGGAATAGGTGGGCACGAAGATGACGGTGGCGGTGTCGCCGTCCGAGACCGGGGCCTTGATCTCGAAATGCATATGGATGGTGGTCGCCGAGCCGCCGAAATCGTTCGAGACCCGGCCCAGATGCTGGCCGCGGGTGACGGTGCGTGAGGCCAGGGTCGGGAACAGGGCGTGGACCCCCGGCATGTCCATGTGCAGGTAGCGGTAGATGCGGCCGGACTCACCCAGCACCGTGACCGTATAGCTGCCGATCGAGGTGATCTGGCCGGCCTCGGCCGCCACCACCCAGTGGACCTTCTTCTCACAGGTGGCCGGGCGGATGTCCTGGCCCTGATGGCCCCTGCCGGTCGGGCACATGCCGTTGGTCCAGGAGCGGGTCTCGCAGAAATTGTCGTGCCAGGGATAGCTGTAGTTCCGGCTGTCGCACTGGCCGCCGGGGCCCGGCGCGGCGAACCCGCCATAGCCATAGACCTGGGAGTTGGCATAGGCCGGGGCCGCCTCAATCGGAAAGCGTATGCCCGGGGCCCAGAGCGTCACGTCGGTCGCGCCGCTGCCCGAACCCGGGACCAGGCCGCCGCCCGGCTCGTGGGGCCAGGTGACCGGCTCGGGCACGGGTGGTTCGGGTTCGGGCGCGACCTCGGGGTCCGGCCCGACCGTGTCGCCGACCGCGCTGTCAGCGGGCGGGGGCAGGGGGGCCGTGCCGGCACATCCGTTCGGGGAACAGGCCGTCAGCAGCAGCAGGCTCGCCAGGGCCAGCCGCCGCATCACGCGCCCCCGCCGATCAGTTGCAGCGAGGCGGCGAAAGCGAGGGCGTCAGCCTCGGCACAGCCCGGCGCGCCCTGGCCCTCGCAGATGAAGCTGACGCTGTAGGCCGCGCCGAACCGGTTGAAGCTGACGTCAACGCCGTATTCCGTTCGCTCGGTGCGGATGTTGATCAGCCCCTGGGCCCGGGCGCGGGCCAGGGCGGCCGTGGCCGGCGCGACCCGGGTGGCGCGTGTCGGTGGCGTCAGCACCGGCTCGGGCGGCTGCAACGGGCGGGCGAGGGGGGACTGGAAGGCCTTGGTGGTGCCGTAGATCTCGATGATCTGCTCACCGCGCTGGACGACCAGCATATAGTGGCGCGTCCCCGAATAGAGGCGGGCGGTCCGCAACAGGGCCGGGTCGGACGGGGCCAGCACCGGCACCGGCGAGGCCGCGGCCTGGGCCAGCACGGGGCGGGTGGCCGGATCCTGGGTCAGAACGCCCTGCAGGCGCGCCGCCAACGGGTCCTTGCGGGCTGCGTCGAGGGCCGCCACCTCAGTGCGGGACGGCACCAGGGTGATCTCCGACGGTATCGGGACGGGGTCCGGCCGGGTCTGGGTCCAGGCCACCGCGGCGAGGACCAGGACAAGCGCGCCGCCTGCACCGATGGCCATCAACCTGCGTCGAGTCATGTCACTCTCCCCTCGGAGACGGCCAATATACCGCCGGTATTTGTATAGCGCCAGCCGGGAGGTATGGCCGGGCCGCGCGGTCCTTGCCTTTGCCGCGGTTTGCGCCTAGAAGCCGCGGCACTTCTCACGCAGGCGTGGTGAGGTTCGGGGAGACATCCCGATCCCTGCCGTTCCGAGGAGCCGGCCCAATAACGGGGTGGCTCTTTCACCGTCTGCGCAAGGTTGATCGGAAAAAGGACTTACCAGATCATGGCTCTGCCTGAATTCTCCATGCGTACCCTGCTCGAAGCCGGCGCGCATTTCGGCCACCAGACGCACCGGTGGAACCCGAAGATGGAACGCTACATCTTCGGATCGCGCTCCAACATCCACATCATCGATCTGTCGCAGTCGATGCCGCTGATGCACCAGGCGCTGGTCGCCGTGCGTGAAGTCGCGGCCAAGGGCGGTCGCGTCCTGTTCGTCGGCACCAAGCGCCAGGCCGCCGGCCCGGTCGCCGAGGCCGCCACCCGCTGCGCCCAATATTACATGAACAACCGCTGGCTCGGCGGCACCCTGACCAACTGGCGCACCGTGTCGGGCTCGATCGCCCGCCTGCGCGAGCTGGACACCCTGCTGGAGTCGGGTGGCGAGGGCCGCGTCAAGAAGGAACTGCTGAACCTCGAGCGCGAGCGCGACAAGCTCGAGCTGAGCCTCGGCGGCATCAAGGACATGGGCTCCGTGCCGGACATCATGTTCGTGATCGACACCAACAAGGAGGCCATCGCCATCCTTGAAGCGCGCAAGCTGAACATCCCGATCATCGCCATCCTCGACACCAACTCCGATCCGGACGGCATCACCTATCCGGTCCCGGGCAATGACGACGCCGCCCGCGCCATCCAGACCTATTGCGACCTGATCGCCGACGCCGTCCTCGACGGCCTGGCCGCCGGTGCCTCGCAGTCGGGCGTGGACCTGGGCGCTTCGGAAGCCCCGGTCGAGCCGATGCTGGCCGAGGCTGCCGCTCCGGTCGCCGCGGACAAGGCTCCGGCCGGTGCCGAGGCTGTCGCCGAGGAAATGATCGCTGCTGCAGAAGCTCCGGCGGCTGCCGAGGCGACTGAAGAGCCCGCCAAGGCCGAGGACGCGACGGCCTAAACCGCCGACGCCTTCCACCGCCGGCACAAGACTATGCGGCCGGACCTCAACGGGTCCGGCCGTTCCCGCATACAAATACTCAGGAGCCCACAATGGCCGAGATCACCGCCGCCCTCGTCATGGAACTTCGCGCCAAGTCCGGCGTCGGCATGATGGATTGCAAGAAAGCCCTGCTCGAGAACGACGGCGACATCTCCGCCTCGATCGACTGGCTGCGCGCCAAGGGCCTGTCCAAGGCCGCCAAGAAGGCCGACCGCGTCGCCGCCGAGGGCCTGGTCGCCGTCGCCTCGAAGGAAGCCGGAGCCGGTGAAATCGGTGCCGCCATCGAGTTCAACGCCGAGACCGACTTCGTCGCCCGCAACGACCTGTTCCAGACCGCCGCCAAGAAATTCGCGCAGCTGGGTCTGGATCACGCCTCGGTCGAGGGCCTGCACGGTGCCGAACTGGAAGCCGGCAAGACGGTCCAGGACGAGGTCACCAATCTGATCGCCACCGTCGGCGAGAACATGCAGCTGCGCCGCGCCGCCCGCCTGTCGGTCGACGAGGGTGTCGTTGCCTCCTACGTCCACAATGCGGTGTCGCCGGGCCTGGGCCGGATCGGCGTGCTGGTCGCCCTGCACGGCGGTGGCGACAAGGCTGCCCTGCGTGAACTGGGTCGCAAGATCGCCATGCACGTCGCCGCCACCGCGCCGCTGTCGCTGAACACCGACGATCTGGACCCGGCCGCCATCGAGAAGGAGCGTCAGGTCCTGACCGAAAAGGCCAAGGAAGAGGGCAAGCCCGAAGCGATGATCGCCAAGATCGTCGAAGGCCAGATCAACAAGTTCCAGAAGGACGTGGTGCTGTCCAAGCAGCCGTTCGTGATGAACCCGGACGTGACCATCGAACAGCTGGTCGCCGAGACCGGCAAGGAACTGGGGGCCCCCGGCCTGCATCTGGCCGGTTTCGTCCGCCTGGCGCTGGGTGAAGGCGTCGAAAAGGTCGAAGGGCCCGATTTCGCCGCTGAAGTGGCCTCGATGACGGGCGGAAACGCCTGATATCGTCCGCCACCTGACGGTGGCGGTTGCCTATGAGGGCGCGTTGGGCTTTGAAGCCCGGCGCGCCCTTCGTCTATGATGACCTGCCCGATTCCCGCCTGCACACGGATCCGACCCATGCCCGACGTCCCGTCAGAGTTTCGCTACAAGCGCGTACTGGTGAAGGTATCGGGTGAGGTGCTGATGGGTGACCAGGCCTACGGCATCGATATGAAGACCGTGGAGCGGGTGGCCCAGGCGGTCGCCCAGGTCGCGCGCGAAGGCGTCGAGATCTGTCTGGTGATCGGCGGCGGCAACATCTTCCGCGGCCTGTCCAAGGCCGCCGGGGACATGGAACGCGCCACTGCCGACTATATGGGCATGCTGGCCACGGTGATGAACGCCCTGGCCATGCAGGCGGCGCTGGAGAAGATCGGCGTCCAGACCCGGGTGCAGAGCGCCCTGACCATGAACGCCGTGGCCGAACCCTATGTGCGCCGCCGGGCCCTGCGTCACCTTGAAAAGGGGCGGGTGGTGATCTTCGCCGCGGGCGTCGGCGCGCCCTTCTTCACCACGGATTCCGGCGCGGCCCTGCGCGCGGCGGAAATGGGCTGCGACGCCCTGCTGAAGGGTACCAGTGTCGACGGCGTCTACACGGCCGATCCCAAGAAGGATCCGAAGGCGACCCGTTACGATACCCTGACCTATCACGATGTCCTGTCGAAGGATCTGAAGGTCATGGACGCCTCGGCCATCGCCCTGATGCGCGACTCCGGCATCCCGATCGTCGTCTTCCCGATCCGCGAGCCCGGCTCGCTGCGCAAGACCCTGACCGGTCAGGGTACGTTCACTGTTATCACGTCAGATGAAAAGATCGCCTGACACCCGTTCGTTCTCCCAGGGAAAATCCGATGGCCCAACCCGATCTCAAGACCTATCGCGACCGCATGGACAAGGCTGTCGTAGCCCTGAAGGAAGAGTTCGCCGGCCTGCGGACCGGCCGCGCCAATGTGGGCCTGCTGGATCCGGTCCAGGTTCAGGCCTACGGCTCGACCTCGCCGTTGAACGCGGTGGCCGCCATCAGCGTGCCCGAGCCGCGCATGATCTCGGTCAACGTCTGGGACAAGGGCATGGTCGCGGCGGTTGAAAAGGCCATTCGTGCCGCCGGCCTGGGCCTGAACCCGATCGTTGACGGCCAGACCCTGCGCATTCCGGTGCCGCCGCTGACCGAGGAACGCCGCAAGGAGCTGGCCAAGCTGGCCGGCAAATATGCCGAACAGCAGAAGATCTCGGTGCGCAATGTGCGCCGCGACGCCAATGATGATCTGAAGAAGGCCGAGAAGGCCGGCGAGATCAGTCAGGACGACCAGAAGCGGATGGAGACCGAGGTCCAGAAGGACACCGATGCGGCGATCAAACGTATCGATGAGACCTTGAAGGCCAAGGAAGTTGAGATCATGCAGGTCTGACGGCGCACATCAGCTTGGAACACTCATCCGCCATGACGGTCGAAGCGACGACCAAGCCGCGTGTTGCCGACGGGTCCGTCCCGGCCGGGCCGAGGCATGTCGCCCTGATCATGGACGGTAACGGCCGCTGGGCCCAGGCGCGCGGCCTGCCGCGGGCCATGGGCCACCGGGAAGGGGTCAAGGCCCTGAAGCGGACGATCCAGGCCGCCCCGGACTTCGGCATCGAGTGCCTGACGGTGTTCGGCTTCTCGACCGAGAACTGGAACCGCCCGGCCGAGGAGGTCTCGGACCTGATGGGGCTGGTGCGGAGCTATGTGAGCAGCGATCTCAAGCGGCTGGAAAAGGCCGGGGTCCGGCTGCGGGTACTGGGCCGACGCAAGGGCCTGCCGGACGATATCGCCGAGATCGTGGACCGGGCCGAGCGGACCACGGCGCACAACAGCCGTTTCCTGCTGCAGGTTGCCTTCAACTACGGCGGTCAGGCTGACATCGTCGATGCGGCCCAGCGTCATCTGGATCGGGTTCTGGCCGGTGCGGCCAGCGGACCTCTGACCGAGGCCATTCTGGAGGGGGGGCTGTCGACCGCGGGCGGGCTGCCGGTCGATGTCATCGTCCGCACCTCGGGCGAGCAGAGGCTGTCGAACTTCCTGCTGTGGGAAGCCGCCTATGCCGAGCTGGTCTATCAGCAGGTGCTGTGGCCGGACTATGGGCCCGAGGCCCTGGCCGATGTGGTCGAGCAATATCGCAACCGTGACCGGCGCTACGGCGGGATCGAGGGCGTCGCGGCTCTCGCGGCGGGCTGATGGCGGTCAAGGTCGGCGATATCGGCGTTCGCGCCGCCTCGGCCTTCGTGCTGGGCCCGGCCGCCGTGCTGGCGACCTGGGCCGGCGGAATCTGGTTCCTGGGGCTGATGCTGCTGGCGTCGGGCCTGCTGGCGGTTGAATGGGCGGCAATGAGCGCGGCCCGGACCTGGCGGGTCATGGCCGGGGCGGTGGCCTTCGGTCTGGTCGCCGCCGCTGTGACCGCCCATGCCGGGCAGTTGTCCCTGGCCCTCATCATGCTGGTGTTCGGCTCGTTCGCGGCCGCCATGTTCGCCCGCAGCCGGGGTGAGGAGGCGCTGGATGCCGCCTATGGCGTCCTCTATCTCGGCTGGCCGATCGTGCTGCTGATCTGGCTGCGGGACCTGGATTCGACGGTGGGGCTGTACTGGACCGTGCTGGTGTTTGCCGTGGCCTGGTCGTCGGACATCATGGCCTATTTCGTCGGCAGCCTGGTCGGCGGACCCAAGCTGTGGCCGCGGTTCTCGCCGAACAAGACCTGGTCGGGCTTTTTCGGCGGGCTGACCGCCGGGGCCACGGCCGGGGTCGTGATGGCCGCCTGGCTGGACATGGGGGCCCTGACGCCGCTGTGGGGCGGTCTGCTGGGTCTGGCCGCAGCCCTTGCGACGATGGCCGGGGATCTTTGGGAGTCGGCGCTGAAGCGCCGTTTCGGGGTCAAGGACGCGGGCACGTTGATCCCCGGCCACGGCGGGCTGCTGGACCGGGTGGACGGGCTGATGTTCGCGGTCGTCGTGGTCGCCTGCGGCCGCCTGATCGTCATCCTGCTGGAGCGGGGCGCATGATCCGGCGGCGCGTCAGCATTCTCGGCTCGACCGGGTCGGTCGGTTGCTCGACCCTGGACCTGATGGAGGCGGCGGAAGCTGCCGGCACGGGGGCTTTCGAGGTCGAGGTCCTGACCGGCGGGGCCAATATCGCCCGGCTGGCTGAACAGGCCCGCCGCTGGCGTCCGGCCCTGGTGGTCACGGCCTGGCCGGACCGGCTGGAGGCGTTGAACGCGGCCCTGGCCGGGACCGGCATCGCCACAGCGGCAGGGGAGGCCGCCATCGTCGAGGCCGCGGCCCGTCCGGTGGACTGGGTCATGGCGGCTATCGTCGGGGCCGCTGGTCTGCGCTCGGCCTGGGCCGCCGCAGGCACGGGTGCGACCCTGGCCCTGGCCAACAAGGAGAGTCTGGTCTGCTGCGGACCGGCCCTGATCGAACGGGTCCGGCGCTCGGGCGGGCGGCTTATCCCGGTGGATTCAGAGCATTCGGCCATCTTCCAGGTGTTTCCGGCCGAGGCCCCCGAGCGGGTGGCCCGACTGGTGCTGACGGCCTCCGGCGGGCCGTTCCGCACCCTGTCGCGCGCCGACATGGCCGGAATCACGCCGGAGCGGGCCGTGGCCCATCCCAATTGGAGCATGGGGGCCAAGATCTCGGTCGACAGCGCCACCATGGCCAACAAGGGGCTGGAGACCATCGAGGCGGCCTATCTGTTCGACATGGCCGCCGAACGGATCGATGTCGTCGTCCATCCGGAATCGATCATCCATAGTCTGGTGGAGTTTATCGACGGCTCGACCCTGGCCCAGATGGGGCCGCCGGAGATGAAGACACCGATCGCCTGCGCCCTGGCCTGGCCTGACCGGCTGGCCTGGCCGGCCCCCCGTCTGGACCTGCCGGCGCTGGGGCGGCTGACATTCGAGGCCCCCGACGAGACCCGTTTTCCCGCCCTGAAACTGGCCCGACAGGCACTGCAGGCGGGCGGCGGGGCCCCGACGATCTTCAACGCGGCCAATGAAGTGGCGGCCATGGCTTTCCTTGACCGCCGTCTGGCCTTTCTCAATATTGCCGCAGTCATCGCCGACACCTTGGGGCGCGTGACGAACTCGGGGGTGAGTTCCGGTTCCGACGACGCCTGCGACGCGGCCCTTGCCGTGGATGCGGAGGCGCGGCGGATGGCGGAGTCCATCATCGGCAAACTCGCCAGGGCGGCCTGACCATCGGGACGCCGCATCGGCAACGGGAGAGACGATCGTAATGCTGAACCTGCTCGGACAGGTCTTCGTCTATGTGGTCCCGTTCCTGCTGGTGCTGACGGT
>CAXBHG010000067.1:0-11717 GCA_963975385.1 uncultured Brevundimonas sp.
GTCGACGGCCTGATCGCCCGCGCCGAGGAAGCCGCCGGGGCCCCGCTCGACATCCTGGTGGCCAATGCCGGCATCACCAGGGACGGCCTGCTGATGCGGATGAAGGACGAGGATTTCCAGTCCGTCATCACCGTCAATCTGGAATCCTATTTCCGCCTGTCGCGCGCGGCGATGAAGGGGATGATGAAGCGCCGCTCGGGCCGGATCATCGGCATCACCTCGATCGTCGGCGTCACCGGCAACCCGGGCCAGACCAACTATGCCGCCTCCAAGGCCGGCATGATCGGCTTCTCCAAATCCCTGGCCCAGGAGGTCGGCAGCCGCGGTATCACGGTGAATTGTATCGCCCCCGGCTTCATCGCCTCGCCGATGACCGACGTCCTCAACGACCAGCAGCGCGAGACGATCCTGAAGAACATCCCCGCCGGCCGCCTCGGCACCGGTGACGAGATCGCCGCCGCCGCCGTCTATCTGGCCTCGGACGAGGCCGCCTATGTCACCGGCCAGACCCTGCACGTGAACGGCGGCATGGCGATGATCTGACCGAGGCTGAAACCATCCTGGCTAGGCGGCGGCGCGAAGCTCGGGCCGGTCCTCGTCCGAATACAGCGCCTCCAGCCTGGCGACGATGTCGTTGCGGATGATCTGGTGGTTCTGGAACTGGTGCACCAGGGCGATGTCGGTGCCGGCGATCAGCTGCAGGATATGGGTCAGGCCGGACGGTTCGTCGCCCGGCAGGGACGTCTGGGCGGGGTCGCCGGTCACGACCATGCGGGAGTTGCGACCCAGCCGCGTCAGGGCCATCCGCATCTTTGGTCTGTCCATGTTCTGCGCCTCATCGATCAGGATGAAGCTCTCGTTGAAACTGCGGCCACGCATCCGGCCCAGCGGCACGATGTCGATCAGGCCGTGTTCGATCTGGCGATGGGTTTCGTCCCGCCCGATCAGGTCATGCAGGGCATCCTCGATCGGCGTCAGCTGCTGGTCATAGGTGGTCTCGGCCCGCAGGGCAGGGGTCATGACGTCGCCTTCCTGCATGCCGCGCGGCCGGGTGATGACCAGGCTCTTGAAATGTTTCTCCGCGACGAGGTTCAGCCCGGCCGCGATGGCCAGATGGGTCTTCCCCGTGCCGGTCGGGCCGACCCCGAAGATCAGCGCCCGCTCGGACGACAGCATGGTGTTCATGAATGCGACCTGGCTCAGCGACATCGGCCGCACCGGCCTGTGCAGACCCGTGAGCCGGTAGGCCAGTTCGTGTCTGAGGGCATCCTCGACGGCCGTCGTCGCCACGTTGTTGAGCATGTCGCCGCTGACGCTGTGGCCCGCTCTCACGATCTGTGAGACCTGCGCCAGGATTTCGACCGCCAGGGATACGGCGACCTCGTGGCCGGTTATCCGTACGCCCTCCTGCCCGGGCGACAGGGTCAGGCGAAACGGGCGCACCGCCCTCTGGATCAATTGGCCCAGGACCGCAGCCTCGGCGAACAGCAACTCGGCCAGCCGTGGCTGCAATTTGACGTCGTGTGCGACGATCTTATCGCCTGAACCGGGTACTGAATTCACCGTGTCGCCCCTCACTGGCCGGTCCCCGGTCCTGTCGCCGGTCGGCACGGAGAGGCGTTTCCGCCACCCCCTTGGTCCCATGACCCTGCCGGGGCAGGGTTCAACAGAGGCTTAAGCGCCCCCCTGGGGATTGTCCTGATACGGTGCCGGTCCGGACGAGGGCGGCCCCGGCGCCCGGCCGCCCCTGACGCCATGACCGCATCAAACCGGACAACCGACTCTTCCCCCCGGTCCCGGCTGTGCTAAAGGGCGGTGACGCAACCGGCTGTGCGGCTCTTTCGGGCTTGCGCGACCGGCGCTGTCGTGGGACGGCAATCGCGAAGACAAACGCTGGTGCTGCGGCACCATAATGAAGGCAGAGACCCCATGTCCGACACCCTGGAACGCGTTCGCAAGATCGTCATCGACCATCTGGACGCCGATCCCGAAAAAGTCGTCGAAAAGGCCAGCTTCATCGACGACCTGGGCGCTGACTCGCTCGACAACGTCGAACTGGTCATGGCGTTCGAGGAAGAATTCGACATCGAGATCCCGGATGACGCCGCCGAGCACATCCAGACCGTCGGCGACGCCGTCAAATTCATCGACGAGAAACTGGCCGGCTAAACCTCTGCCGACTGACGGTTTCATGGCCGCCGTGGTGCGCCCCTAGCGGGGCCGCCCGGCGGCCATTACTGTTTCTGGGCACGGATTCTGTTGAAGGAGCGCCCATGCGCCGCGTTGTAGTCACCGGTCTCGGCCTTCTCACCCCCCTCGGTTGGGGTGTCGAACATAATTGGCAGGGAATCCGGGACGGTCGCTCCGGCATCGGTCCGATCACCAATTTCGATGTCGAGGGCTGGGGCTGCACCATTGCGGGCGAGATTCCGTCGGTTGACGGCCGGGGTGGCGGCGCGCCGGGCCAGCCGGGGGTGTTCGACCACGAACAGGTCATGTCGGCCAAGGACCGCAAACGGGTCGACGACTTCATCGTCTATGCCATCGCCGCCGCCGACGAGGCCCTGGCCGACGCCGGCTGGAAGCCCGAGAGCGCCGAGGACCAGGAACGCACCGGCGTCATGGTCGGCTCGGGCATCGGGGGGCTGGGCCCCATCGCCGACACGGCCATCATCCTCAAGGAACAGGGGCCGCGCCGGGTCAGCCCCTTCTTCATCCCCTCGGCCCTGATCAATCTGACCTCGGGCCAGATCTCGATCCGCCACGGGCTGAAGGGGCCGAACCATTCGGTCGTCACCGCCTGCGCCACCGGGGCCCATGCCATCGGCGACGCGGCGCGGATGATCGCCATGGACGACGCCGATGTGATGGTCGCCGGCGGGGCCGAAAGCTCGATCGTGCCGATCGGTATCGCCGGCTTCCTGGCCTGCAAGGCCCTGTGCACCGCCTTCAACGACACCCCCGAAAAGGCCAGCCGGCCCTATGACAAGGACCACGCCGGCTTCGTCATGGGCGAGGGTGCCGGCATCATGGTGCTGGAAGAGTATGAGCACGCGAAGGCGCGCGGCGCGAAAATCTATGCCGAGGTCGTCGGCTACGGCATGAGCGGCGACGCCTATCATATCACCGCCCCGTCCGAGGACGGGGAGGGCGGACTGCGGGCCATGAAGGCGGCGCTGAAGCGGGCCGGACTGCAGCCCTCGGATCTCGACTATATCAATGCCCACGGCACCTCGACCATGGCCGACTGGATCGAGCTGCGCGCCATCGAACGGCTGGTCGGCGACCATGCGTCCAACCTGGCCGTCTCCTCGACCAAGTCGATGACCGGCCACCTGCTGGGCGCCGCCGGGGCCATTGAATCGATCTTCAGCGTGCTGGCCATCCGCGACCAGATCGCGCCGCCGACCATCAATCTGGACAATCCCGAGCACGAGACCGCCATCGACCTGGTCCCGCACAAGGGCAGGGCGCGCAAGATTGATGTCGCCATGTCCAACAGCTTCGGCTTCGGCGGCACCAATGCCTCGGTCATCTTCCGGAAGGTCGACTAGATGGCCCGCGGTGCGAAGGGACCGCCGCCCGCGGGCGGCCGGTCCGGCCTGATGGTCGGGCTGCTGGCGGCCTCGGCGACCTTCAGCCTGTTCCTGATCGCCGGTCTGGCCTGGGGCTGGAGCGTCTTCTATGCGCCGGGGCCGACGGCACCGGTCGGGGACACCACCGTGGTCACCCTGCCCAGCGGTTCGGGCGTGCCGGCCATCGCCGCGACCCTGAAACAGGCGGGAGTGATTCGTTCGACGGACATGTTCAAGGCCGCCGCCAGTCTGACCGGCGCCGACCGCAAGCTGCGCGCCGGCGAATATGAGGTGCCGTCGCGCGCCTCCTTGCGGTCGGTCATCATCCTGCTGGTCGAGGGTCGGGTGGTGCGCCACTATCTGACCCTGCCCGAGGGCTGGTCCTCGGCCCAGGCGGTCGACATCCTGATGCGCCAGTCGATCCTGACCGGCGAGGTCGAGACTCCGCCCGAGGGCAGCCTGTGGCCCGACACCTATGAGATCAGCCGCGGCGAGACCCGCGCCGCCGTCATCACCCGGATGCAGCGCGCCCGCGATCGCAACCTGGCCCGGCTGTGGGAGCTGCGCAGCCCCAATTCGGTGGTCCGTTCGCCCGAAGAGGCCATGATCCTGGCCTCGATCGTCGAGAAGGAGACCGGAGTTGCCTCGGAGCGGCCGCGCGTCGCCGCCGCCTTCTCGAACCGGCTGCGCATCGGCATGCGGCTGGAGAGCGACCCGACCATCGTCTATGGCATTACCAAAGGCCGTCCGCTGGGGCGCGGCATCCGCCGCTCCGAACTGGACCGCCAGACGCCGTGGAACACCTACCAGATCGACGGCCTGCCGCCGACGCCGATCGCCAATCCGGGCGAGGAGGCCCTGGCCGCCGTGCTCAACCCACCGCGCAGTGACGAGCTGTTCTTCGTCGCTGACGGGTCCGGCGGACATGCCTTTGCCCGCACCTATGCCGAACATCTGGCCAATGTCGCCCGCTGGCGGGCGATCGAACGCCAGAAGGCGGGCCTGCCGCCCGAACCCGTGGCCCCGGAACCGGTCGAGGCCGCGCCCGATGGTCCGGCCATTCCGCCGGGAGCCGCGGTGATCACCGTCCAGCCGACGCCCGCCCTGCGCCCGGCTCCGGTCGCCCGTCCGGCAGCGGCGGCCCGATGAGTGACCTCTCGGGCATGACAGGTTTCGGCCGGTCCGAGGGGGCGCTGAACGGCTGGAGCTGGGCGGTCGAGGCGCGGTCGGTCAACGGTCGTAACCTGGACGTCCGCTTTCGTGGCCCCCCCGGCTTCGACAGTCTGGACCGACTGGCCCGGACGGCGGCCCAGGCCCGGTTGAGCCGGGGTCAGGTCACCCTGGGCCTTCAGGCCAGACACGCCGATCCCGACGCCTCGGCGATGCGCGTCAACGAGGCGGTGCTGACCCGCTACCTGCAGCTCGCCAACGCCCTGGCCGAGGACGGGGCCACCCCGCCGTCGGCCGACGGTCTGCTGGGCCTGCGCGGGGTGCTGGAGGCCCCGGACGAGGATGAGGCCCCCGAGGCCCGGGCCGCCGTCGAGGCCGCCATGGCCGCCTCTATCGAGGCCGCCCTCGACGCGCTGACACTGTCGCGCGAGCGGGAAGGGGACCAGCTCACCCCGGTGATCGCCGGATTCATCGACGGCATCGAACATCTGATCGCCCGCGCCACCGACGAGGCCGGGGTCCAGACCCAGGCCATCCGCGAGCGGTTCGCCCGGCGCATGACCGAACTGGCCCCCGACGCCCCGGGGCTGGACGAGCGAATCTATCTGGAAGCGGCCGCGCTGGCGGCGCGCGCCGACGTCCGCGAGGAGCTGGATCGCCTCACCGCCCACGTCGCCTCGGCCCGTACCCTGTTGCAGCAACCGCCCGCCGGACGGAAACTCGACTTCCTGATGCAGGAATTCATGCGGGAAGCGAACACACTCTGCTCCAAATCGGCTACGACCGCGCTCACCGCCGTCGGACTCGAACTGAAGGCGGTGATCGAACAGCTGCGTGAACAGGTCCAGAATGTCGAATGAACGCACGCCCCGCCGGGGTGTCCTCCTGATCGTCGCCAGTCCCTCCGGGGCCGGCAAGACCTCGCTGTGTCGCCGGCTGATGGCCGACCACGGCGGGCTGGAGCTGTCGGTGTCGATGACCACCCGCGGCATCCGCCCGGGCGAGGTCGCCGACCGGGACTATCATTTCGTCGATGACGCCGAATTCCAGCGTCTGATCGACCAGGATTCCTTCCTTGAATGGGCCGATGTGCACGGGGCCCGCTACGGCAGCCCGCGCGCCCCGATCGAGCGGGCCCTGTCGGCCGGTCGTGACGTCCTGTTCGACATCGACTGGCAGGGCGCGCGCGACATCGCCCAGAAATGCCCCGAGGACGCGGTGCGCGTCTTCATCCTGCCGCCCAGCCTCGAGGAACTGCGCCGTCGCCTGGTGACCCGTTCGCAGGACGCCGAGGAGGTCATCGAACAGCGGATCCGCAACGCCAAGGGCGAGATCGAACACTGCGAGGAGTTCGACTACGTCTTCGTCAATGACGATTTCGACCGTTCCTATGCCGAGCTGGCCCACATCTACCACGCCGAACGCTCGCGCCAGTCGCGCAACATCTGGCTCAAGGGCTACCGCAACGCCCTGCTGAACGAGGCGGTCTAGGCCCCCCTAGAGCCGCCGCACCGACGGCACCGGCCCGGGCGGCCGCACCAGCAGGTCGGTCACGGCCCAGACCAGGGCGTCGGCCCGGTCCGGGCTGTCGCCCCCCTCGGCGTCCAGCCCCATCAGCTCATCCTCCAGCGCCGGCAGGTCGACCGCATGGGTGACCCGGCCCTGTTCATACAGGGCCGCCACCGGCTCGGCCCGGACCCGTTTGGCGTGGCGCGCCTGCACCCGCCGCACCGGACAGGCCACCCCGGCCGTGCGCAGCACCGCCTCGACCATCTCCCCGCCCTGGTTGGCCTCGACCACCACCCGGGTCGCGGCAAAGCCCGTCACCGCCCGCGCCACCGCCCCGGCCCAGCCCTGGGGTGACAGGCCGCGCACGGTCCGGTCGGCCAGCACCCGCACCCCCTCGCCCCGGCGTTCAGCCACCACAATGCCGCAGGCGTCGCCGCCCGCCGTGCAGGGCGGGTCCACCGCCACCACCGTCACCTCCGCCGGCCCCCACTCCAGCCCCGGTGCCTCGCGACAGGCGGCCAGCATCGCCACCGTGAACAGGGCTCCGTCGCCCTCGACCACCCGACCCTCCAGCTCCTGCGCCGCCAGCCGTGTGCCGCCATACAGGGCCTCCAGCCCGTCCAGAAAGGCCGGGGCCAGGTTCGCGGCATTGACCCGGGTCGGCAGGTCCGACCGCGCCAGCCCCGCCTCCTTCAGCAGCCGTCGCAGCGCCCCCGTCGGCTTCGGCGTCGTGGTCAGCACCAGCCGCGGCCGCACCCCCAGCCTCAGCCCCATCCGCAACAGGGCCAGGGTCGCCTCGGGCCCGCCGCCGCCGCGCCGCGGCCAGGCGCACCATTCGTCGCCCCAAGCCGTGCCGAACTGCGGCCCGCGCAGGCTCTCGGGATCCTCGGCCGAGAAACTCATCGCCACCGCGCCGTTGGGCCACAGCAACCGCCGCCGGCCGGCCTCCCAGCGCGGTCGCCCGCCCAGCGCATAGCGGGGCAGGGCCCTCAGCCCCGACGGCCCCTCGATCATCACCTCGCGCACGTCATGCAGGCTCTGCCCGACCAGGGCGATCCGCCCGGCGGCCCCGCACCCCGCCTCGGCCCGGCTCGCCACCCATTCCGCCCCCGCCCTTGTCTTGCCCGCCCCGCGCCCGCCCAGCAGCAGCCAGGTGGTCCAGTCCCCGTCCGGCACCCGCTGCCCCCGGTGCGCCCACATCGCCCAGTCCGCCGTCAGCAGCCGCCTCTCGTCCGGGGACAGGGCATCCAGCCGCGCCTCCCGCGTCAACAGCCCGTGCCCCCGTCCACTGTCGTCATCCTCCGGCCAGCCGCGTCAGCGGCGCCGACCGGAGGACCCAGCGGCGCCGCAGGCGATCTGTCCGCCCACCCTGTGTCCACCATCGGTGTCCGCGACAGGGTCGGGCTCGCGCCCGCCGCTGGGTCCTCCGGTCGTGCTGCGCACGCCGAAGGATGACGACAGTCTGTTGCGAATACCGTCTCCCTCCCGTCACCAGACGGGGAGGGTGCGGTGTCCAGCCCCAACACCTTGCGTCGCACCGCCTCGAACGCCGCCTCATCCACGCCCGCGTCCTCCGCTGCCGGTTCCGCCACCTCCAGCCGTGCCGCCGCCCGCCCCATCACATCGGCGACCCGCGCCGCCGCTTCGGCCGCTCCCAGCCGCCCGCTCCGCAACAGCCGCACCGCCTCATCCAGCGCCGCCCGCGCCGCCGCCCGGGGTTCCAGCGGCGGGTCTTCCACTGTCGTCATCCTCCGGCCAGCCGCGTCAGCGGCGCCGACCGGAGGACCCGGCGGTGCCGCAGGCGATCTGTCCGCCCACCCTGTGTCCACCGTCGGTGTCCGCGACAGGGTCGGGCTCGCGCCCGCCGCTGGGTCCTCCGGTCGTGCTGCGCACGCGGAAGGATGACGACAGTCGTTGACCCCCGCCATCGCCTCCGCCTCCGCCTCCGCCAGCCCCTGCTTGCTCCAGCCCTCGCGCGTGATCCGCCGCCGGATCGCATACACACTGACGTCGAATTCGACCGCCAGAGCTGGCGCACTCTCCCCCGCCAGATAGCGGGCGCGGATACAGGCCCAGACCCGCTCTCCACGGATGCGATAGGGCGCACGATGGCGCGGCGAGGCGGGCAGGGCAGATTTCATCCCCCCAGTGTCCCCCAGACCGGTACCCCGGCGGGAAATTCACCGCGCCGGCGCAGAAAGTTGCGTCAGATCAGGGGGATGGCGCGCCGAAAAGCGTGGATTCTGGCTGGAAAGGTCGCATTTGTGGCCGGTGTGGCGGCTGTGACCGGGGCGGTGTGTCGGCTGTGAGGGGGCAAGAGGCGGACCTGCCATGCGCACGAACGGGCACCTATGGCTATCGACCTTTCAGGCTGTGAGGCGTATCATCGTGCGCATGGAGGGGCGATCTTCGCGATGCTGGAAGTCAACCGTGCCAGGATCATTCGGCGTCTCGCGAAGGAGGGATGGACGAACGAAGGCGGAAAAAAACATGACGCCTACACCCATCCGGACTTCGATTTTCCGGCGATCGTGCCCCGCCATAAGGACCTGTCACCGGGTGTCGCCCGGGCCATTGCACGGGTTGCGGGCTGGTCGTCCGTCGCCCGTTAGTCATTTCAGGGGAAGACGCGTCTTCCCGTCAGCAGAGTCACCGTCATGAGCCGATATACAGTTTTGATCGATGGCACGGCCGGGGCCTATGGCGTCGTCTTTCCCGATCTGCCCGGCTGCACCGCCATGGGTGAAACCCTTGATGAGGCGCTCAACAACGCCGTCGAAGCCCTGCGTCAGTGGGTTGAAATCGCCAGCGCCCGGGGCCGGGCCATTCCCGAGCCCCGCTCACCCGACGCGATCCGGGCTGATGCGCGGTTCGCCGAGGATTTCGCGGCCGGCGCGACCCTGGGCAGCGTGGCCCTGGTGCGCAAGCTGGGTCGGTCGGTGAAGGCCAATCTGTCGCTCGACTCCGGCATTCTGGCGGCGATCGACGCCACGGCCAGCCGACTGGGCATTTCCCGCTCCGCCCTGGTCGAGAAACTGGCCGAGGACAGGTTGGCGGAACTGGCCTGACGGGTGAGGGGGCGGGGCACCGGGTTGAGTAACCGACTGCTTTTCGGCCATATGCGACAGGCGACTTTCGACCCGTTGCTGACGCTTAGGCATTGGGCGATAGCTTGTTCCGAACCAGCCGGAGCACGGTATGAACAGGCTCTCCTTCGATGTGACAGACAAGGAGGGCGCAGTTGCAATTACGCCCTCGATAGATGGCGTCGCTCTTTCTGCATTAGTCACGGATTTCGAGCGCTCCAATGGCTACTCTGACCCCGCTGGCGGCTATGGCGGGATTGTGCCGGCATTCTTTTCTTACGGTCCGCTGGAAGTGTATTTTCGCGGTCAGGCCGGAAACCAGGGTGAAGGTGATCGGGACGATGAAATCTACGTCCTCGCTTGCGACTGCGGTGAGGTCGGTTGTTGGCCCTTGATGGCTTCAGTCGTGCCTACTGAGGATGGCTATCGATGGGAGGGCTTTCGCCAGCCTCATCGGCCAAGTCGCGACTACTCGGCCTTCGGCCCGTTCGAGTTCGAACGCCGGCAATACGAAGAAGAGATCGGTAGTTTGCCTAGAGACGAATAAGATCAAGGTCCGCTCACCACCCTTAAGCGACGATCGGAACGTCCGCTTCAGTCGTCAGTAGACTTCTGTGCGTGCGCCAAGCCGTACGCGGACGGTCTGGCGAACACCCGCCCGTCACCCCGCCACCCGCTCCCCAAACCACCCCACCATCCGCTGCAACGCCTCTTCCACCTCCGCCGTCGACACGGCGAAGCTGATGCGGATGAATCTCCCCCCGTCGACCGGGTCGAAATCGACGCCGGGGGCGGTGGCGACGCCGGTGTCGCGCAGCAGGGCCTCGCAAAAGGCCAGGCTGTCGTGGCTCAGATGGCCGATGTCGGCCCAGATGTAGAAGGCCCCGTCCGGCGGGGCGATGGTCTTCAGCCCCAGGGCGGGCAGGGCGGCCAGCATCAGCTCGCGGTTGCGGCGATAGACGGCGACATGGCCCTCCAGCTCCTCATGCTGGTCCATGGCCACCAGACCGGCGTGCTGGCTCAGCGACGGCGGGGTCAGGAACAGGTTGCCGATATAGGCTTTCGCCGTCTCGACATGGTCGGCCGGCACCAGCAACCAGCCCAGCCGCCAGCCGGTCATGCTCCAGTATTTCGAGAAGCTGTTGATCACCAAAGCGTCCGGGGCGAACTCCAGCATCGACGGCGTCGGGGCCCCGAAACTGAGCCCGTGATAGATCTCGTCGGAAATGATGGTGATGCCGCGCTCGGCACAGACGGCGGCGATGGCCGCCAGTTCCGCCGCCGGGATGATCGATCCGGTCGGATTGGCCGGGCTGGCGATGATCACCCCCGCCGGGGCCGGCTCCAGCGCCTTCAGGGCCCGCGCCGTCAGCTGATAATGGTCCTCGGGCCCGCAGCCGATCTCGACCGGCACCATCCGCAGGCCGCGCACCGTATTGCGATAGGCGACATAGCCGGGCCGGGCCATGGCGATGCGGTCGCCGGGCTGGAAGCGTGAGGTCAGGGCCAGCACCAGGGCCGGCGACGCCCCGCAGGTCAGCAGCAGCCGCTCGGGCGCGACCGTGATTCCGTACCGGTCCTGATAATGTTGCGCGATCCGCGCCTTGAGCAGCGGACTCTCCCAATAGCCCATGCCGTCGCTGTCCAGCACATCGTGGGCCCGGGCGATGGCCGCGGCCGGTGCCCCGGTCGAGGGCTGGCCGAACTCCATATGGATGATCGATCGCCCCTCCGCCTTCAGGGCGTGGGCCAGCCGGCTGATGGCGATGGCGCGAAAGGGCTCGATTCCGGTGGGCATGGAGCCGGTATCCCACAGGGGGCGGGGGGCACCAACAAATCCTCCCCCTGCGGGGGAGGATCTTAGGGGCCACCCATCAATCCTCCCCCAACGGGGGAGGGGGACCATCCGAAGGATGGTGGAGGGGGCCTTCAACCTCGCCTCCAACCCTTGCCTTCAACCCCTCCAGTACCCCGTCCAGATTCTCCAGCACCTCGGACGCCGCAATCCGCAGCGTCAGTATCCCCCGCGTTTCCAGCCAGACAGCCCGGCGCTGATCCAGTCTGGCGCGGTCGGGATGATCATGGGTTGTGCCGTCGATCTCGACCGCCAGCCGTCGGGCATGGCAGTAGAAGTCGAGAATCCATGGCCCGACGGGGTGCTGGCGGCGAAAGCGCACGCCGAGTTTCCCGCCCCGGACCGCCTGCCATAACAGAACCTCCGGCAAGCTCATCCTGCGACGCAATTCCCGCGCGCGCCGGACGGTGAGTTCGGGCGCTTCCATGAGGACAATCTATACGCGTATTGTGCTGTTGTCAGGCCCCCTCCACCGCTTCGCGGTCCCCCTCCCCCTGCGGGGGAGGATTTTCTTCGGCCCTT
>CAXBHG010000068.1:0-11251 GCA_963975385.1 uncultured Brevundimonas sp.
CTGGGCGAGGACACGCCCCTGCTGTTCATGCAGTCGAACGGTGGCCTGACCGGCGCGCGCGCCTTCCGCGGCAAGGACGCCATCCTGTCCGGCCCCGCGGGCGGTGTGGTCGGCATGGCCGAAACCGCCGCGGCGGCCGGTTTCGACCGGGTCATCGGCTTCGACATGGGCGGCACCTCGACCGACGTCTCCCACTATTCCGGGGCCTTCGAGCGCACTTCCGACAGCGTCGTCGCCGGGGTGCGGCTGCGTGCGCCGATGCTGGCGGTGCATACGGTGGCGGCGGGCGGCGGCTCGATCTGCCGCTTCGACGGGGCGCGGCTGCGGGTCGGACCGGAGTCCGCCGGGGCGGTGCCGGGACCGGCCGCCTATCGACGCGGCGGCCCCCTGACGGTGACCGACTGCAATGTCATGCTGGGCAGGCTGCGGCCCGAATTCTTCCCGCCGGTGTTCGGACCGGACGCCGACCAGCCGCTGGATGCCGATGCAGTGCGCGTGGGGTTCGAGACCCTGGCCGCCGAGGTCCTCGCCGCTACCGGCCGCGCCATGTCCCCGGTTGAACTGGCCGAAGGCTTCCTCGCCATCGCCGTCCAGGACATGGCCGAGGCGATCAAGGCCATCTCGATCCAGCGCGGCCACGACGTCAGCGGCTATGTGCTGAACAGTTTCGGCGGAGCCGGAGGTCAGCACGCCTGTATGGTCGCCGACGCCCTGGGCATGACCCGGGTCATGGTCCACCCGCTGGCCGGCGTCCTGTCGGCCTATGGCATGGGGCTGGCGGCGGTGCGCACCATCCGCGAGGAGACGGTCGCCGTGCCGCTGGAGGCCGGTCAGATTGCGGCATTGGACCAGCGGGCCGAGGCGCTCGCTGCGATCGCCGATGCCGAGCTGATCGCCCAGGACATCGCTTTCGAGTCGGTCGAAACCCTGATCCGGGCCCGGATCAAATACGACGGCACCGACACGCCCCTGGCCGTGCCCTTCGGTCCGGTCGCGGCGATGCGGGAGTCCTTCGAGACCCTGCACCGACGGCGGTTCGGCTTCGTCGCCGCCGACAAGACCCTGATCGTCGAAAGTCTCGAGGCCGAGGCCACCGGCCGGTCCGGTTCACCCGGTCCCGGCCCGGCCGCGACCGTCCCGGCCACCGCGCCGCTTCCCATTCCCGACGCCCGCATCCGCATGGCCGGCGCGGACCAGACCACGGCTATCGTCCACCGTGAGGGTCTGGCCGCCGACTCCGTGATCGACGGCCCGGCCATCGTGCTGGAACAGACCGGAACCACGGTGATCGAACCGGGCTGGCGCGGCACGACGGATGCCGCCCTGAACCTGATCCTCGAGCGGGTCGTGCCCCTGGCGCAACGCCGCGCGGTCGGCACCGAGGCCGATCCGATCCTGCTGGAGGTGTTCAACAGCCGCTTCATGGCCGTGGCCGAACAGATGGGCGAGGCCCTGCGCGCGACCGCCTATTCGGTGAACATCAAGGAACGGCTGGACTTCTCCTGCGCCGTTTTCGATCGCGACGGGGCCCTGATCGCCAACGCCCCGCACATTCCGGTGCATCTTGGCTCGATGGGCGAGAGCATCGCCGCCGTGGTCCGCGCCCGTGGCGACAACCGCGACGGTCGTGGGATGCGCGACGGTGACGTCTATATGCTCAACGCCCCGTGGAACGGTGGCACCCACCTGCCCGACATCACCGTCATCATGCCGGTCTTCCTGACGGACAGGAGCGCGCCCGCCTTCTTCGTCGCGGCCCGTGGCCACCACGCCGACGTCGGTGGCATCACCCCCGGCTCGATGCCACCCGGCAGCCGCACGGTCGAGGAGGAAGGAGTCCTGATCGACGACTTCCTGCTGATCGACGCGGGTCGCCTGTGTGAGGCCGAGACCCGGGCCCTGCTGGGCTCCGGCCGCTGGCCCGCCCGCAACATCGACCAGAACCTTGCCGACCTGAAGGCCCAGGTCGCCGCCTGCGCCCGCGGGGCCCGGGAACTGGAATCGATGGTCACCAGCTTCGGCCGCGCAGCCGTCGACGCCTATATGGGCCACGTCCAGGACAATGCCGAAGAGGCGGTGCGCCAGGTCCTGGCCGTGCTGAAGCCGGGTCAATTCGCTCTGGAGATGGATGACGGCGCAACCATCCGGGTGCGGATCGACGTCGATCCGGTAGCGCGACGGGCCACCATCGACTTCACCGGCACCAGCCCGCAGCGCGACAATAATTTCAACGCCCCCCTGTCGATCACCCGGGCCGCGGTCCTCTACGTCTTCCGCACCCTGGTCGACGACGCCATCCCGCTGAACGCCGGCTGCATGAAGCCGCTCACCCTGATCGTACCCGAGGGATCGATGCTCAGCCCGCGCTATCCGGCGGCCGTGGTCGCCGGCAATGTCGAAACCAGCCAGGCGGTCGTCGACGCCCTGTACGGGGCGCTGGGCGTGCTGGCCGCCAGCCAGGGCACGATGAACAATTTCACCTTCGGCGACGCGACCCGCCAGTACTACGAGACCATCGCCGGCGGCTCGGGTGCCGGTCCGGATTTCGACGGGGCCGACGCGGTCCAGACCCATATGACCAACAGCCGGCTGACCGATCCCGAGGTGCTGGAGTCGCGTTTCCCTGTGCGACTGGACGAGTTCTCGATCCGGCGCGGATCCGGCGGGGCCGGGCACCACCACGGCGGTGACGGCGTGGTCCGGCGTGTCCGCTTCCTTGAGCCGATGACCGCGGCCATCCTGTCGAACCGCAGACGTGTGCCGCCCTTCGGGGTCGCGGGAGGTCTGCCGGGCGCGGTCGGGCGCAACAGCATCGAGCGCGCCGACGGCAGCCGCGAGACCCTGGGCTCGACCGCCGAGGTGTCGATGCAGCCGGGCGACGTCTTCGTCATCGAGACGCCCGGCGGCGGCGGGTTCGGGGCACCACCGGAAGACTAGCAACAGCGGCGGGCGCGGGGGCTTTCATCATCCCGCATTCCGCGCCACCATCACGGACGTCGGGGGAATTCAACATGCTGGTGCTTCTGGGAATCGCCGTGGTCGTGGCGGGCTTCGTCGCCCGCATCAATCCGCTGCTGGTCATCCTTGTGGCGGCGATCGTCACCGGGGTGATGGCCGCCGTGGTCCCCGGCGTCGAGCCCCGGGCCCTGCTTCAGGCCGGGGTCGACACCCTGTCGGCCTTCGGCAAGGCGTTTAACGACAACCGCTATTTCCACATCACCTGGCTGGTCCTGCCGGTCATCGGCCTGCTGGAACGCAAGGGCCTGCAGGAGCGGGCCCGTATTCTGGTCGGCAAGGTGCGGGCCGCGACGGCCGGGCGGTTGCTGGTCAGCTATCTGCTGGTGCGCCAGGCGACCGCGGCCCTGGGCCTGACCTCGCTGGGCGGCCATCCGCAGATGGTGCGGCCCCTGATCGCCCCCATGGCCGAAGGGGCCGCCGAGGTCGAGGCGGGCCGCCCCCTGACCGACCGGGTCCGCTTCCGGATCCGGGGGATGTCGGCCGCGACCGACAACATCGGCCTGTTCTTCGGCGAGGACATCTTCATCGCCATCGGCTCGATCGTGCTGATCGTCGGCTTCCTCGAACAGGCGGGCCTGATCGTCGAGCCGCTGCAGATATCGATCTGGGCCATCCCCACTGCCATCGCCGCCTTCGCCGTTCACGGGACCCGGCTGCTGCTGTTCGACCGGTCCATCCGTCGGGAGATTGAAACCGACCGCTCCGAACCGGCCATCGACGCGGAGACCGGCCGATGATCACCCTCGAGCATGCCTATGTACTGGTGGGGCTGATGTTCCTTGCCTTCGCTGTGCTGACCCTGCGCGACCGTGAACATCCGACGCGGATCCTCAGCACCCTGTTCTGGGGGTTGATCGCGGCCTCCATGCTGTTCGGCACCTGGCTGGGGGGACTCGGCAACGGCCTGCTGGTGCTGGCGCTGGTCGGCATCGGGGGGCTGAAACGGCTGGGCGTCGGCAAGCCCGCCACGACCAGTCCGGACCAGCGCCTCCAGCGGGCCCTGCGGCATGGCAACGCCCTGTTTCTGCCGGCCCTGATCGTTCCGGTGGTCGCGGTCGGCGGTACGCTGGCGGCCAAACATTCCGCTGCCGGGGCCTGGCTGATCGCACCGGTGCAGACCACGCTGATCGCCCTGGGGCTGGGTTGCGTCCTCGCCCTGGTCAGCGCCATGGCCTGGCTGCGTCCCCCGGTGCTGGCCCCGGTGCAGGAGGGGCGGCGGCTGATGGACTCCATCGGCTGGGCCGCCCTGCTGCCGCAGATGCTGGCCTCGCTCGGGGCGGTCTTCCTCGCCACCAATGTCGGCGGGGTCGTCGGGGATCTGGTGACCCAGGCGGTGCCGATGACCTCGGCCCTGATCGCGGTGATCGCCTACTGTCTGGGCATGGCCCTGTTCACCGTCATCATGGGTAATGCCTTTGCCGCCTTCCCGGTGATGACGGCGGCGATCGGCCTGCCCTTCGTCATCTACCAGTTCGGCGGCAATCCGGCGATCGTCTGCGCCATCGGCATGCTGGCCGGCTTCTGCGGCACGCTGATGACGCCGATGGCCGCCAATTTCAATGTTGTGCCGGCCAACCTGCTGGAGTTGCCGGACAGGGACTCGCCCCTGAACGGCGTCATCCGGGCCCAGATGCCGACCGCCCTGATCATGCTGGGGATCAATATCGTGCTGATGTACCTGTTCGCGTTCCGCTTCTGATGGCCCGCCTGACCCCGGACATCGCCGCCCTCTATGCCCGCACCGCCCTGGGCCATGTGACGCGCGAATACCCCAACAAGATGGATCATGTGCTTGAGGGGGCGGCCGACGTGCTGGCCCCCCGGGCCCTGCATCCGGTCTTTTTCGGCAGTTTCGACTGGCACTCGTGCGTCCACGGCTGGTGGACCCTGTTCACCGTCTATCGTCTGTATCCGGACAATGCCGGGGCCGCAGACATTCGCAAGCTGGCCGACACCCTGTTCACGACCGGCAATATCGCTGCCGAGGTTGCCTATCTGGCCCGTCCGTCCAGTCGCGGCTTCGAACGGCCCTATGGCTGGGCCTGGTGCCTGATGCTGGCGGCCGAACTGGCCCGGCACGAGACGGACGAGGGCCGGCGCTGGGCGGCCGCGCTCAAACCCCTGGCCGACGCCTTCGCGCAGCGCTTCATGGCCTTCCTGCCGCTGGCCACCTATCCGGTGCGGGTCGGCACCCATTACAACACCGCCTTTGCCCTGCGGCTGGTGCTCGACTATGCGGAGGGGGCCGGGGACGATCCCCTCGCCGCCCTGTGCCGCGAACGGGCCCTGGCCTGGCATGACGCGGACCGCGACTGTCAGGCCTGGGAGCCGTCACAGGATGAATTCCTGTCCCCGGCCCTGATGGAGGCGGAGCTGATGCGCCGGGTCCTGCCCGCCGCCACCTTCACCGACTGGCTGGACCGGTTCCTGCCAGGTCTGGCCCGGCAGCAGCCGCAGACCCTGTTCGTCCCGGCCTCGGTCAGCGATCGCAGCGACGGCAAGATCGCCCATCTGGACGGGCTCAATCTCAGCCGGGCCTGGTGCTGGCGCGGTATCGCCTCGGCCCTGCCGGTGGACGACCCCCGCCGTGCCGTGGCCCTGGCGACGGCTGGGCACCATCTGGACCTCGCCCTGCCACAGGTGACCGGCGACTATATGGGCGAGCACTGGCTGGCCAGTTTCGCCCTGCTGGCCCTGCTGGCCGCAGAAGACTAGCCGGGCAGCAGATCGAGCAGGGTCTCAACCGGGCGGCACAGTTTCGTGCCCCGGGGCGTACGCACGATCGGCCGGTTCACGAGAACCGGGTGTTTGACCATGGCCTCCAGAATGGTCTCGTCCGGTACCTCCGGATCCAGCAGCCCCAGGTCCGACACAAGGTCGCCGGTGCGGCGCATGACGTCGCGCGGTGTGACCCCCATCTCCGCAAACAGGGCGGTCAGCTGGTGGCGGGTCCAGCCGGCCTTCACATATTCGATCACCTCGGGCGTCAGGCCCGCGGTCTCGATCGCCGCCAGCACCTTGCGCGAGGTGCCGCAGGCGGGATTGTGAAAGACGGTGACGGGGAAGGTGGCGTGGGTCATTCGGGACTCCTGCGACAGGGCACGGCAAGCATGGACACCGCCTCCTAGCAGGCCCGCCGTCTTCATTCACCCCGTGCCACAGGCGGGCGTTTTCGGGACTGCGTGGTTGCGGCACCGCACCATAGCGCGCACATCCGGCGCATGACCGAGAACGCTGCCGTCGCTGTCTATCCGAAAGGCCCGGGGTTTCCCGAGTTCGTCGCCCTGATCGCGATGATGATGGCACTGAATGCGCTGGCCATCGACGCCATGCTGCCGGCCCTCCCGGCCATCGGCACGGCCCTGGGCGTCGTCACCGAGAACAGCCGCCAGTGGGTCATCACCGCCTATCTGCTGGGCTTCGGCGTGGCCCAGATCCTCTACGGCCCCCTCGCCGACCGTTATGGCCGCAAGCCGATCCTGATGATCGGTTTGAGCCTCTATGTTTTGTTCAGCGTGCTCGCCGCCTTCGCCCCCACCTTCGAGACCCTGATCCTGGCCCGGATCGGCAGTGGCATCGGCGCGGCCGCGCTGCGGGTGCTGGCCGTGTCGATCGTGCGTGACCGCTACAGTGGCCGGACCATGGCCCGCGTCATGTCACTGAGCTTTCTGGTCTTCCTCGGCGTGCCGATCCTCGCCCCGACCCTGGGTCAGTTGATCCTGGCCGTGGCCCCCTGGCCGTGGATCTTCGGCGTCCTGGCCGTGGCCGGCGGCACCTTCATGGTCTGGGCGGCGGTCCGCCTGCCCGAGACCCTGCACAGGGACGACCGCCTGCCGATCCGGGTCGACCGCATCGCCGCCGCCTTCCGTGAAGCCCTGACCAACCGGCGCTCGATGGGCTACACCCTGGCCATGACGGCGATCACCGGATCCCTGTTCGGCTTCATCAACTCCTCGCAGCAGATCTTCTTCGATGTGTTCGACGAACCCGCCCTGTTCACCACCTTCTTCGGCCTGATGGCGGGCGGGGTAGCCATCGCCTCCCTGCTGAACGCCCGACTGGTCGAGCGGTTGGGCTCGCGCCTGATCTCGCACACGGCCCTGATGGGCTTCATCGCCATGGGACTGATCCATTCCGTCGTGACCCTGGGCGGCTACGAGACGATCTGGACCTTCGCCGTGTTGCAGGGTCTGACCATGTTCTGCTTCGGCCTGATCGCCGGCAATTTCGGGGCGATGGCGATGGAGCCGATGGGCCATATCGCCGGCACCGCATCCTCGGCCCAGGGCTTCATCTCGACCACGGCCGGTTCGACACTCGGTTTCCTGATCGGCCAGCAGTTCAACGGATCGGTGGCCCCGCTCGCCCTGGGCGTCACCGGTTGCGGCCTGCTGGCCCTGGTCGCCGTCCTGTTCGCCGAACGGGGCCAGCTTTTCAGTTCCCGGGGTCCGGCCCAGCCCCCGGCGGTCTGAGGCTTCCCCTTGATCTTTGCCGCCCAAGGGGGCTGTCTCCCGTCCAACACGTCAACGGAGCGTTCAATGAACCGCAAACTGACCGGACTGGTGTCCGCCCTGGCCTTCTCTGCCGTCCTCGCCGCCTGCGGCCAGCCCGGCATCCGGTCCGACATGCCGCCCCTGCCGGCCTCGGCGACCGCGCCGATCCAGTACATCCGCGACATCCACTCCTTCGCCCGGCCCGAGATCGCCCGCGTCCGCAATGTCGACCTCGACCTGACCGCCGATTTCACGGCCAAGGTCCTGTCCGGTACGGCCACCCTAGACGTCACGGCCGAGCCCGGGGCCACCCAGATCATCCTTGACGTCCGCAACCTCGACATCCGCGCCGTGACCGATGCGGACGGGACCGCCCTGCCCTTCGTGCTCGGGGCTGTCGACCCGGTCATGGGCCAGCCCCTGACTGTGACCTTCCCCGCCTTCAAGGCAGGCGAGCAGCGCAAAATCGTCATCACCTATGCCACCCGCCCCGATGCGGCCGCCCTGCAGTGGCTGACCCCGGCACAGACCGCGGGGGGGCAGCAGCCCTTCCTGTTCAGCCAGGGCCAGGCCATCCTGACCCGGACCTGGATTCCGACCCAGGACAGCCCCGGCATCCGCCAGACCTATGCCGCGAAGATCACCGTGCCGAACGCCCTGAAGGCGGTGATGAGCGCCGAGATGCTGACCCCCGACGGCAAGGCCGCCGGCACCGGCCAACACAGCTTCAGCTTCCGCATGACCAATCCGGTCCCGCCCTATCTGATCGCCCTGGCCGTCGGCGACCTGGCCTTCGCCAGCGAGGACAGCCGCACCGGCGTCTGGACCGAGCCCAGCCGTCTGGACGCGGCCAGGGCCGAGTTCTCGGAGGTCGGCCAGATGGTCGACGCCGCCGAGGCCCTGTACGGCCCCTATCGCTGGGGTCGTTACGACCTGCTGATCCTGCCGCCGTCCTTCCCGTTCGGCGGCATGGAGAACCCGCGTCTGACCTTCGCCACCCCGACCATTGTGGCCGGCGACAAGTCGCTGGTCTCCCTGGTTGCGCACGAGCTGGCCCACAGCTGGTCGGGCAATCTGGTGACCAACTCCACCTGGTCCGACATCTGGCTCAATGAGGGGTTCACCACCTATTTCGAGAACCGCATCATGGAGGCGGTCTATGGTCGCGACCGGGCGCTGATGCTGCAGGTGCTGGGCTGGAACGATCTGCAATCCAGCCTGCGCACGATGCCCGCCGCGGACACGCGGATGCACGTCGACCTGACCGGGCGCGACCCCGACGACGGCCTCAACGACATTCCCTATGAGAAGGGGGCCGCCTTCCTGCGCACGGTCGAGCGCATCGTCGGCCGTGAAGCCTTCGACGTCTGGCTGAAGGGCTATTTCGAACGCAACGCCTTCCGTCCCATGTCCTCGGCCCAGTTCCTGACCGACATCCGCACCCATCTGGTCAAGGGCGACGCCGCCCTCGAGGCCCGGCTGCAACTCGACAACTGGGTCTATCAACCCGGCCTGCCGTCGAATGCCGTGGCCCCTGTCTCGACCGCCCTGACCACCGTCGACACCGCCGCCAGGGCCTTCTTCGCCGACAAGGGACCGGCCTCGGCCATTCCGTGGTCCGGCTGGTCCACCCAGGAACGCCAGCATTTCCTGGCCTGGCGTCCGACCGGTCTGCGCGCCGGGACCGACTGGCTGACCACTCAGCAGCTGGGAGATCTGGAGTCGACGCTGAAGCTGCGTGATGAAGGCAATGCCGAGGTCCTGTTCGGCTGGCTGCAGATTGCGGTCGCCCATCGCTACCAGCCGGCGGTGCCGACACTGGAGAATTTCCTGACCCGCCAGGGCCGGCGTAAATTCGTCCTGCCCCTGTTCACCAGCCTGTGGGGCGAGGGCGACTGGGGACGGCCGATCGCCACCCGCATCTACGCCAGGGCGCGCCCCGGCTATCACCCCGTCACCTCGGGCTCGGTCGATGCTCTGGTCGGTGTACCGGCCGGCCAGTAACCTCGCAGACTGCGGACAGGCGCGCGTCTTCGGCGCGCCTGTCCGTCCCTTGCCACGTTGAACGAAAGACCCGTCCCATGTTGCGTTTGACCGCCCTCGCCCTGCTCCTCGCCGGTGCAGCAGGTCCGGCCCTTGCCCAGAATCTGCAGATCCAGGGCGGCACCATCTATACCGGGGTCGAGGCCGCGCCGCGCGCCGAACTGGTCCAGGTGCGCGACGGCCGGATCGTCTTCGCCGGTCGCGCCGCCGAGGCCCCTGACGCGAGCGGCCTGACCGACATCAATCTGGCGGGCGCGACCCTGTTTCCCGGCTTTACCGACGGTCACGCCCATCTGGACGGCATCGGCTGGCGCGAACTGACGCTGAATCTCGAGGGCTCAACCTCGGTCGCCGACGCCATGGCCCGGCTGACGGCCTGGGCCGCCGCCAATCCGTCGGGGCCCATCGTGGGCCGAGGCTGGATCGAGACCCGCTGGCCCGAGGCCCGTTTCCTGACCCGGCAGGATCTTGATGCCGCCGCACCCGGCCGTGTGGTGTTGCTCGGGCGGGCCGACGGCCATGCTGTCGCGGCATCCTCGCCGGCCCTGGCCGCAGCCGGGATCACGGCCACAACGGCCGCACCGTCCGGCGGCGAAATCCTGAAGGCCGCCGACGGCCGGCCGACCGGCCTGCTGGTCGACGCTGCCATGAGCCTGGTCGATTCCCTGTTTCCGCAGCAGGATCCCGAGGCCGTCCGCAATGCGTATCGCGCCGGCTTCCGGGTCGAGGTCGCCTACGGCTGGACCGGCATACATTTCATGAGCGCGCCCTGGTCGGACATCCCGATGCTTGAGGCCATGGCCGAGGCCGGCGAGGCCCCGATCCGCGTCTACAACAGCATCTCGCCTGACGGCGCGGCCGCGCTCATCGCCAGTGGTCCGCGTAGTGTCGCCGACGGCCGGGTCATCACCCGGGCGATCAAATACTACGCTGACGGGGCCCTGGGCTCGCGCGGCGCGGCCCTGTTCGAACCCTATGCCGACAGTCCGGGATCGCGCGGTTTGATGCAGACGACCGGGGTGGAGATGCTGCCCCTCTATGAGGCCGCCCTGCGCGGAGGCATCCAGCTGGCCACCCATGCGATCGGCGACCGGGGCAATCATGAGGTCACCGACTGGTATGCGGCGGCCATGCACGCGGTTCCGCGCGCCGAATGGGCGGTCGCCGACCCGCGCTGGCGGATCGAGCACGCCCAGATCCTGCGGCCCGCTGACTATGCCGCCTTCGGCGACCTGCCCATCATTGCCTCGATGCAGCCCAGTCACGCGATCGGTGACCTGCATTTCGCCGCGGCCCGTCTCGGCGACGAACGGCTGGACGGGGCCTACGCCTGGAAGAGTCTGGTCGACACGGGGGTGATCGTCGTCGGGGGGTCTGACGCCCCGGTCGAACGTGGTGATCCGCTGATCGAATTCTACGCCGCCGTCGCCCGCCGCGACCTCGAGGGATTCCAGGGTGCCGACTGGCGACCGCAGGAGGCGGTGTCGCGCGAGACGGCACTCAAGATGTTCACCCTGTGGCCCGCCTATGCATCGTTCCGCGAGGCTGAACTGGGCACGATCGAGGTTGGCAAGCGGGCCGACTTCTCGGCCTTCGACATCGATCTCATGACAGTTCCCGAGGCTGACATTCCGCACGGACGCGCCGTGCTGACCGTGGTCGACGGCGTGGTGGTCTGGTCTCGCGACTGAGCGGCT
>CAXBHG010000069.1:0-11138 GCA_963975385.1 uncultured Brevundimonas sp.
TTGAACCAGCCCTCATTGACGTATTCGTCGAACACGTCGCGCACCGTGCCCGAGGCCGTCCAGCACAGCGCCCTGTGCGCCGAGAACAACAGACCACCCCGCGCCTCGGTCAGGCCGGCCAGGTCATCCAGAACGGCCGGCCACAGCTCGGGCACGACGGAACATTCGTAGATGCGGTCGATCAACTCGGTCGGCATACGGGCCCCTGGATCATGCGGATGGGCAGGTCTCGATCCCTACTCTGGCACAGACGACCGGATACCGGGAGAGGGCGACAAGCCGCTTTGATCGGCCGGTTGTTTTGCGCTACGATCACCCGGCAAGGAGGTGTGCCGATGTTCTCGTTGTTGCTGCTACTCGCCGCCGATCCCGCGACACCCGCCCCGCGGCCTCCCGTGATCGTCCATCGCTTCCGGTCCACGAACGGCGAAACCGTGGTTGTCGCGCCGGGATGTCCGAACGGGCGATTCCAGCAGGCCGAATCTCCGACCGACACAGACGCCGAACTTCAGCCGAACCTGACCTACCGGGCGGACGGCACCGTGCGGGGCTACCTGTTGCTGGAGCAATCGGTGGAGGGCTGTTCCCGGCCGATCGTCTTCCCCCTGCCGGACCGTCCGCGTGAGACCACCCCGGAACCCCGGAGCGGTAACAGGGCTGGCTAGCGCCCCTTGACCCGCCGCGCATCGCCGCCCACCAGCCGGGGCATATGACCCGCATCCCCGATCCCGCCGCCTTCATCGCCGCCAATACCCGGGTCCAGCCGGTGCCGCATGCGCCGGAGATCTCGCTGTGGCTGGCCGATGAGGTGACGCCGATCTGGCGGCTGACCGAGGAGGAACTGGGCGCCATGGGCCTGCCGCCGCCGTTCTGGGCCTTCGCCTGGGCCGGGGGGCAGGCCCTGGCGCGCTGGGTGCTGGACCATCCGCAGGAGGTGGCCGGTCGGCGGGTGCTGGATTTCGCGGCCGGGTCAGGGCTGGTCGGTATCGCCGCTGCCCGCGCCGGGGCCGCCCATGTGCTGTGCGCCGACATCGACCCCTTCTGCGGCGCGGCGGTGGCGGCCAATACGGCCGTGAACGGGGTGGTCGCGGACTTCACCGCCACCGACCTGCTGACCGCCCCGCCACCGGAGGTCGACGTCATCCTGGCCGGGGACGTCTGTTACGAACAGCCGATGGCCGGCGAGGTCCTGGCCTGGCTGGCGGTGGCGCGGGCGCGCGGCACCCGGGTGCTGATCGGCGATCCGCAGCGTACCTATTTCCCGCGCGAGGGACTCGACCTGCTGGCCGAATACAGCGTCCCGACCACGCGCGAGCTGGAGGATTTCGAGATCAAGCGGACCCGCGTCTGGGCCCTGCCCTGAAGCCCACGCAAGCCCCCTGAGGCCCGGCGACACAGGGTCGCGCTTGGCCCGGACAGGGTTCGCCCCCATGTTGAGGATATGACCCGGCCCGTCCTAACCGCCGCCCTCGCCGTCACCACCTTGGTCTGCGCCCTGCCGGCCGTGGCCCAGGTTGCACCCCTGCCCACCCAACCGCAGGTCGGCCCCTGGCCCTCTGCCGCCGACCAGGCGCGCTACCAGGCCGATCAACATCGCCATGAGATGGAGCGGCTGCGGCTGGAGGCCGACCAGCGCGAGGCCTTCGCCCGGCAACAGGCACTGGAGGCCCGGCTGCGGGTGATGGAGCTGCAGGCCGCACGGCAGCCGGTGCCGCCGACCACCTATGTTCCCTATCCGACCGGCATGCCCGAGCAGGCCCGGGCCCGGCGCGACGCCGTGGTCAGCGGGACGACCCAGATCGACGACTGGCTGGACCGCGGTCCGCGCTGAACGTCGCCGCCTGCATCCCTTGGCCTTCTGCCGCGTTCCGGCCTAGCTTGCGACTGAACGGCCCGGGAGAACAGACAGATGCGTTGGCAGGGTGGACGTCGCGGCGGCGGCATTGAAGACCGGCGCGGCATGGGCGGTGGTACCATGGCCGGCGGCGGTATCGGCGTGCTGGTTCTGGCGGCGATCGGCTATTTCGTCTTCGGCATCGACCCGTCGACCACGACCCAACTGGCCAGCCAGTTTGGCGGCACCGGCACCCAGGAAGCCGGTCGGACGGGTACGCCGGAGGATCAGGCCGGTCAGTTCGTCGACGTGGTCGGGGCCAATATCAACGACGTCTGGGCCGCCAATCTGCAGGGCTATCAGCCGCCGCGCGTCGTGCTGTACGAACAGGGCACCAATACCGGCTGCGGCTTCGGCCAGTCTGCGATGGGCCCCTTCTACTGCCCGTCCGACACGACCATCTATCTGGACCTCGGCTTCTGGCGTGACATGGAGACCCAGCTGGGGGCGTCCGGGGCCGATTTCGCCCGCGCCTATGTCATCGCCCATGAGTTCGGCCATCACGTCCAGACCCTGACCGGGGCCTCGCAACAGGTCCGGGCCGCCCAGCAGCGCGCTTCGGGCCAGGCCGAGGCCAACAGATATTCGGTGGCCCTGGAGCTGCAGGCCGACTGCTATGCCGGGGTCTGGGCCGCCAATGCCGCCGCCGTCTCCAACGGCGCGGTCGCACTGGAATCGGGTGATCTTGAGGAAGGGATGAAGACCGCCAACGCCATCGGCGACGACACCCTGCAGCAGCGCGGCGGCGGTCGCGTCAGCCCCGAGGGCTTCACCCACGGCAGCGCGGCCCAGCGGGTCGAATGGCTGCGCCGCGGCTACCAGTCGGGTGATCCGTCCGTCTGCGACACCTTCTCCGGCGTCTAGCGCGGGCCGAAGGGGACGATCTTGTTGCCGCCGTCGTGGCCGATGTCGGCGGTGCCCAGATACGGGATGCCCGAGCGCGCGCACCAGTAGCGGGCGATCTCCTCGGCCGTCATGCCGAAATCGGGATCATTTTCGACGATGGCCGAGACCCGCCCCATGCGGATGCCCGCCACCCGCCGGATCGACGGCTGGGCGGTCAGGTGGAACATCATCCGGTCGATCCGGTAGAGCGGCTCGGACACATCCTCCAGCATCAGCACATGGCCGCCGAGGTCCGGTTCCAGATAGGTGCCGACCAGGGCGTCGAGGATGCTCAGGTTGAAGGCCACGGCCGGACGCGGATCATCGGCCAGTGAAGGCTCCAGCGAGGCGGCATCGCCGCTGACCAGCCAGTTGACGGCCCGCCAGGCGGTCTCGTCGCGCCGCACCGCATCCGAGGCCATCGGCCCGTGCGCCACATGCGGGAAGCCCGCCTTGTAGAGCCCGGCCAGCAGGCTGCCGGCGTCGGAATAGCCGAGATAACGTTTCTTGCGCGCCACCCCGGTCAGACGCGGCAGCACCGCCTCGGCGATGCGGCACGACCCGTAGCCGCCGCGCGCGAACCAGACCGCGTCCAGCCGCGGATCATTGGCGAACTCGACAAAGGCACTGGCCCGGCTGGCGTCGTCGCCGCCGAAATGGCCGTGTTTGCCGAAACTGGCCGGGTGGAAGACCACCGAGACCGAGCCGTCGGGAATATGGGCGGCGAACCAGGCCTGGACGGCCTCGGCCCGGGCCGGGTCCAGCCGCGAACTGGCGTTGACGATGCCGATCTTCATTCCGGGCCTCTGGCCTCACGCTGGGCCCGTGCTAGTCAGGCCCATCCAGCCTTCGCGGTTTCGCCCTCCAGATCAAGCCAGATGACCACAGACACCTCCTATTTCTTCTGCGGCATCGGCGGTTCCGGCATGCTGCCCCTGGCCATGATCGTCCAGAGCCGCGGCGGCCGCATCGACGGCTCGGACCGGTCGCGCGACCAGGGCCGGACGCCGGAGAAATTCGCCTGGCTGGCCGCGCATGGCGTCACCCTGCATCCGCAGGACGGCTCGGGTCTGACCAGCGGCGATCAGATCGTCGTCGCCACCGGGGCGGTCGAGGACACGGTGCCCGACATCGCCGCCGCCCGCCGCGTCGGGGCCCGGATCGTCACCCGCCCCGAACTGCTGTCGCAACTGTTCAACGCGGCCCCCCGGTCCGTCGGCGTGGCCGGGACCAGCGGCAAGTCGACCATCACCGGCATGATCGCCTGGATCCTCGACCGCGCGGGGCGTCAGCCCACGGTGATGAACGGGGCGGTGATGACCAATTTCGTCGATGCGGATCACCCGTTCGCCAGCGCCCTGATCGGCGGCGCCGACCTGTTCGTGTCCGAGGTCGATGAGTCCGACGGCTCCATCGCCCGCTATGTCCCGACGGTGGCCGTGGTTTCCAACATCTCGCTGGATCACAAGTCGATGGCGGAACTGCGCGACCTGTTCGGCGGCTTCGCCGGCCGGGCCAGTACCGCCGTGCTGAACCTCGACAATGCCGAAACCGCCGCCCTCGCCGCCGGACTGGACGACGGCAAGGCGGTGACCTTTTCGATCGGCAATGAAGCCGCCGACCTGTCGGCGCACGACCTGCGCCCGCTGCCCGCCGGCATGGCGTTCGACCTGGTCGAACGCCCCGGCGGCGACCGTATCCCGGTCACCCTCAACGTGCCCGGGGCCCACAATGTCGCCAATGCCCTGGCCGCCGTCGGGGCCGTGCGGGCCCTCGGTGTGCCCCTGGCCGAGGCCGTCGCGGCGCTGGAGACCTTCGCCGGCATCCGCCGCCGCATGGAGGTGGTCGGCAGCGCCGCCGGGGTCACCGTCCTCGACGACTTCGCCCACAACCCCGACAAGATCGCCGCCACCCTCGACGCCCTGCACGCCTTTCCCGGCCGGTTGCTGATCCTGTTCCAGCCGCACGGTTTCGGCCCGCTGAAGCTGATGAAGCGCGAATTCATCGAGGTCTTCGCCAACCGGATGCAGGCCGATGACGTCCTGCTGATGCCCGAGCCGGTCTATTACGGCGGCACCACCGACCGCAGCGTCGGCAGCGAGGACATCGCGTCCGGTATCCGCGCCGCCGGAGCCGGTGCCGAGGCCCTGGCGACCCGCGATGCCTGCGGCGACCGGCTGATCGCCCTGGCCCGCCCCGGCGACCGCATCATCGTCATGGGCGCACGCGACGACACCCTGTCGACCTTCGCCGCCGGTCTGCTGGCCCGACTGACCCCCTGACAACACCGTCCGGTTACGGATAATTCTACCGAAAACCGTTGTAAAACATTCACTTCCGGAAAATCGGTCGTTAAGACCCACCCGCTAGACCGGCCTGCGTCAACAGAGGGCGCGTATGGCCAGGATCGGTGATTTCGTAAGTCTGGTCGCACCGGCGGCACCCGATACGCCGGGCGCCGAACTGTTCGAGCGGTTCCAGGCCGAGCCGAATACGCTGGCGATCGCCGTGGTCGGCGACGATGACCGGCCGGTGGGTCTGATCGAGCGCAATGCCTTCTGCCTCAAGATGGCGGCGGAGTTCGGCCGCGCGCTGTTCGCGCGCCGTCCGGCCTCGGTCCTGATGGACGCTCCTCTGGTGGTGGATGCGGACGCGGATGCCGAGACCCTGTTTCGCAGCGTCGACCACGCCGAACTCGACGCCCTGCTCAAGGGGTTCGTCGTAGTCTCACAGGGCCGCTACCTCGGTATCGGCACCGCCCTCCACGTCCTCCAGGCGGGGAGCGTGGTCTATCGCCGCCGGGCCGAGGACATGGAGGCCCTGGCCCGGGACCTGTCGCGGGCCGAGGCCGAAGCCCGTGCCTCCAGTCGGGCCAAGTCCGAATTCCTGGCGGTCATGAGCCATGAAATCCGCACGCCGCTGAACGGCGTCCTCGGGGTTGCGGCCCTCATGGAGCGGGATCTGCACCAGGAAGACCTGCGCCCGCACGTCCGCACCATTCTCGACTCCGGCCAGATCCTGCTGCGGCTGCTGACCGATGCCCTCGACATGTCGCGCGCCGAGGCCGGCATGTTGACGCTGGAGTCCGCCCCCCTGCGCCTGTCCGCCATCGGCGAGGACCTGACCGCCCTCTGGTCGCCGCGCGCCGAGGAACAGGGACTGGAGCTGACGGTCACCTGCGAGACCGCTGATCATGACTGGGTCTTCGGCGACCATGTCCGGCTGAAGCAATTGCTGAACAACCTGATCGGCAATGCGATGAAATTTACCCGGTCTGGAGCCGTCGCTGTCCATCTGGCCAGCCGGTTGGAGAACGACCAGATCTGTATCGCGGGATCGGTGGACGATAGCGGCACGGGGGTCAGTGAGGCCGTCGCGAGCACCATCTTTGATCCGTTCAATACCGGCGCGGCCGGCACCCTGGGCGCGGGAGCCGGTCTGGGTCTGTCCATCTGCCGTCAGATCGTCAGTCACATGAACGGCGTCCTTGGACTGGAACCCTCCCGTCTCGGGGGGGCCAGGTTCGGCTTCTCGCTGTATCTGCCCGGGGCCCATCCTGACCAGGCGGCCGCGGCCGAGGCGGCATTTGAGCCGACACCACACGAAACCCTGCATGTTCTGGTAGTTGACGACAATGCCACCAACCGTTTCGTCGCCGGCAAGGTGCTGGAACTGTTCGGCTGCACCCATGAAGCCGTCGACGGCGGTGCGGCGGCTCTGCGTCGCGCGGCCGATGGCGGGATCGACCTGATCCTGATGGACATCAAGATGCCGGGCATGGACGGCATGGAAGCAACCCGGGCAATCCGGACCCTCGAGGGACCCGCCGCGCGCGTCCCTATCCTCGCCCTGACCGCCAACGCCGACCCACGCGACGAGGTCGACTACCGGGCAGCCGGCATGAACGGGGTGGCACAGAAGCCGATTCAACCCGACGTACTGCTGAACGCCATCCGCCGGGTCATGACCGGATCGGCCGAGGCCGAAGCGGCCTGAGCGCCCGCGCAATCCGGCGGCACCTGTCCTAGGATGCCGCCCATGATTCAGGTTCCACCGGCTCCGCTTCCCGAAATCATCGTCACCGCCGCCCGGCTGCCGCCCGCCGCCGGCGAGGCCGCATTTTCTGTCGTGCGGCTGGACGGCGACACCCTGGGCCACGCCCTGCGCCTCGATGAGGCCCTGGCCACGGTGCCTGCGGTATCGCTGTTTCGTCGCACCTCCAGCCTGTCGGCCAATCCGACCACCCAGGGCATATCGCTGCGGGCCATCGCCCCGTCGGGGGCCGGACGCACCCTGGTCACCCTCGACGGGGTGCCGCTGAACGATCCGTTCGGCGGCTGGGTGATCTGGTCACGGGTCGCGCCGGAGAGTCTGTCGGGCCTCGACATCGTGCGTGGAGCCGGGGCCGGTCCCTATGGGGCCGGGGCCCTGACGGGCGTCATCGCACTGCGCGAGCGTGACGACGCCGGCGGCGTGCTGGATGCCGGTGTGTCGAGCCGGGGGGGTGAACGTCTGGCCGGATCGGCGACCGTGGATCTGGGTCCGGTGCGGCTGGTCGCCTCGGGCCTGTATGACACCAGCGACGGCTATGTTCCGGTCAGGGGCGATCAGGCCGGGACCGCCGACACTCCGCTGGACCTCGATGCCCGCAGCGCCGCCCTGCGAGCCGATGTGCCGCTGGGGAAGACTGCCCTGTCGCTGCGCGCCGCGACCTGGGAGGAGGATCGCGGCTCGGGTCTGGGCGGGGCACGGGCCAATGCCTCGGGCAACAGCCTCAGCGCCACCCTGGCGCGCCAGCCCGATGTCGACCGGCCCGGCTGGCGGCTGCAGGCCTGGCAGACCCGCAGCAATCTGACCAATGGCTCGGTCGCCGTCGCCGCCGATCGCAGCAGCACCACGGCCGCCAATGACCAGTTCCACACCCCGGCCACGGGGCGTGGCCTGAACGCGGCGCTGCGCCGCACCGGTGTGGTGCTCGCGGGCGGACGGCTGGAATGGGAACTGGGCCTCGACGCCCGGACCGCCGAGGGTGAAACCAACGAACGCTCGCGCAACCTCGGGGCCGGCTTTACCCGCAGCCGCACCGCGGGCGGTGAGACCACCGTGGCCGGGGCCTATGGCGAGGGCGCGTGGCGCGGTGGTGACTGGCTGCTGGCCGGAGGACTCAGATTCGATCACTGGAGCAGCGAGAACGGCCACCGGCTGGAACGCGACCTGACGACCGGCCTGCCCACGCTCGACGAGACCGATCCTGACCGCTCCGGCACTGTAACCAGCGCCCGCTTCGCCGCCCGTCGCGACCTGGGTCGGGAACTCGCCGTGCGGGCCGCAGTCTATTCCAGCTTCCGGCCTGCGACCCTGAACGAGCTCTATCGCCCGTTCCGGGTCGGCAATGACCTGACCGAGGCCAATGCCGCCCTGGTTCCCGAGCGGCTGACGGGTATCGAGGGCGGTCTGTCCCATACCGGCCAGGCCGGGAGCTGGACCGTGACCCTGTTCCGCAATGTGATCGCGGACGCCGTCGTCAATGTCACCGTCGGAGCCGGGCCGGGCACCTTCCCCCGCGCCGGGTTCGTGCCCGCCGGCGGGGTGCTGCGTCAGCGTCAGAATGCCGGAACCGTCACCGCGACCGGGATGGAGCTGACCGGCGACCGGCAGCTGTCGGCACGCCTGCGTCTGAGAGTGGCCCTGTCCGCCACCGATGCCCGTCTCGACGGCGGGGACCAGGCTCCGCAACTGACCGGCCTGCGCCCGGCCCAGGCCCCGATCTGGAGCGCCACCGCCGGGCTGGACTGGCAGGCGTCGGATCGGCTGATGGTCTCCGGTGCCCTTCGCTACGAGAGCCGTCGCTTCGACGATGACCTGAACAGCCGGACCCTGGCCCCGGCAACGACGCTGGACCTGCGGGCCGACTGGGTCATCACCCCGGACATGGCCGTGTGGCTGGCCGCCGGGAACCTGTTCGACGCCGACGTCGAGGTGGCGCAGACGGGGACCGGCGTTACCGGCTTCGGCCCGCCGCGCAGCCTGGGTGTGGGTCTGCGGCTGACCCGTTAGGCGGGTTCGGCCGACCCCGACGGAGTGGACCGGCTAGAGCGCAACCGCCTTCATCGACACCGCCGGATCGACCAGCTTGTCCGCATCGACCGGCGCGGCGCGGGCGATCAGCTGACGTCCGCCCATGAATTCGGCCGCGGCGTTGACGGCCTCGACACAGACGATCCGGTCGCCGTTCAGGTGGAAGACGGCGAAGGTCCCGGTCGCCGGATCACCGCGCACCAGCTGCCGGTCGGCGTCGTGGGGCAGGCCTGCAATCTGCAGCTTGGCGTCATACTGATCAGACCAGAACCACGGCACCTCGGGTGCCGGCGCGGTGCGCCCGGTGATGGCGGCGGCGACCTGTTTGGCCTGTTCCAGCGCATTGGGCACGCTCTCCAGCCGCTGCATCCGCCCGCCATGCAAGGGCAGGGGCCGGAAGGTCATGTCGCCGACGGCATGGATCGCCGGGTCCGAGGTCCGCGCCGCCTCATCAACCACCACGCCATTGTCACAGACCAGTCCCGCCGCGCGCGCCAGGTCGTCACAGGCCAGTCCCCCGACCCCGACCAGCACCACATCGGCCGCGACCATCGACCCGTCCGCCAGACCCACGCCGTCGTCCTCAAAGCCTGTGACCTCGACCCCGGTACGGATGTCGACACCATGGTGCCGGTGCAGGTCGGTGAAGAAGGTCGACAGGGTCTCGGACGCCACCCGGGCCAGCACCCGGTCCATCCGTTCCAGCACCACCACCTCGGCCCCGAGCGCCCGGGCCGAGGCCGCGGCCTCCAGTCCGACATAGCCGCCGCCGACGACAACCAGTCGCGACCCCGGCCGCAGCGCGGCCTTCAGTCTTTCGGCATCCTCGAGCGTCCGCAGTTCCAGCAGGTCGGGCCGGTCCGCGCCTGGCACGGCAAGTTTGCGCGCCGTCGAGCCGGTCGCCAGCACCAGAACGTCATAGGTCTCCTCGGTCCCGTCGGCGAAGCGCACCCGCTGATCACCGCGATCGATCGCGGTGGCCGTGGTGCCGGTGCGCAGCGTGATCCCCTGTTCGCCATAGAAGCTGAGCGGGCGCAGCAGCAGGTCGTCGCCCGTCGCCTCACCCTTCAGCCAGGCCTTGGACAGGGGCGGGCGCTGATAGGGCGGTGAAGTCTCGGCCCCGGCCAGAACGATCGGCCCCTCATGGCCATACTGGCGCAGCAGCGCGGCAACAGAACCCCCGGCATGGCCGGCACCGATGATCAGGATCTTGGTCATGAGACCGGGATAGCGACTTCCGCGTCCATTTCCAGAGGGATTTATCGCAACGCCTTGACTGTACCAGTGTTACAGCATAGTGGAACGCACCATGATCGAAACCCCCTCGCCCAAGGCCCTGAAAAAGGCCGCCGCCGACCGCATCGCCCTGTACGATGCCGTGCTGTCCCTGACCTCACGCGAGGAGGTGGACGCCTTCCTGTCCGACCTGTGCACCCCGTCGGAACTGCGGGCTTTCGCGGAACGTTGGGCCGTGGCCCGGATGTTGGACGCGCAGGCGCAGACCTATCGCGAGATCGCCCTGGCGGCCGGGGCCAGTCCCACCACCGTCGTGCGCGTCGCCCGATCCCTGAAGGACATGCCGCACCAGGGCTACCGCCTCGTGCTCGACCGCCTGAAAACGAAAGCCTGAGTATCCGATCATGAGTACCGTCCAGGGGCGACTGCGTATCGCCGTGCAGAAATCCGGCCGCCTGGCCGACCGCAGCCTCGACCTCGTCCGCGACGCGGGCCTGCGCGTGGTCAAGGGCAACAACGACCTTCTGTACCGGGTCGAGAACTATCCGATCGACCTGCTGCGGGTGCGTGACGACGACATCCCGACCTTCGTCGCCGACGGCGTCTGCGACCTGGGTATCGTCGGCGAGAATGTGCTGGAAGAGGCCCGCAACGGCGGCCCCACGGCCGAGGTGATCATGCCGCTGGGCTTCGGACGCTGCACGCTGAAACTGGCCGTGCCGCCGACGCTGGACTACGCCGGACCGGCCTCACTGCAGGGGCTGCGCATCGCCACCTCCTATCCGAAAATTCTGCGCCGTTATCTGGAGGAGCAGGGCGTCAGCGCCGATATCGTGGTCATGCGTGGCGCGGTCGAGGTGGCCCCCCGGCTGAAGCTGGCCGCGGCGATCTGTGACCTGGTCTCGACCGGGGCGACGCTGGAGGCCAACGGCCTGACGGCGCATGAGACGGTGTTGGAAAGCGAGGCCGTGCTGATCCGCGCGCCCCAGCCGCCCGAGCCCGGCCTGCAGCACCTGCTGGACAGTATCATCGAGCGGATGAGCGG
>CAXBHG010000070.1:0-10973 GCA_963975385.1 uncultured Brevundimonas sp.
TGGCCGACGACGGCTGGCGCGCGGTCGAGCGACTGACCTATTTCGTCTTCTATCCCGCCTTTCTGGTTCCGGCCGTCTGGGGCGCGGACTTCGGCGCGGGTACCGCCGGGCCGGTGGCGATCGCCACCATCGGCGTCTCCTTCGCCGTCGCCGGCCTGACGCTGCTGGCCAAGCCGTGGCTGCCGGTCAGCGATCCGGGCTTCACCAGCGTGTTCCAGGGGGTGATCCGCTGGAACGGCTTCGTCTTCCTGCCCGTCGCCGGGGCCGTGTTCGGTCCGGCCGGACTGGGCACGGCGGCCCTGGCCTTCGGCGTGCTGGCCCCGGCCCTGAATGTCATCTGCGTGCTGGTGCTGTCGCGCTGGGGGGCCGGACAGGGCGGCGGCTGGCGGCTGGCCCTGCGTTCGCTGGCGCGCAACCCGATCATCTGGGCCTGCGGCCTGGGCGCGGCGCTGAACCTGACGGGGCTGCTGCCCCCGGCCCTGCTGACCCGGATTTTCGATCTGATGGGCCCGGGTGCCATCGCCCTGGGTCTGATCACCGCCGGGGCGGGTCTGAGTTTCCGCTATGCCGCCGCCCGACCGCTGCTGATCGTCACCATCTCGATGATCAAGCTGATCCTGCTGCCGGTCGGGATGTATTATCTGGCCGGGCTGCTGGGCGGCGACCGGCTGGCCCAGGGCGTGGCCCTGCTGGCCGGATCGGCCCCCGGGGCGGCGGCCTCCTATGTACTGGCGCGGCAGATGGGCGGCGACGCCCCGCTGATGGCCGGGGTGGTCGCCTTCACCACGGTCGGCAGTGCGATAACCATCCCGATCCTGCTCGGCCTGTTCCATTTCCTCTGACTCAGCCGTATAGGCGGGCCTCGATGACCCAGCCCAACGCCGTCACCGATATGATCACCGAACGGCTGGCCCCGTTCCCCCGCCCCCATTTCCTGTCGTCCGGCGATCTCAACGCCCAGACCGCCCGCGACCTGCTGGATCTGGCCGACGCCTTCGTCGCGCTGAACCGCTCGTCGGCCAAGACGCTGGACCTGATGCGCGGGCGGACGGTGATGAACGTCTTCTTCGAGAATTCCACCCGCACCAGCGCCTCGTTCGAGATCGCTGCCCGTCGGCTGGGGGCCGATGTGGTGACGATGAGCCCGCGCACCTCGTCGGTGGCCAAGGGCGAGACCCTGATCGACACGGCTGTCACCCTGAACGCGATGAAGCCCGACATCCTGGTGGTGCGGCACGGGGCCTCGGGGGCGGCTGACCTGCTGTCGCAGAAGGTCGGCTGCGCCGTGGTCAATGCCGGGGACGGGCGTCACGAACATCCGACCCAGGCCCTGCTGGACCTGCTGAGCCTGCGCCGGGCCTTCGGCGACGTGACCAGCCTGACCGTGGCCATCTGCGGTGACGTGGCCCACAGCCGTGTGGCGCGCTCGAACGTCGCCCTGCTGTCGATGATGGGGGCGCGGGTGCGGCTGATCGGACCGCCCACCCTGGTGCCCGGCGACGCCGACCGCTGGGGCTGTGAGGTGTTCCACGACATGCGCGAGGGCCTGCAGGGCTGCGACGTGGTGATGATGCTGCGCCTGCAGCTGGAGCGGATGGAGGGGGCGCTGGTGCCGTCGACCCGCGAATATTTCCGCTTCTGGGGTCTGGACCGCGAGAAACTGTCCTGGGCCAACCCGGGTGCCAGGGTCATGCATCCGGGGCCGATGAACCGCGGGGTCGAGATCGATTCCGACGTGGCTGACGATCTGACCGTGTCCCTGATCCAGGACCAGGTCGAGATGGGCGTGGCCGCACGGATGGCGGTGCTGGCCGCCCTGTCCGCCCGCCTCGACGGAGAGACAGCATGAGCGTCCTCGCCATCGTCAACGCCCGGCTGCTGGATCCGGCCAGCGACTATGACGGGCCCGGGGCGGTGCTGATCGAGCACGGCCGCATCGTCGAGGTCATTCGCGGCACCGCCGCCCCGCAGGCACCGGGGATCGAGGTCATCGACGTCGGCGGCCTGTGTCTGGCCCCCGGCCTGATCGACATCCGGGTCAAGACCGGCGAACCCGGGGCCGAGCCCAAGGAGACGCTGAAGTCGGCCAGTCTGTCGGCCGCCGCCGGCGGGGTGACCACCATCGTCATCCAGCCCGACACCGATCCCGCCGTCGACGACCCGGCCATGGTCGACTTCATCCAGCGGCGCGGGGCCGCCCTCAACCTGGTCAATGTCCATGCCGCCGGGGCCGCGACCCGCACCCTGGACGGGCAACGGATGGCCGAGATCGGCCTGATGACCGAGGCCGGGGCCCTGTATTTCACCGATGGCGACCGGGTCATCACCAATACCCGCACCCTGCAGCGGGTGATGAGCTATGCCGTCGCCTTCAACGCCCTGATCGCCTGCCGCCCCGGCGAGCCGTGGCTGAGCGAGGGCACGGTGGCGACCTCGGGCGAACTGGCCACGCGGCTGGGCCTGTCGGGATCGCCGGCCATCGGCGAACGGATCCAGCTGGAGCGTGACCTGGCCCTGGTCGAACAGACCGGGGCGCGGTTCCTGGTCGACCAGATCTCGACCGAGGGCGCGCTGGAGACGCTGGCCCGGGCCCGGGCCCGGGGGCTGGAAGTCGCCGCCTCGGTCTCGATCAACCATCTGTGCTTCAACGAGATCGACATCGGTGACTATCGCACCTTCTACCGGCTGGATCCGCCGCTGCGCGCCGAGAGCGACCGGCTGGCCCTGATCGAGGCGGTGCGCGATGGCCTGATCGACGTGATCACCTCGGCCCATGCCCCGGCCCCGGCCGAGGATAAACGCCGGCCGTTCGCCGAGGCCGCGCCCGGGGCCGTGGGTCTGGAGACCCTGCTGGCCGCGGCGCTCAGCCTGCACCATGAGGACGGGCTGGACCTGCTGGACGTGTTGCGACCGCTGACCCACGGACCCGCCGCCCTGCTGGACCTGGAGTCCGGCGTGCTGGAGGCCGATGCCCCTGCCGATCTGGTGCTGTTCGATCCCGGTGCGCCGGTCGTGATCGACGCCGCGACCCTGAAGTCCAAATCCCGCAACTCCCCGTTCGACGGTCGCCGCCTGCAAGGCCGGGTCTTGCTCACCGTCGTCGGTGGACGCATCGTCCACGACGCCCGCTAGACGAGAGAATCACCGTGCAGGATATGGTTGCCCCGGCCCTTCTGACCCTCGCCCTCGTGGCGGCGGGCGGATATCTGCTGGGCTCGATCCCGTTCGGCGTGGTCATCACCCGCGCCGCCGGGGCCGGCGACGTCCGGGCCATCGGCTCGGGCAATATCGGCGCGACCAATGTGCTGAGGACGGGTCGCAAGGACCTGGCCCTGGCCACACTGCTGCTGGACGCCGGCAAGGGGGCCGTGGCCCTGCTGATCGCCCGCTGGCTGTTCGACAGCGAGGTGGCGGGCGCGATCGCCGGCGGGGCGGCCTTCCTCGGCCATCTGTTCCCGGTCTGGCTGGGATTCAAGGGCGGCAAGGGGGTCGCGACCTTCTTCGGCCTGTTGCTGGCCGCCTGGTGGCCGCTGGGGCTGATGGCCGGGGCGATCTGGCTGATCGTCGCCTTCCTGCTGCGCTATTCGTCGCTGGCCGCCCTGGTCGCCGCCGCCATGGCCCCGATCCTGGCCACACTGACCCTGCCGGTCGTCGGCCTGCCCGCCCCGGCCCCGATCCTGCTGCTGTCGGCCTTTACCGCCGTCCTGATCTGGATCCGTCACCATCAGAACATCGCCCGGCTGCTGAAGGGGACCGAACCCCGGCTGGGTGCCAAGAAGACGTGAGCCCGCCGGACGCGGCGGAACGGTTCGCCCGGCTGCGGCTCGCCCGCGCCGAGCGGGTCGGTCCGGTCACGTTCCGGCAATTGCTCGACCGCTTCGGCAGCGCCGCCGCCGCGCTGGAGGCCCTGCCCGCCCTGGTGCGTCGCGCCGGAGGCCAGGGCTTCACCGTCCCGCCCGCTGAGCAGATCGAGGCCGAGATGGCCGCGGCCGAGGCGGTCGGGGCCACACTGATGGTGGTCGGCGATCCCGACTATCCGCCCCGGCTGGCGGCGGTCGATCCGCCACCGCCCGTTCTGTGGACCCGCGGTGACCCGGCCCTGCTGTCGCGCCCGTGTGTCGCCGTCGTCGGGGCCCGCATCGCCTCGGCCGGCGGCCAGCGCATCGCCCGGGGCCTGGCGGCCCAGCTGGGCGCGGCCGGCCATGTGGTGGTCTCGGGTCTGGCCCGGGGCATCGACGGGGCCGCCCATGCCGGGGCCCTGCCGACCGGGACGGTGGCCGTGCTGGGCGGCGGGGTCGACGATGTCTATCCGCCGGACAATGCCGAGCTGTACGACCAGATCGTGGCCGACGGCTGTGTCGTCTCCGAAAGCCCGATGGGGGCCCGGGCCCAGGCGCGGGACTTTCCCCGCCGCAACCGGATCATCTCGGGCCTGTCGCGTGGCGTCATCGTGGTCGAGGCTGAATTGCGCTCGGGCTCGCTGATCACCGCCCGGCTGGCGGCGGAACAGGGGCGTGATGTATTCGCCGTGCCGGGATCGCCGCTGGATCCCCGCTCGCGTGGTCCCAACGAACTGCTGCGTCAGGGGGCCATCCTGTGCGAGGGGATCGAGGACGTCGCGCGCGCCTTCGAGACCCTGCGCCGTCTGGAAGAGCCGCCGGTCGACAGCCCGTTCGGCGACGGTGCCGACGATGTCGATACGGCCCTGATCGAGCGGGTGGCGGCCCTGCTGTCGCCGACCCCGATCCCGCGCGACGAACTGGCGCGGGCCCTGAATGCGCCGGTCGGGGCGGTCGCGGCGGCCCTGCTGGAGCTGAGTCTGGTCGGACGGGCGACCCTGCTGCCCGGAGGCCTGGCCTCGCTCTGATCCGCCTTCATCCGCCTGTTCCGGGACCCGGTTTCAGATGGCCGATTGACACGGGCCGTCCGGCCAACCACGTTCCCGGCCCCTTTCCGAGAACCCGTCCGTCATGAATCTTGTCATTGTCGAAAGCCCCGCAAAGGCCAAGACCATCAACAAATATCTGGGGTCCGAGTTCGAGGTCCTGGCGTCCTACGGCCACATCCGCGACCTGCCGTCCAAGGACGGTTCGGTCCTGCCGGACGACGATTTCGCCATGTCGTGGGAGATCGACGCCCGCGCCTCCAAGCGGATGTCCGAGATCGCCGAGGCCGCCAAACGCGCCAGCCGCGTCATCCTGGCGACCGACCCCGACCGCGAGGGTGAGGCCATCAGCTGGCACGTGCTTGAGGTCCTGACAAAGAAGAAGGCGCTGAAGGACACCCACGTTGAACGGGTCACCTTCAACGCCATCACCAAGGCTGCTGTGCTGGAGGCCATGGCCGCCCCGCGCCAGCTCGACATGGAACTGGTCGAGGCCTATCTGGCCCGCCGCGCGCTGGACTATCTGGTGGGCTTCACCCTGTCGCCGGTCCTGTGGCGCAAGCTGCCCGGGGCCCGCTCGGCCGGGCGCGTCCAGTCGGTCGCCCTGCGCATCGTCGTCGATCGCGAGATGGAGATCGAGAAGTTCAAGGCCCAGGAATACTGGTCGGTCGAGGCCGACCTGGCCGCCGACAGCCCGCCCTTCACCACCCGGCTGGTCAAACATCTGGGCAAGCGCATCCAGCGTCTCGACATCCCGTCGGAGGCGGTGGCCTTCGCCGCCCGCGATGCGATCAACAGCGGCCAGTTCACGATCAAATCGATCGAGAAGAAGCCGATCAAGCGCAGCCCGGCCCCGCCCTTCACCACCTCGACCCTGCAGCAGGAGGCCAGCCGCAAGCTGGGCTTCACCGCCCAGCGCACCATGCAGGCGGCGCAGAAGCTGTATGAGGGCGTCGACGAGACCGGCGGCCTGATCACCTATATGCGGACCGACGGCCTGTTCGTCAGTCCCGAGGGCATCGCCCAGGCTCGCGAGGTCATCGCCGACCGCTTCGGCCCGGCCTTCGTCCCGTCCGAGCCGCGCTACTACAAGACCAAGGCCAAGAACGCCCAGGAGGCCCACGAGGCCATCCGTCCGACCAATATCACCCGTGCGCCGGACACCCTGCGGCTGGATGGCGACCTGCAGCGGCTGTACGAGCTGATCTGGAAGCGGATGGTCGCCTCGCAGATGGAATCGGCCCGGATCGACCGCACCACGGTCGAGGTCGAGACTCCCGACGGCCAGACCGGCCTGCGCGCCACCGGCCAGGTGGTGACCTTCGACGGCTTCCTCGCCGTCTATGAGGAGGGCCGCGACGAACGCCAGAAGGGCACCGAGACCGACGAGGACGACGACTCGACCCGCCTGCCGACCCTGAAGGAAGGGGCCACGGCCCGGGTCGAGGCGGTGCGCACCGACCAGCATTTTACCGAACCGCCGCCGCGCTTCTCGGAAGCGACCCTGGTCAAGAAGCTGGAAGAGCTCGGCATCGGTCGCCCCTCCACCTATGCCTCGATCCTGACCACCCTGCGCGACCGCGAATATGTCCGCGTCGACAAGAACCGCTTCTATCCCGAGGACAAGGGCCGGCTGGTCACGGCCTTCCTCGAGCAGTTCTTCGCCAAATGGGTCGAATACGACTTCACCGCGGCGCTGGAGACCCGTCTCGACGAGGTCTCGGCCGGCAAGCTGGACTGGAAGGTGCTGCTGCGGGAGTTCTGGTCCGACTTCCATGTCGCGGCCCAGGCCGCCGGCGAGCTGCGCACCACGGCCATCCTCGACGCCCTCAATGAATCGCTGGGACCGCACATCTTCCCGGCCCGCGAGGACGGCGGCGATCCGCGCGAATGCCCGCTGTGCAAACAGGGCCAGCTGTCCCTGAAGACCAGCCGGTTCGGGGCCTTCGTCGGCTGTTCGCGTTATCCCGACTGCAAATTCACCCGGCCGGTGGCCTCGCCCGACGCCTCGGACGGCGGCGCGGACGGCGGCGATCGCGAGCTGGGCCTGGACCCGGTCACCAACCAGCCGGTCCAGCTGAAGATCGGCCGTTTCGGCCCCTATGTCGAAACCACCCCGCCGGGCGAGGAGAAGCCGAAACGCTCGTCCCTGCCCAAGGGCTGGTCGCCGGCGACCCTGTCGCTGGACCAGGCCCTGCGCCTGCTGGCCCTGCCGCGCGAGGTCGGGGAACACCCCGAGGACGGCAAGATGATCACCGCCGGCCTCGGCCGCTACGGACCCTTCGTCCTGCACGCGGGGACCTATGCCAATGTCGCCGACATCGATGAGGTGTTCGAGGTCGGGCTGAACCGGGCCGTGGTCCTTCTGGCCGAGAAGCGGGCCGGCAAATTCGCCGGACGCGGGGCCGCTGTCGCGCCGCTGAAGGATCTGGGCGCCCACCCCGAGACCGGCGATCCGGTGCATGTGATGGCCGGTCGCTTCGGTCCCTATGTCAAATCGGGCAAGATCAACGCCACCCTGCCCAAGGGGACCACGCCCGAGGACCTGACAATGGAACAGGCCCTGCCGCTGCTGGCCGCCAAGGCCGGGGCCGCGCCGAAGAAGAAGGCTCCGGCCAAAAAGGCCGCCGCAAAGAAACCGGCGGCGAAGAAGCCGGCCGCCAAGGCTGCGACAGCCAAAAAGCCTGCTGCCGCCAAAAAGAAACCTGCGGCAAAGAAGGCCGCCGCAGCCGACTAGATCCGGCTCACTGGCCCGGCCAAAGCCGGGCCAGAACCGCGGGCAGCCGGTCCGGCAGGTCTTCCGAGATCAGGCCGGGGCCGAACCCCGCCGCCGCCTCGGCATGGATCCAGACGGCGGCGCAGGCGGCGTCGAAACTGTCCATCCGCTGCGCCAGCAGCCCGCCGATCATCCCGGCCAGCACATCGCCGCTGCCCGCGGTGGCCAGCCAGGGCGTGCCATTGTCGTTGATGAGCCGACGCCCGTCCGGGGCGGCGATCACCGTCTGTGGCCCCTTCAGCACCACCACGGCCCCGGCCCGTGCCGCGGCCTCGGTCGCGGCCTGCTCCCGCCCGTGGACCAGCAGGTCGGGAAACAGGCGGCGGAACTCGCCCTCATGCGGGGTCAGGACATCATCGCGATCCAGCAGGGCGAACAGGTCCGCGGGCCAGCCCTCGAACACCGTCAGACCGTCGGCATCGATCACCAGCGCCGCCCCGGTCCCGGCCAGGGCGTGGACATTGGCCACGGTGGCGTCGTTGATTCCGGCGGCAGGCCCGACCACCACGGCGTCCATCCCGTCGGCCAGTTCCGCCAGGACCTCGGGATCGGCGAACGGTTTCAGCATCACCGCCTCGACCGCCGGGGCCAGCACCGCCACAGCCTCGACCGGACACAGCAGGCTGACGACACCGGCCCCGATCCTGAGGCTGCCGCGGGCGGCCAGACGCGCTGCGCCGGTCTGACCGGCACGACCACTGACGACCCCCAACCGGCCGCGGGCGTGTTTGTGCGTATCCGGCCCCGGCCATGGCAGTCGGGCGCGCCAGTCAGGGGGATTCTGGACGGTACTCATCGGCTTCCTCTGTTCACGGATGACGACAATTTCGAAAAGAGGCTTGCCTTATTGTGCAATGCAATGTCCCTTTGGTGCCCGAGTGACGGGGCATTCAGCAAGCCCGTCCCGGGGTCGCCATGAAGAAGATTGAAGCCGTCATCAAGCCGTTCAAGCTGGATGAAGTGAAGGAAGCGCTCCAGGACGTGGGCGTGCAAGGGATGACTGTGCTGGAGGCCAAGGGATATGGTCGCCAGAAAGGCCATTCCGAACTTTACCGCGGAGCCGAGTACGTCATCGACTTCCTGCCCAAGATCAAGATCGAGGTCGTGGTTCCCGACGACATGGCCCCTGCCGTGGTCGAGGCCATCCAGACCGCCGCCCGCACCGGCAAGATCGGCGACGGCAAGATTTTCGTCTCCGACGTGACCGACGTCATACGGATCCGCACCGGTGAAACCGGACCGCAGGCCGTCTGAGTCTTACCGCGCCGCCCGTCCGGGTGGCTTTCTCCCCCTCCCCAGCCCACAGGACCCAGATCATGAGCGCCAGCAAGATCCTCCAGGAGATCAAGGACAAGGACGTCCGCTATGTCGATCTCCGCTTTACCGACACCAAGGGTCGCCTGCAGCACGTGACCTTTGACATCGATCTGGTCGACGAGGAGTTCCTCGAGGAAGGCACGATGTTCGACGGCTCCTCGATCGCCGGCTGGAAGGCGATCAACGAGTCCGACATGCTGCTGAAGCCCGACCTGGCCACGGCCTATATCGACCCCTTCTACCAGCAGACGACGATGTTCCTGTTCTGCGACGTGCTGAACCCGGACACCAACGAACCCTATAACCGCGACAGCCGTTCGATGGCCAAGAAGGCCCTGGCCTTCGTCCAGTCGTCGGGCGTCGGCGACCAGGTGTTCTTCGGCCCCGAGGCCGAGTTCTTCATCTTCGATGACGTGCGCTGGAGCACCGCGTCGCACGACACCGGCTACAGCTTCGATTCGATTGAGCTGCCGTCCAACACCGGGTCCGAATATTCCGAAGGCAACATGGGCCACCGCCCGGGGTCCAAGGGCGGCTATTTCCCGGTCAATCCGGTCGACAGCGCCCAGGACCTGCGCGGCGAGATGCTGGGCGTCATGAAGGACCTTGGCCTTCAGCCCGAGAAGCATCACCACGAGGTCGCCCCGGCCCAGCACGAACTGGGTCTGAAATTCAGCGACCTGCTGACCATGGCCGACCGGCTGCAGCTGTACAAATACGTCGTCCACAACGTCGCCGCCGCCTATGGCAAGTCGGCCACCTTCATGGCCAAGCCCATGTATGGCGACAACGGCTCTGGCATGCATGTGCACCAGTCGATCTGGCGCGAGGGCAAGCCGCTGTTCGCCGGCGACAAATACGCCGGCCTGTCGGACATGTGTCTGTGGTACATCGGCGGCATCATCAAACACGCCAAGGCCATCAACGCCTTCGCCAACTCGACCACCAACTCCTACAAGCGCCTGGTGCCCGGCTATGAAGCCCCGGTGAAACTGGCCTATTCGGCCCGTAACCGTTCGGCCTCGATCCGTATCCCGCACGTCTCATCGCCCAAGGCCAAGCGTATCGAGGCGCGCTTCCCCGATCCGATGGGCAACCCCTATCTGACCTTCGTGGCCCTGCTGATGGCGGGTCTGGACGGGATCGAGAACCGTATCGATCCGGGCGCGCCCGCCGACAAGAACCTCTACGACCTGCCGCCGGAAGAGCGCGGCAACATCCCCGAGGTCTGCGGCAGCCTGCAGGAGGCGCTGGACAGCCTCGACAAGGACCGCGCCTTCCTCAAGAAGGGCGGCGTCATGGATGACGACTTCATCGACAGCTATATCGAGCTGAAGAAGGAAGAGGTGCTGCGCCTGCAACTGCATCCGCACCCGGTCGAGTTCGACCTGTACTACAGCTGCTGATCAACAGTTGATCCCAACGACAAGGCCCCGGACGGGAAACCGTCCGGGGCCTTTTCAATTCGGATTGTCAACGGCCGGCGGACGACCGGTCAGCTGCGCGCTTCGACGGGATCGCGACCGCGCTTGCGCAGCTCGATCAGCCGCACGCACCAGATACTGACCTCGTAGAGCAGCACCAGGGGCACGGCCAGCATCAGCTGGCTGACCGGATCCGGCGGCGTGACAATGGCGGCCACGACGACCACGGCGACGATCGCATAGCGCCGCCCCTGGGCCATCAGCTTGGAACTGACGATCCCGGCCAGGCCCAGCAGCGTCATCACGACCGGCAGCTGGAAACACAGGCCGAAGGCCAGCAGCAGGGCCGTCACCAGGCTGAGATAGTCGGACACCTTGGGCAGCAGCTGGGCCGACACCCCGGCCCCGGTGATCTGCTGGCTCAGCGAGAACCACATGACGAACGGCAGCATGACGAAATAGACCAGGGCCGTGCCCAGCAGGAACAGCAGCGGCGCGGCGAACAGGAAGGGCAGGAAGGCCCCCTTTTCGTTGCGGTACAGGCCCGGGGCCACGAACCGGTACATCTGCC
>CAXBHG010000071.1:0-10831 GCA_963975385.1 uncultured Brevundimonas sp.
GTCTTCTTCCAGGACAAGTTCCGCACCCTGTTCACCATGCTGTTCGGGGTGTCGGTCTTCCTCGTCGGGGGCGAGCGCGACAATGAAGCCCGCGGGCAGTTGCTGCGCCGCCGGCTGTTCTGGCTGGGCCTGTTCGGCCTGATCCACGGCCTGGCCTTCTGGTACGGCGACATCCTGCTGCACTATGCCTATTGCGGCCTGTTGATGATGCTGATGCGGTCGTGGCCGGCGCGGCGGCTGCTATGGGTCGGCGGCGGTGTCACCGCGGTCTGGTCGCTGCTGACCGTGGCCGGGGCCCTGCTGGGCCCGGTGCTGATGTCGGCCCTCGGCCCCGAATTCGCGGCCAAGGCCTCGGGCGGCGGTCCGCGCCTGACCCCGGCCGAGATCGGGGCCATCGTCGACCAGGTGCGCGGCGGCTACGGTCCGGCCATGCTGCAGAACCTTCAGGCCTGGGCGATGGTCCAGGGCTTCAGCCTGTTCCTGGTCCCGGCCTCGGTGCCGCTGATGATGATCGGCCTGGGCCTGTTCAAGTCCGGCTATCTGCAGGGGCGGGCCCCGGCCTGGCTGTATGTGCTGATGACCCTGATCGGCGCGGCCAACCTGGGCCTGCTGGGCTATGCCGAGGGCATCAAGGTGACCGGCGGCACCCTGCCGGTCGCGGGCCTGGCTGCCGCCGCCGCCGGCGCGGCCACCCTGATCACCCTGGGCTATGCCAGCCTGCTGATCCTGATAAGCCGGTTCGGGCCCGGGTTGCTGACCACCGTTCTGATGCCGGTGGGGCAGATGGCCTTCACCAACTACCTGACCCAGACCCTGATCATGGCCAGCCTGTTCTACATGCCCTGGGGGCCGCTGTGGTACGGCAGCATGGGGCCCGGGGCCCTGTGGGGCGTGGTCGGGTCGGTCTGGCTGGCCCAGCTGATCTGGTCGCCGCTGTGGCTGTCCCGCTTCCGCATGGGGCCGCTGGAGTGGCTGTGGCGCTGCCTGAGCTACGGCCGGTGGGTGCCGCTGGTCCGGGCGGCGGACTGAGGCCGGGCGCGACGGCGTTGCCCCGCCGGGGCCGATGGCGTAAGCGCGCGCCATGACCGACGCCTCTACGCCCCCCCGCCCCGAAGCCCGCAACCCGCGCGGATTCGCCGACCGCCGCGGTCCCGACCTGGTGGCCGAGCGCCGCCTCGTGGCCCGGGTGTCCGAGGTCTATGAGCGCTGGGGGTTCGAGCCGCTGGAAACCGGGGCGTTCGAATATGCCGACGCCCTGGGCAAATTCCTGCCCGATGCCGACCGTCCGAACGCGGGCGTCTTCGCCCTGCAGGACGACGACGACCAGTGGATGGCGCTGCGTTATGACCACACCGCCCCGCTGGCGCGGTTCGCCGCCCAGGGCTGGGAAACCCTGCCCAAGCCGTTCCGCCGCTATGCCCACGGGCCGGTCTGGCGCAACGAGAAGCCGGGCCCGGGCCGGTTCCGCGAATTCGTCCAGTGCGACGCCGACACCGTGGGCTCGGACCGGCCCGAGGCCGACGCCGAGATCATCGCCATGGCCGTCGATGGCCTGCAGGCGGCCGGCCTGAAGCCCGACCAGGCGGTGATCCGCGTGTCCAACCGCAAGCTGTTCGACGGCCTGTTCGCCGCCGGCGGCATCACCGACGCCGGACAGAAGCTGACGGCGCTGCGGGCGATCGACAAATTCGACCGGCTGGGCTGGGAGGGCGTGGCCGCCCTGCTGGGCGAGGGCCGACTCGATGAGTCCGGCGACTATACCAAGGGGGCGCGCCTGCCGACGCCGGTCATAGGCACCATCGAGGGCTTCCTCGGCGCGGTCGCCGACGACAGCCTGGGCCGTGCCGCCACCCTGGACGCCGTGGCGCGTCTGGGCGGGCTGGGCGAGATCGGCGAGGCGGCGCTGGAGGAGCTGGCCGCGATCGACCGGGCCCTGAAGGCGATGAAGGTCAGCGAGTCCTCGGTGCGGTTCGACCCGACCATCGTGCGCGGGCTGGAATACTATACCGGGGCCGTGTTCGAGGCTGAACTGCTGCTCGACACCGTCGACGACAAGGGCCGGGCTGTGCGTTACGGCTCGATCGGCGGCGGCGGTCGCTATGACGACCTGGTCGCCCGCTTCACCGGCCAACCCCTGCCGGCGACCGGGTTTTCCTTCGGCGTATCGCGTCTGGCCTCGGCCCTGAAGGCGGCCGGGCACGCGGCCGGCGAGGCCGTGCGCGGGCCGGTCGTGGTGATCGTCTTCTCCGAGGCCGACATGGGCCACTATCTCGCGGCCGTGGCCGAACTGCGCGCCGCCGGCATCGCCGCCGAACTCTACCTCGGCCGGGCCGGAATGAAGGCGCAGATGAAATATGCCGACCGGCGCGGTGCCCCGGCCGCCATCATGCTGGGCGGGGACGAGATCGCCGCCGGCCAGGTGACGATCAAGGACCTCGACGCCGGCCGCGCCCTGGCCGCCGGAGTCGCCGACAATGAGGCCTGGAAGGCCGCACGGCCGGGCCAGTCAGTGGTCGCGCGCGACCAGCTGGTGGCGATAGTGCGGGCAATTGTGGCCGCCGGGTCCTGAGGCACCGCGCACAAGGCCGTGAGTTATCATTGATAAGTCGGGCTTTTCCATCCCTGTGGCGTGTGACTGATTGACTTTGTGACCGGGCTGTCGTCATTCTGACGTACTCGAGAGGCACAGCGTTCCGACGCAGCAGCCGCTTGGAGGCGTTTCGGGGAGGAAACGTCCGCTCGTCAATGAGCGAGGAAAAGCCCGCTGCGATGTATCCCCCGCAGCGGGCTTTTTCATGCCCGCAATCCCGGCCGCCGCCACGAGCACCGATGCGCAGAAAAAAGGGCCACAGCGTCTGCTGCGGCCCCTTTCGGTTCGATCCTGAGCGGACCTACCAGATGCGGACGCGATCTTCCGGGGCGAGGTAGTATTTCGAGCCCGGCTGGACGTCGAAGGCCTCGTACCAGGCGTCGATGTTGCGCACCGGGCCGATGACCCGGAACTCGGCCGGGCTGTGCGGATCGGTGGCGATCTGGTTGCGCAGGGCGTCGTCGCGATATTTCGACTGCCAGACCTGGGCCCAGCCGTAGAAAAAGCGCTGGTCGCCGGTGGTGCCGTCGATCACCGGGGCCGGCTGGCCGTTCAGCGACAGATGGTAGGCCTCGAGGCCCACCGCGTTGCCGGCGGCGTCGCCGATGTTCTCGCCCATGGTCAGGGCACCGTTGACCTTGAAGCCCGGGATCGGTTCGAACTCGTTGTACTGGGCACCGAGGCGCGTGGTCAGGGCCGTGAAATTGGCCTTGTCCTCGTCGGTCCACCAGTTGCGCAGCACGCCGTCGCCGTCCGACTTGGAGCCCTGGTCGTCGAAGCCGTGGCCGATCTCGTGGCCGATGACGCCGCCGATACCGCCATAGTTGACGGCCGGATCAGCGTCGGGATCGAAGAAGGGCGGCTGCAGGATGGCGGCCGGGAAGACGATCTCGTTATTGGTCGAGTTGTAATAGGCGTTCACGGTCTGCGGGGTCATGCCCCACTCGTCCTTGTCGACCGGATCGTTCAGGCGGTTCAGCTGGTAGTTCCAGCGGAACAGGCCGCCGCGTTCGGCATTGCCGAACAGGTCGTCCGGGCGGATCTCAAGAGCCGAATAGTCGCGCCACTTGTCCGGATAGCCGATCTTGACCGTGAATTTGGCCAGCTTCTCCTGGGCGGCCGCCCGGGTCTCGGCTCCCATCCAGTCATAGGTGTTGATGCGGTTGCCGAGCGCGATGCGCAGGTTGGCGACCAGTTCCTCCATCTTGGCCTTGGACTCGGCCGGGAAATATTCGGCCACATACTGGCGGCCGACGGCCTCGCCCAGCATGCCTTCGGCGAAGCTGATGCCGCGCTTGTCGCGGGGGCGCTGCATCGGCTGGCCGTTCAGGTCGCGCGAGCGGAACTCCCACTGGGCGTCGGCGAAACGGCGCGACAGCAGGCCGGCACCGTCATCCGTGGTGTGGAAGGCCTGCCAGGCCTGGATCACCGCGATCGGCGTCTCGGCGTAGATGGCGGCGATCTTCGGCATGGCCGTGTCCTGGCGGACGATCAGGCGCGGGACCTCACCGACGCCGACGGCCGTATAGTAGTCCTGCCACGGGAAGCCCGGTGCCTCGTCGGCCAGCTGGGCGATGGTGTATTCGTTGTAGGTCTCGTCGCGGTTGCGGTTCTGGACCGGGGTCCAGTGGGCCTCGGCGATCCGGGTCTCGAAGGCGAGGATGGCGTCGGCGTTGGCGGCCGGATTCTCCCAGCCGATCATGTCGAGCATGCGCTCGACATAGGCGCGGTACAGCGCCTTTTTCCCGGCCCAGCGCTCTTCCAGATAGTAGTCGCGGTTCGGCAGGCCGAGGCCTGACTGGCCGGTCGAGACGACGTAGCGGGTCGGGGCCTTCTGGTCGGTCGAGATGCCGGTGCCGAAGATGGAGCCGCCGATGCGTCCCTGGGTTTGACCCATATAGACGGCGGCCTTGTCGTGGGTGTCGGCGGCGCGGATGGCGGCGAGGTACGGCTGCAGCGGTTGGGCGTCCAGCGCCTCGATACGGGCCTCGTCCATATAGGCGCGATAGGCGTCCGCGATCTTCTGCTCATCCGAACCGGCCGTCAGGTCGGTGCGCGCCGCAAGGGCGTCGATCATCACCTTGACCCGGTTGTCGGACAGTTCCCGCAGCAGGTTGAACGAGCCGTAGCTGGTGCGGTCCGACGGGATCTGCAGGGCGTCGAAGGCGGTGCCGTTGGCGTGGCGGAAGAAGCTGTCGCCGGGGGAGACCGAGGTGTCCCGGCCTGCCAGGTTGAAGCCCCAGGTTCCGTATTTCGGGGTCTCGATGCCCTGGTAACCCTGGACGGTCGCCCCCTCGGCCGGGGCCTGGAACAGGGCGAAGACGGTGCAGGCCTCATCGACGCAGGCATGGCCGTGATCGTCGGAGGCGAGGACGGCGGAGGCGGGCAGGAGCAGGGCACCGACAGCGGCACCGATCAGCAATTTCTTCACGGGACTTCCTCGTCTTGGGGTCGCAATGGGACAGGTCGGCGGTGACCCTACCCGCCCCGGCGGCCGCGCGGTCTAAAATATTTGTCATGAAAGAGGGGCTGGCGGCTCGCCATGGACCCGGGTTCCGGGCGACACTGTGGACCACAACCCCACTCCCCGAACGGAATGACAGACATGGCACCAGGCCACGGCGGCGGCGAATACAAGGATCTGGTGGTCTTCCTGGCCGCGGCCGGGGTGGTGGTGCCCCTGTTCAACCGGTTCCGCATAAGCCCCGTGCTGGGCTTCCTCGCCGCCGGGGTGCTGCTGGGTCCGGACGGACTGGGGCGTCTGGCCGTGGATGCGCGCTGGCTGACCTGGCTGACCATCAGCGACCCGACCCAGATTCGTCAGCTGGCGGAACTGGGCGTCTCCTTCCTGCTGTTCATGATCGGCCTGGAGCTGTCATGGGAGCGGCTGAAATCGATGCGGCGTCTGGTGTTCGGCTTCGGCCTGTCCCAGGTGCTGGCCTGTACCGTGGCCCTGTCGGCGGTCTTCATGGTCATGGGGCAGAGCCTGGTGTCGGCCGCGGTGCTGGGCATGGGCCTGGCCCTGTCCTCAACGGCCGTGGTCATGCCGGTGATGGCCGAGCGCGGCCGGCTCAAGGCCCTGGCCGGGCGGGCCACCTTCTCGGTCCTGCTGGCCCAGGACCTGGCCGTGGCCCCGATCCTGATCACCATCACGGTTCTGGCCGCCCTGGGCCACAGTGGCGGCGACCTGAGTCCGGCCCTGCTGGGCTCGGCCCTGTTCACCCTGATCCCCGCCGCCGTCGGCCTGGCCATGCTGGTGCTGCTGGGACGGCTGGTGCTGCGGCCCATGTTCCGCTCGGTGGCGCGCGCCCGCGGCCGCGGCCAGGGCCAGGAGATGTTCATCGCCACCTGCCTGCTGGTGGTGGTCGGGGCCGGGGTCGCCGCCCAGGCGGCCGGCCTGTCGATGAGTCTCGGGGCGCTGATCGCCGGCCTGCTGCTGGCCGAGACCGAGTTCCGGCGCGAGATCGAGGTCTCGATCGAACCGTTCAAGGGGCTGCTGCTGGGGGTCTTCTTCGTCGGGGTCGGCATTTCGCTGGACCTCGACGCCGTCGCCGCCAATCCGGTCGGGGTCTTCGCCCTGGCCGCCGGCCTGATCGCCCTGAAGGCCACCATCATCTTCGGCCTGGCGCGGAAATGGGGTCTGGGCGCGCGCACCGCGATCGAGACCGCCCTGGTTTTGGGACCGGCAGGCGAGTTCGCCTTCGTCATCCTGGGCACCGGCATGGCCGAGGGCGTGGTCGATCCGGCCTTTGCCCGCACCCTGATGCTGGCGGCGACGATCAGCATCTTCAGCGTGCCGTTGATGGCCATTCTGGGCCAGAAATTCCTCCGCGAGGCGATCCGGATGGCCCCGACCATGCTGCCGCCCGAGGCGATGGAGCCCCCGCCCGCCCAGGGTCAGGTACTGATCGTCGGCTTCGGCCGGGTCGGGCGGCTGGTCGGTGAAATGCTGACCGAACACGGCCAGGCCTTCGTCGCCGTGGACACCGATCCCGCCACGGTGGCGACCGGACGGCGCGACGGCTTCAACGTCTATTACGGTGACGCCGGACGTCAGGACCTGCTGGCCCGCTGCGGCATCGACGAGATGCGGGCCCTGGTCGTGACCATGGACGCCCCGGGCAAGGTCGATGAGGTGGTGATCGCGGCCCGGGCCCTGCGCAAGGACCTGGTGCTGGTGGCACGCGCCCGCGACGATCGCCATGCCGTGCGCCTGTACCGGCTGGGGGTCACCGATGCCGTGCCCGAGACGACCGAGGCCAGCCTGCAGCTGGCCGAGAACACCCTGGTCGACCTGGGCGTGCCCATGGGGCTGGTGCTGGCCTCGATCCACGAACGGCGGGCGAAATTCCGTACCGTCTTCCAGGAGGCCATGCCCGAGGGAGTCGAGCGGCGGCCGGCCCGGGCCCTGCGGGCGGCGACGCGGACGGGCTCGCTGCGCCCCGGCAACTGATCGGGTCAAAACGCCGCAGGACGGGAAGGGAGCATTAATCTCCACACCCCAATTTGGTCATCGTTCCGTGATGAAAGCCCCGCCTTCGCCCGATGCGGCTCCCGGTGTCTCCGGCCCGCGCCGGACCCTCCGTTCCGTTGCCGACCCGCGCCTCTCCCCGGACCGCGGCCCTCTCCCCAAGTCGAGTCATCACGTTCATGAGTAACCCCGACCAGTCCCGCACCACCGAAGCCGATACGACCCAGCCGCGCCTGAACCGGCGCCAGGCCGCCAAGGTCCGCACCCGGCAGAAGGTGCTGGACGCCGCCCGGACCCTGTTCGCCGAGCGCGGCTATGACGCGGCCACCATCCGCGACATCGCCAAGGGGGCCGGCATGTCGACCGGGGCCGTGTTCGCCAATTTCCAGGACAAGGCCGAGCTGTTCGAGGCGGTGCTGGGCCAGGACATGGCGCGGATGACCGACATCCTGAAGGGCGGCGTCGTCGCCGACGCCCCGCTGCGCGCGCGACTGCTGGGTGCGATGAGCGCCGGCTACCATGCCTCGCTGGACCAGCTGCCGCTGGTGCAGGCGGTCGTGGCCCGGTCGTGGTTCCAGCCCCAGGCCGCCGAGCTGCGCACCCGCGTCGCCATCAAGGACCTGGTCATGGTCATCAGCGATGTACTGCAGTCGGGCGTCGGCAGCGGCGAGCTGAAGCAGGACACCGACGTCCGCCTCGTCAGCGAGCTGGTCTGGGACGCCTTCCTGTCGAATTTCCGTCGCGCCGCCTATGACGGCTGGACCCTGGAACAGCTGACCACCCATGCCGGCAAACAGCTGGACCTGATCCTCGCCGGTGTGCTGATCCGCCAGTAGGGCGACCGGAAACGGTCAGCTCTTCCAGCGCAGGACGGCCGGCTTGACCGGATTGACGAAGGGGCGGCCCTCGGCCCGACTCTTCGTCCATTCGCGTTTCAGCTGCTGATACCATTTGGCCTGTTTGTCGGCGTCGTCGATCCAGATCAGGGCCGGGTCATGGCGCAGGCCCTCGTTCTGCAGATTCACCATGCCGCCGTCCTGCTGCAGGAAGGCGCGCACCCCCGGACGCAGGAACGGTCGGGCCAGGGCGAACACCCAGTGGTCGGACCAGAAGATCTGGGTGATGCGGGTGCGACGGTCGTCCAGCGGCGTCAGGCAGGTCAGGGCCAGCACCTGTTTTTTGCCCACCTGGATATGTTCCCAGCGATAGCCCGGCAGGCGGAAGGTGATCTCGGTCGCCGGGGCCCCGCCGAGGATGCGATAGGCGCGGCTGTTCGAGGACGGGGCATGGCGCACCATGGCGAAGCCCTGCTCGCGCGGCGCGAAGGCCTTGGCCTTTTCATGCATCGACCGGGTCGAGCGCCACCACCACTGCTGATGCACATAGGGGCCGTGGGCCGGGTCCATCAGCCCGACGACGGCATGGTCGATATGGGCGTCGAAATCCATCGCCTCGACCAGTTTCGCCCCGCCGCCGACGACGCCGGGGAAGAGCGGCGGCTCATGGTCGGGATCGGCCGGAGCGCGCGGATCGGCGGCCATCCAGACGAACACCAATCCCTGGCTTTCGCGCACCGGATAGGATCGCACGCGGATGCGGTCGGTCTCATAGGGCTGGTCCTCGACCAGGGAGGGGATGGCGGCGCAGACCCCGTCGGGGCGGAAACGCCAGCCGTGGTAGCAGCACTCGACCGTCTCGCCCTCGCCCGGATGCTCGACCAGCTTGCCGGCCGACAGGGGGGCGGCGCGGTGCGGGCATATGTCGCGCAGCGCATAGACTTGGCCGGCGCGGGTGCGGCCGACCAGCACCGGCTCGCCCAGCAGCATGTAGCGCGCCAGCGAGGCCGGGCCCACGTCACGCGCCAGGGCGACGAAATACCAGGCGTCGCGGACAAAGCCGGTGCCGAAGGCGGTCGGCGGGGCCTTGGCGGCGTCACGGGGCTGGACCGGATCGGCGGCTGATGTCTTCATACCCCTCTGTACCAAGCTGCGCCGCCGTCGCCGAGAGGGTGTCCGGGCAGATTTCAATAAAGCGCTTTACGTCCCAAAGCACATGGGGCATTCTGACGTCTCAGCCAGGGAAACCACCATGATCCGCACCGTCCTTCTCGCCTCCGCCTGCCTCATCCTTTCGGCCCCCGCCGCCCTGGCCCAGAGCCATGGGGCCGGCCACGGCACCGAGGCTGCGGCCCCCGCCGGCCACGGCCACCACCATGCCGATTTCGAGTCGGGGCGGTTCCATGTCCGCGTCGACGGCCACGGCCCGGATGTGATCATGATCCCGGGCCTGGGTTCCTCACCGGAAGTCTGGGACAGCACCGTCGCGGCCCTGGGTGGTCACTACCGGGTCCATCGCCTGCATATCCAGGGCTTCGCCGGGGCGGCGGCCAAGGACAATGCCGAGGGGCCGGTTTCGGCCCCGGTGGCCGAGGACCTGGCCCGCTACATCCAGGAACAGGGACTGGAGCAGCCCGCGGTGATCGGTCATTCGATGGGCGGCACCATCGCCCTTATGCTGGCCGCCCGCCATCCCGACCTGGTCGGCAAGCTGATGGTCGTCGACATGATCCCCTTCATGGGGGCGATGTTCGGCGGACCCGGCGCGACGCCCGAGTCCTTGACCCCGGTCGCCGACCAGATCCAGGCCGGCATGGCCAACGGCCCGGAGGACGCCTACCGGACCCAGCTGGAATCAACGATCAGCAGCATGATCCTGACCGAGGGTCTGCGCGCCGGCCCGCTGGAAGACAGCCTCGCCTCGGATCGCACGGTCTCGGCCGCCGCCTACCGCGAGCTGATCGTCACCGACCTGGGCCCGGAGCTGTCGCGCATCACCGCCCCGACCGAGGTGGTCTATGCGAAATTCAACGATCCGCGGATGACGGACGAGATCACCGACGGCATCTATGCCGGATCGTTCGCCCGTCTGCCGGGGGTCAAGCTGAAGCGGATCGACGACAGCGCCCATTTCATCATGCTGGACCAGCCCGAGCGCTTCGCCGCCGAGGTTGAAGCCTTCCTGCAATAGGCCGTTCGACACCGGGGCCCGGTTGACCGGGTCCCGACCCGGGCGATAGCGAGCCGCCGGGACGCGCCCCGATGGCTCGCCCCGGACGTGAACGCATTTTTAGAATCATCGCCGCCAAGGTCATGGTTTCGGCGGATTGCCCCGTCACCGTCCGCGGACGGACGCGGGGCGTTTGCGTGTCGCGTCGAATGGTCTAGGACCGAACGGCGGTTGACGAGAGGGTATTCATGGCGGGTCCAGGGTCTGGGCGTTGGTTCGGGCTCGGTCCCGGCAAGGGTGACGGTGCCGGGCGCACGCCCCTGCAACGCCTGTTGTACTGGGGTATGGTGCTCGGCATCTGGGGGGCCATCTTCCTGCTGGTCTTCTTCGCCGTGTTCGCACGCGACCTGCCTGACACCTCGGCCCTGTACGAAATCGACCGCCAGCCCTCGATCACCTATCTGGATCGCAACGGGGCCCTGATCGCCGTGCGCGGCACCCAGCAGGCCCCGCCCGCGGATCTCGATGCCCTGCCCGACTATGTCCCGGCCGCCTTCGTCGCCATCGAGGACCGCCGCTTCTACATGCATCCGGGTTTCGATCCGATCGGCATGTCGCGGGCCATGGCCGCCAATATGCGCGCCGGACGCGTGGTCCAGGGCGGCTCGACCCTGACCCAGCAGCTGGCCAAGAACCTGTTCCTGACCCCGGACCAGAACCTGAAGCGCAAGGTCCAGGAACTGATGCTGGCCGTCTGGCTGGAG